>JAZQIO010000020.1:0-109009 GCA_045541135.1 Clostridia bacterium
CGTCAGGGTTTCCCCCATTGCGCAATATCCCCCACTGCTGCCTCCCGTAGGAGTCTGGGCCGTGTCTCAGTCCCAATGTGGCCGATCAACCTCTCAGTTCGGCTACTGATCGTCGCCTTGGTGGGCCGTTACCCCTCCAACCAGCTAATCAGACGCGAGTCCATCTTTCAGCGATAAATCTTTGATACAGTCATCATGCGGTGTCTGTATGTTATGCGGTATTAGCGTCCCTTTCGGAACGTTATCCCCCTCTGAAAGGCAGGTTACTCACGCGTTACTCACCCGTCCGCCACTAAGCTTCCCCGAACGCACCCCGAAGGGATTGTCCAGATGGCTCCGTTCGACTTGCATGTGTTAGGCATGCCGCCAGCGTTCGTCCTGAGCCAGGATCAAACTCTCGATTAAAAAATTATTTAATCGAGCTTCTCTCTGCTCAATTCAAATTCGTTGTTTTGTAAAGAGTATATAAACTCTAATTGACGAGAACTTTTATTTGTACATCGTTCTCACGCTATTCACTTTTCAAACTTCATGTGCACTCCGCAAAGCGCTTGATTATTATAACAAACCTTTGCGGGTTTGTCAAGTACTTTTTTGAAATTTTTCAAAAAAAATTTGACATTGTTTATTGCAGTTACTTTTTATATCCACTTCTTATCTCCACGCAAGTGTTGTAACAGCGCAACGGGATATATTTTAACACAGCAAAAGGACAATGTCAATACTTTTTTTGAAATTTTTTAAATATTTTTTATTTTAGTAACCATTTGGTTAAAAAAATGCCGAAAACATCAATCAAATTAAGCTTTTTTACATCCTCGGATGCAACCAGATCTACCTCTCCTACTATATCTCCTTTTTCAATAAATTCGATTTTTCCTATTATATCTCCCTTTGTTACAGGGGCTTCTACATTATTTAATGTTACTTTTTCTTCCGTGGCATTTTCCGACTGTTTATCTATAAGTCGCTTAAGTGAATTTTTGGTTACTGCTTCCACCTTCGTTGTTTTTCCCTTTAATACATTGGCTACTCCAAAACTTTTATTTGCTTCCGTAAGCGTTTCAATTTTATAATTGGCAAAGCCGTAATTCAAAAGTTCTTTTGCCGTTTCGAATCTTTCGTTGGTGGTTTCCGCACCGAGTACCACAGCCACTATTGTAAGGCCGTCACGGGATGCAGCAGAGGAAAGGCAATATTTTGCATTTGTTGTAGAGCCGGTTTTTACGCCTATTGCACCGTTGTAAAATCTTATAAGCTTATTTGTATTGGTAAGCCCAAACTGACCGTTTCGCACGCTATCCATCCATATTCCCAGAAACGGGCGAATTGCATCATGTTTCAAAAGTTCTCTTGACATTGCCGCCACATCGGCAGCAGAGCTGTAGTGATTATCTTCATCCAGTCCATTGCAATTTACAAAATGAGTATTTGTCATCCCAAGAGCTTTGGCCCGTTCGTTCATTGCATCAACAAAAGCAGTTTCACTTCCCATTATATGTTCTGCCAGCGCAACACTTGCATCATTTGCAGACCCTACTGCTACAGATTTTAAAAGCTCTTCAACAGACATCTGTTCCCCGGGCTCGAGATATATCTGCGAGCCACCCATACTTGCGGCATACTCGCTGACAGTTACAACGTCGCTCATAGAAATTCTTCCCGCCTGTAAGGATTCCATACAAATAAGCATTGTCATAACTTTTGTTACACTTGCAATGGGATATGGCTCATTACTGTTACTTTCTGCAAGTACCGTACCCGTATCATAATCCATCAATATATAGCTTCTTACATTATGTGAAGGTTGAAAGTCTGCGAAAACCGTAACAGACATTGATGCTATAAGTATAAATAAAACAAAACGCATACCCGTTTTCATAATAAATACCTCCAAAGGAATTATTACTAAATAGATATGCGAAAAAATTCATAATATAACTATCCTCTTGCTAAAGGATGAGCGTTTTTATAAACTTCATTTATTTTATTTTTTATGATACTTGTATAAATCTGTGTAGAAGAAACATCGGCATGACCAAGCATTTCCTGCAAAGACTTGATATCTGCACCGTTTTCAAGAAGATGTGCCGCAAAAGAGTGACGCAATGTGTGAGGGGTAATATCCTTATTTATATTCGCCTTTTCCGTATAGCTTTTTATTATTTTCCAGAATCCCTGTCTTGTAAGACGTGCACCATTGATATTTACAAACAAAGCATCCGAGTTTTCGTCAAGCATCAGACTTCTTTCCTGATTTATGTAATTTTTTAGTGCCATTGCCGCACGTGGATATATGGGAATTACACGTTCTTTTGTCTGGCGACGACACACAATATAGCCTACATCAAGATTAATATCCTCCACATTAAGTGATACCAGCTCGGTAACTCTTATGCCCGTAGCATACAAAAGCTCCAGCATAGCCTTATCCCTTTTCCCCTTGAAATCTTCACCGGAGGGCTGTGCAAGCAAAAGCTGTATTTCATCACCTGTGAGAATTTGCGGCAACTTTCTTTCAGACTTTAATGCGTGTACCTTTTCAACAGGATTTATATTGCACACCTTTTTGTCACAAAGATATCTGTAAAAGCTTCTTGTGGAAGCAATTACACGGGATACACTTGTAGGGGCTTTGCCCATTTTCTGAAGATATGTAATATAATTAAGGTAAGCAGTAGGCGTAATATCAACACAGCTTGACACACCGGTCGACTTCAAATAATCCATATACTGTTTTACATCTCTTATATATGACTGCAATGTATTTGCAGATACTTTTTTATCTGTTACAAGATAATTGGTAAAATCATTTAACATATTTACCATAATTCTTACTCCTTTGATTTATGTAAACTCAAAAACGCGTGGAATCTTATTTTACAACATTTTTTTCGTTTTGTACAGCTTTTTTTAAAATAAATTAAACAAAAAAATTTGTAAAATTTGTTTAATATTCACATTGCTACAACATATTGTTATTTGCACATATAATCACCTACAAATTAAGCCGATAATCCACGGTGAAAAAAATGTATCGGCAACAACGGAAAGTAGGGAAATCAGAAATAAAACTGCAAAAATTATACTGTACAGACCTAAATTCCCTTCCGAATTACGTCCCCTTTTTTTATGCCTGTTATTTATTGCAACAACAGATAAAATCAAATACACAGGTATGTTAATTAAAAAAACAAAGAAAACAGAAACAATTCCTACACCAAATCCCTGTGCCCCAAAATTCGAAGAAAGATAACCCATTGTAAAGCCCAAAGAAAACCCATATGAAAAAAGTGCCGCAAAAGAAACGGGCAAAAGCCACACCGATAAACCGCTTAAAAATATCAGCAATGTAATACGCAGAGTTTTTAAAAAAGATGTTTTTGCTATTTCACTTCTGTTGAAATCTCCTTCTGAAAATCCCTCTATAAAAGTTCCTACCTCGGTTTGCAGACCATCTGATATTTCAGCAGAAACATTTCCGGAAAATACAAAGCCCGATATAATACCTCCCGCAAATAACAGAAGTACAATTATATATTTGAATAAATTTTCTTCTATATGCCTTTTCAACAGCTTTTTTAATTCATACATTTTTTATCCTCCGAATAGGTTTATATGAAATAATATGAATCTTCGGAGAGTTTTATGCAAAAAAGACTGCCCCGAAGGACAGTCTAAAAAACAAATATTAATCGTCAATGTTTTTGTCTGTAGCAGTTTCGTATATTTTTTCAATTTCTGCCGAAGGCTTTTTATCTGCAAGTGAAACTACCACTGCAACAATAAAGCTTATTACAAAACCCGGTAGAATTTCATAAATTCCTGTTGTTGCAGTAAGCTTCCACAACCATACCAAATCAACTATTGCACCTGCAACAATACCTGAAACAGCACCTTTGTATGTAAATCTCTTCCAAAAAAGCGAAAGAATTACCGTAGGACCAAAAGCAGCACCGAAAAGACCCCATGCGTTTTCAACCATATTCATAATAGCCTGTGCACCTGATCCCTTACTGCTCGCAATGAAGAATGCCACTACAGCTACAATAACAACAATCAATCTACCCATCCAGGTAACTTCTTTGTCAGAAGCCTGTTTTCTGATAATGGGTTTGTAAATATCGCTTGTAAATGAAGATGACGCAACCAAAAGCTGAGAATCCGCAGTAGACATTGATGCTGCAATAATAGCAGCAAGCAGCAACCCTGTAATAAATGGAACAAATTTGAATATGTCTCTTGCAAGTTCAATGAATACCAGCTTCTGATTTCCATACTCAAGCAACTCTGCACCAATAAGAATTCTTCCGAAATAAGCTATCATAATTGCCGCAAATAAAGTAACTACAACCCAGATTATGGCAACAGTTGCAGATTTTTTAACCATACTTGGTTTTTCAATAGCCATAAATCTTACAAGAATGTGAGGCATACCAAAGTAACCAAGACCCCATGAAAGACCTGTAACAATTTCCTGCCAGCTTGCTCCAAACAAATTAGTTGTAAATGTGCAAGTTACCTCTTTACCGTTTTCCACATACGAATATACCTGATTAAGTACTGATGCATCCAGATCTTTTGTAAAAACAATAACAATCGGAACTGCAAGCAAAGCAACAAGCATCAACAGTCCCTGGAAAAAATCTGTCCAGCAAACAGCTTTGTAACCACCCATAAATGTGTATACCAAAACAATTACTGCAAAAATTATCATTGCAAGATTTTCACCCAAACCGGGGAACAATGTTGTAAATACTGTTGTACCTGCAGAGAAAGCTGATGCAACATAAATTGTAAAGCTGATTAAAAATACTACTGCACAAATAATTTTAAGTGCAGGATTTGCTGTTGCAAATCTGTTTGAAAGATACTGGGGCAATGTGATTGAGTCACCGGCTGCCTTAGAAAACTTTCTTAATCTCTTTGCAACAAAAATCCAGTTAAGTGCTGTACCCAATGCAAGACCGATACCTATCCACGCCTGACCAAGACCAAAGGCAAGAATACTACCGGGCAACCCCATCAAAAGCCATGCACTCATGTCAGATGCCTGAGCACTCATAGCAGTAACCCATGGACCCATGGATCTTCCTCCAAGGAAATATTCCTTTTCACCATTATCTTTTGACTTTATAAAGAAAACAACGCCAATTGTAAGCATTGCTACAAAATAAAGAACAAAAGCCAAAACTTCACCGTTCATTTAATTCACTCCTTACTAAATCTGACGGAGTAACCTCCGCAATGTAACCTATTGTAGCACACTTTTTTGCAGAATGCAATACAGAATGCAGTATAGACTGTATTCTATACCGCATTCGCCAAAAACCTTATACTATATATCAAAATCGCCAGACTAAATTAAATACTATTTTTTATACAAAAAACAAACTTATAACTTTATATGATTCAAAAACACAGGCATTACTGTTTTTGCATAACTTTTCAACGAGTAATCTCCATTGCATAAACACCAGTCATAAAGCAGAGACCGTTCACACATTGCATATAGCTTTACAATTTCATTAACAGACATTTCTACAGAAAGTTCGCCATTTTTCTGCCCTTCCGTAACAATTTTACGAAGAAGTTTATAATATAATCTTTTATTATCCAGCAAATGCTTTTCGCCTTTTGTTATAAGTTGGGTTGAATACAATCTTGTTAAAAGGTCAATGTCTATACGGTCCTCTATCATTTCAAAAAGTCTTTCATTAAGGTACAAAAGCTTATCAAAGCTGTTCATATTTTCATCGATTTCAGACTGCAATTTTTCATACTCTTCATCGAAAATATATGAAAGAGAGCCAAGCAGTGCATCCTTACCTTCAAAGTAATGATAGAACGACCCCTTTGATGTACCTGACTTTTCAATTATTTCTTCTATTGTAGTATCCTCATAGCCCTGTTCATAGAACAAATCCCACGCAGCTGTTATAATTTTACCCCTTGTGTTTCTGGTATTCTTTTTAGCCATACAAACACCCCTGTTAATTTGATATAAACATTATATAACACTTTTTGTGTAAATTCAAGAAAAAAGACGTTGCAGATGCAACGCCTTTAATTTGTTATTTTTTCTTTGTTGTAGTCTTTTTAGCCGCAGGCTTTTTAACCTCTTCTTTTTTTACTTCTTCCTTCTTGGGTTCAGCCTTTTTTGCGACCTTTTTTTCTTCAACTTTTTTAGTTGCCTTTTTAGGCTCTGTCTTTTCTTCTGTCTTTGGAGCAGCCTTCTTTGCAGGAGCTTTTCTTACTTTCTTTTCAAAGCCCTCAAAAAGCATAACCACATGGTCTGCATTGCCGTTTGCGGCAATTGCATCAGCCTCAAACGCCTCATCAACTGTTACCTTTTTATCAATAAGCTTTTCCAAAGTGGAAGAAAGAATGTTTATGTTTACTGTGTTGTCAACATAATCATAAGGTTCCACCTTAAAAGCTCCGTCAATATAAGCCACAAAGAATGTGCCGCCACAATCTTCATCATCCATAGTAATCTGAATTGCAAAGTTTTCAGTATATTTTGTTATGTCAGCTTTAATAAGCTTTTTAGAAAGCTTGTTATATTTTTCTATAAAAGTCATACTAAATCCTCCTATCACTTTATATTTTAATTTTAAACTAATGTAATTTGTTTGTCAACACTTAACCATCGACATTATTTGCACATTTCAAGAAGCTGTGCATCTGTGTATGCATCAATCTTAACATTTCCTTTTTCTATAACATCTGTAAAATGCTTTGCAATATAATCATTTGCATAGGAATCCACAACAAATGCCTGAGGAATATCAATTCTCTTAATTATGTGGTATCCGTAAGAAGTTTTTACAAGTCCGCTTACCTTGTCAACCTTAAGTGCCTTTACGGCAGTTTCAAATTCTTCAACCATTTCACCTTCTCCGAACACATAACCTTCCGGATTTGTCTGTATTCCGGGATCTTCGGTATATTCCATCATCAAAGCATCAAAATCCGCACCGTTTTTTAGTTCAGTTAAGATTTGCTTTGCCAAAGCCTCGTCAGAAACAAGAATGTGTTTTGCAGCCATATAATCCTTCAACTCAGTATTCTTGTAGTTTTCTGCAGCTTCAGCATCGGGCAGATAAACCTGATACAAGAAAGCGTTAAGGTCAGATGCTCTGCATTCGATTTCAAGAAGATTTGCCCATACAGCATCAAGATTACCCGGATATAAAGCATCAAGCTCTGCAACATTGGCTACAATATCTTCTTTCATATCATACGGATAAGGGATATCCCACTTGTTTGACTCAGCTTCATAAAGTGCATAGTCTGCAAGCATAACTTTTGTAACCGCAAAAATTTCTTCCTCGCTGTTTGTTTCGCCGTATTTAGCAAAATACATACCGTATACAGCTGCATAATCTGCAGGATAAAGCTTTGAACCGTTTATTTCAACAGCTGCAACATCGTTAGTAATAAGAATCTGTTCTGTTGCTGCAACGTACTTTACATCAAAGCCCAATGTTTCTGACACAAAACGAAGAGGCACCAAAGTTCTGCCGTTTGTTTCAACAGACGGAACGTCCAATGCAACGGTTTCACCGTTAACATCTGCAACAGCTTCACCAATAATCATTGAAATTTTCTTGTCACCAAGTGTGATGATAACCTTTGTTTCTTCGTGGATGTACTGTACATCTGCACCGAAGGTTTCTCCGATAATACGTACGGGAACCATTGTTCTGCCTTCAACCGTATATGGAGCAACTTCCATTGTACGTACTTCGATTGCCCCGTTGTCAACCTTTGCGTCATAATCGCCCATTGTGAACTGCATTGTATGTGCATAAGCACTTACAGAAAACAACGAAAGCACAAAAACTAAAGTTAAAAGTATTTTTTTGAAATTCATAATCTACAACTCCTCATATAAATATAAGTCATTATATCACAAAAAAAGATACTTGTAAATTAAAATTTTATTAACATTAAACCAAAGTGATTTTTGTCATAACATTGTTTTGGTTGAATAAACTTGTACAAAGGAGTGAACGACCAATGATATGGCATACTTTAACAGGAGATGCTACAGCTTTAAAGCTTAATACATCAAAAACAAACGGACTTACCCACAACGAGATATCGGAACGGTTTAAGATTTACGGGAAAAATGAAATTCCCGATTCCCCAAAAGACAGCATTTTTAAAAAATTTATAAACCAATTCAACGACTATATGATAATTATACTGCTGATAGCCGCGGCAATATCATTTGCCATTGCAATATATGAAGGCAAAAATGATTTCGTCGAGCCAATAGTAATAATATGTATTGTTGCAACAAATGCAATAGTCGGTGTTATACAGGAGGAGAAGGCGGAAAAAGCTCTTTTACAGCTTAAAAAGCTTTCTCAACCTACCGCATCGGTAATAAGAAACGGAGAAAACAAAACAGTAAATGTATGCGACCTTGTACCCGGTGACCTTATAATCTTAAAGGCGGGAGATTTTGTGCCTGCAGATGCCAGGCTTATATCTGCCACCGAGCTTGCCGTCGATGAATCGTCTTTAACAGGAGAATCGCAACCGGTATACAAATTTGCAGAAAAGATTTTTGCCGAATCTACTCCGATGGCAGATGTTACAAATATGCTGTGGTCCGCCACAGCCGTAATATCCGGAAACGGAAAAGCCATTGTAACCGAAACCGGAGAAAATACCCAGATAGGAAAAATTGCCAGGGCAATTGCAACCGGTTCCGCACCTGCAACCCCACTGCAAATCAAGCTTGAACAAACAGGAAAAATTTTAGGTACTCTTGCCCTTGCAATATGTACTGTTGTTTTTTGCATAGGACTTTTTAAAAACATTCCGCCTCTTGAAATTTTTATGACATCTGTAAGTCTGGCAGTGGCGGCAATTCCGGAGGGACTTCCCGCCGTAGTTACCGTAATGCTTGCTTTGGGCGTTCAGAAAATGGCAAAGAAAAACTCTATCGTACGAAAATTGCCGGCAGTTGAAACCCTTGGCAGTGCGTCGGTTATATGTTCCGACAAAACCGGAACTTTAACAAAAAACAAAATGACAGTTACAAAAATACGTGGAAATGTTTCACAAACAATAACCTGTGCGATATTATGCTGCAATAACACAGATCCTACGGAAAATGCAATAACCGAATATGCCAAAGCTAACGGTATAACGAAACCTCCCCTAAGACGCGTAAAGGAAATACCCTTCAGCTCCTCTGCAAAATATATGCTAACCGCAAGTAAAAACGGAAGCAAATACACGGTTACTGTAAAGGGAGCACCCGATGTACTTATACCAAAGTGCCATATTTCAAAAGAAGAAAAAAATTCCGCCCTTGACGAAAATGCCAAAATGGCATCTGAAGGTCTGCGTGTTCTGGCAGTTGCAACCTGCGAAACGGACTTTGTCCCCGACAGCATTGATATTCCACTTAAGCTGTGCGGTCTTATAGGAATATCCGACCCACCAAGACCGGAAATTGCCGAAGCAATTAAATGCTGTAAAAAATCCGGCATACGTCCCGTTATGATTACAGGTGATCACGCCGCAACTGCTTCTGCAATTGCAAAGGAAATAGGTATGACACCCTATTCGGTAACAGGGCAGGAGCTTGACAGGATGTCGGACAGCGAACTGAAAAGAAACATTAAAAAGTTTTCGGTTTTTGCAAGAGTAACTCCCGAACACAAGGTACGTATCGTAAAGGCATTTCAGTCCGAAGGTGAAGTTGTTGCAATGACCGGCGACGGGGTAAATGATGCACCTGCACTAAAGCAGGCAG
The DNA here is from genome assembly GCA_045541135.1 of Clostridia bacterium. Classification (GTDB taxonomy): domain Bacteria; phylum Bacillota; class Clostridia; order Monoglobales; family Firm-18; genus CAZNKU01. The sequence continues at coordinate 9,782 of JAZQIO010000020.1, forward strand.
ATATAGGATGCGCAATGGGAATAACAGGTACCGATGTTGCTAAAAGTGCATCGGACATTATACTTACCGATGACAATTTTGCAACAATAGTTTCGGCCGTTTTTGAGGGCAGAGGCATTTTTGAAAATATCAAAAAAGCTGTCCATTTTTTACTTTCAAGCAATATTGGAGAAATCCTTACTATTTTATGTGCCATTGCGGCAGGTCTTCCGTCACCACTGACGGCAGTGCAGCTTTTGTGGGTAAATTTAATTACAGACTCTCTTCCTGCCCTTGCATTGGGTGCAGATACAAATAACAGAGAAAAAATAATTTCCCGAAAACCCATAAAAAGAAATCAAAGTATTTTCGCAGAAGGTCTTGCACTTACAATTTTTCTGGAAGGTATAATGATAGGTGCACTGGCTTTGGTTGCCTTCTGTATAGGATATTTCAGATTCAAAAGTCAGGAAACAGGCAGAACAATGGCATTTTGTGTACTTTCAATGTCACAGCTTATGCATTCCTTTAACGTGCGCAGTGACTCAAGTGCGTTTTCATCAAAAACGCCAAAAAATATGTTGTTGTTCGGTTCAATACTCACAGGAATCGCGTTGCAAGTGTTTGTTGTTGTTTCTCCACAGCTTTCAAGATGGTTTTCTACGGTAATGTTAAATTCCGACCAATGGAAAACCGTGGCGCTGCTTTCGGTATTCCCTATTGTTGCAGTAGAATTTTCCAAACTTTTTAAAATAAAGAGTCATAAATGAAAGAACCCTGCAGAAAACCGCAGGGTTCTTTCTATATTTTTTTCTTGCATTCGCCACAAATATGTTTGCCCATGTGCTCTGTAAGGTCTTCTCTGCCGCCACAAAAAATACAGGCATCATAATGTTTCTTTAAGACAATTCTATCTCCGTCGAGATAAATTTCCATAGGATCTCTGATTTCGATGCCGAGATTTCTTCTCAACTCGATAGGCAACACTATTCTGCCAAGTTCATCTATGCGCCTTACAATCCCTGTTGATTTCATAGCCTCAAACCCTCCTTCTTACTTTATACTTATATTATAAACCCAATTTTTTTATTTTTCAACACTAAATTATTAATTATTTGTTAAAAGAATGACAATTTTTTCACAACTTGACAATACTTTGTTAAAAATAACTATTGCAAAATTTTTATTGTATGGTAAAATATAATAAGTAAATAAATTAAGGAGTGAAAATAAATGCCATTAGTAACAACAAAAGAAATGTTTAAAAAAGCTTACGAAGGCGGTTATGCTATCGGTGCTTTTAACGTAAACAATATGGAAATTATCCAGGGTATCACAGAAGCTGCAAAGGAAGTTAATGCTCCTTTGATTCTTCAGGTTTCTGCAGGTGCAAGAAAGTATGCTAACCACACTTACCTTGTAAAGTTGGTTGAAGCTGCTATTGAAGAAACAGGTCTTCCAATTGCTTTGCATCTTGACCATGGTGATTCTTTCGAACTATGCAAATCATGTATTGACGGTGGTTTCACATCAGTTATGATTGACGGTTCACACCTTCCTTATGAAGAAAATATAGAACTTACAAAGAAAGTCGTTGAATACGCTCACGCTCGCGGCGTAGTTGTAGAAGGCGAACTTGGACGTCTTGCAGGTGTTGAAGATGATGTTAACGTTTCATCAGAAGACGCTTCATACACAAGACCTGAAGAAGTTATCGACTTCGTTACACGTACAGGCGTTGACTCTTTGGCTATTGCTATCGGTACAAGCCACGGTGCTTACAAATTCAAACCCGGTCAGAAGCCACAGCTTAGATTTGACATTCTTGAAAAAGTTTCAGAAAAGCTTCCAGGCTTCCCAATCGTACTTCACGGTGCTTCATCAGTTATTCCTGAATACGTTGAAATGATTAACGCAAACGGCGGCGATATGCCTGATGCTATCGGTATTCCTGAAGATATGCTAAGACAGGCTGCAAGATCTGCAGTATGTAAAATTAACATTGACTCTGACCTTCGTCTTGCTATGACAGGTACAATCAGAAAGTACTTTAACGAAAATCCATCACACTTTGACCCAAGACAGTACCTAAAGCCTGCTCGTGCAGCTATTAAGGATCTTGTTAAAAAGAAAATCGTTAACGTTCTTGGTTGCGACGGCAAAGCTGAATAATCAACTTAATAAATAATGGCAACTTTTAAAGTTGCCATTATTTTTTGCAAAAGAGGTGTTTTAATGGAAGAAAACAAAATGGGAACCCAACCCGTAAATAAACTTCTTATAACTATGGCAGTTCCGATAATTATATCAATGCTTGTTCAGGCACTTTACAATATTGTAGACAGTATATTTATAGGAAACTATGACATTAACGGTCTTACAGCCGTATCTCTTGCATTTCCTTTCCAGAATCTCATGATTGCTGTTGCAACAGGAACAGGGGTTGGTATGAATGCAGTGCTTTCAAAATTTCTTGGTGAAAAAAATGTAAAGGAAGCCAATACTGCCGCCGGCAACGGTTTTATACTTGCTGTTATAAGTTCACTTGTATTTGCTGTTATAAGTTTTTCCTGCGCCGGCATTTATTTCGGCACGCAAAATCCAAATCCGGACATTATAAATCAGGGTAAAATTTACCTTTGGATTTGCGGCGGACTTTCATTCGGTATATTCGGACAGATTACCTTTGAAAGAATGTTACAGGCTACGGGTAAAACCAAATACACAATGTACAGTCAGGGTATAGGTGCAATAATCAACATAGCACTTGACCCTATTATGATTTTTGGTTACTTAGGTTTCCCCGAAATGGGCGTTGCAGGTGCAGCACTTGCAACTGTAATAGGTCAGATAGCTGCAATGTTTATTGCAATATACTTTAATGCAACAAAAAATGAATATATAAGACTTTCAAAAGAAAATATGAAGCTTGACAAAAAGATTGTGGGAAGAATTTATTCCATAGGTATTCCTTCAATACTTATGGTTGCAATAGGTTCTGTAATGACATTTTGCCTTAACAAAATACTTACGGGATTTGACCATATAAAAACAGCCTACGGTGAAAACGCAGGAACTCTTGCCACAACGGCTTTCGGCGTATATTTTAAACTGCAAAGCTTTATATTTATGCCTATATTTGGTCTCAACAATGCTATGGTACCTATTATTGCTTATAATTACGGTGCAAAAAACAGAGAAAGAATTTCAAAGACATTGAAACTTAGCGTACTGTATGCAACGTGTATTATGATAATCGGCTTTACATTGTTCCAGATAATACCGCACAAGCTTCTTGCAATGTTCAATAACGACCCCGCTTTGATAGGAATAGGCGTAAGGGCACTTAGAACAATAAGCTACTGCTTTATATTCGCGGGCTTTTGCATTGTGTCAGGCTCTGTGTTTCAGGCTTTGGGAAAAGGCAAATACAGCCTTGCAATGTCTGCCGCAAGACAGCTTTTGTTTTTACTTCCCATTTCGTATCTGTTCTCACTTACGGGAAACATAGACCTTGTGTGGTTGGGATTTCCCATTGCAGAATTGGTTGCAGTTGCACTAAGCCTGTTTTACATTAAACGAATATTTAAAAATATGGACTTTTAACAACAAAAAAGAAGATGTGATAAGGAACATCTTCTTTTTTAAATCCCATTAAAACTTCATCAGATTTTTAAGTCCGTACTTAATCTTTTCCTCAACAGAATATTCTGTCGGTACATCACGAAGAGCAGTAACAATTTCCCCCTGATTATAACCAAGGGCAACAAGGGCGTTAACTGTATCATCCTCTTCGGGAACAGGAGCCGCAGAATAATTTGACGGCTTAATATCCTGATTTTTGATTTTATCTTTAAGTTCAAGAATAATTTTCTGTGCCATTTTATTACCCACACCCTGTGCGGCCGTAATGGTTTTAGGTTGATTTGTAACTATTGCAATCGCAAGCTCCGATGCAGTGACAACAGAAAGAATTGCAACAGCCGCCTTTGGCCCTACCCCGCTTACGGAAATTAAAAGCTCAAATGCAGAGCGTTCCTCGATAGTAGAAAATCCGTAAAGATCAAAAATATCCTCCCTTACGTATAAATATGTGTAGAATGTTACTTCTCCCTCTTTTATATTGGCAAGAGAGCTTTGTGTGGTAAGGATTTTATAACCCACACCGTTTGCCTCCACCACCGCATAATTTTCAGCTTTTCTTGCAAGCTTTCCCTTTATATAATCGTACATAAATATCTACCTCTTATCTGCTTTTTAATTCTGTAATAAGTCTGTTTACACCACCGCTTGAATGCGCATGACAAATTGCTATTGCAAGTGCGTCGGCAGTGTCATCAGGTTTTGGCACTTCGTGAAGTCCCAGAATATTTTTAACCATTTGCTGTACCTGTTTTTTCTCTGCACGCCCATAGCCTACAACGCCCTGTTTTACCTGCAAAGGAGTATATTCAAAAACAGGAATGTTGTGATTTTCACCTGCAAGTATTAAAACTCCCCTTGCCTGACCTACGTTTATAACCGTTTTTGCATTGTTGTTATAAAACAGCTCTTCCACCGCCATTTCATCGGGCTTATACTTTTCAATAACATATGTAAGGTCGTCATATATCATTTTCAGTCGTGACGGTACGGGGGTATGCGCAGGTGATGTAATTGCACCGTAGTCTATAACCTTAAAATTCATATTATCATATTCAATTACTCCAAAACCCACTATAGCTATACCCGGGTCTATTCCGAGAATTCTCAAAATGTTCACCTTTTTCTTATTGCTTTTTTACTGTTTGAGTATTATAATATTTATTATAGCATTTAATAGAAATTTACACAAGAAAAATTTGCGGAGGTTTATTATGTCGACAAAAAATAATAAGAAACAAAAAAATCCCAACAAAACAATAAATATTTTAATTGCAGTTACAACAGTTTTGGTTATTGCACTTATAATTCTTCTTGCTGTGACTGTTATTAAAAAAGATGAGCCAAAAAATCCCGAATTGACTATGACAGAAAAAATAGAGGCTCTTGGCATTAAGGAAAATCCCATTGCTACATTGGAGATGGCAGACGGCAGCAAAATTGTAATTGAGCTGTATCCCGAAATTGCTCCAAACACGGTATGCAACTTTATTGAGCTTGCAAACAGCGGATATTATGACGGTCTTATTTTCCACCGTTGCATCCCCGGCTTTATGATTCAGGGCGGTTGTCCCGAAGGCACAGGCTCCGGTGGTCCCGGATACACAATTAAAGGTGAATTTACAAACAACGGCTTTAAAAACGACTTAAAGCATGAGCGTGGAGTAATTTCTACAGCAAGACAAGGCGAAAACCCATACACAGGAGAAAAGAATTACGACACAGCAGGAAGTCAGTTCTTTATTATGGTTGAAGATTACCCATATCTTGACGGTGACTATGCCTCATTCGGTAAAGTTATAAGCGGTATGGAAGTTGCTGATGCAATTGTTGCCAACGAAACCGATGAATATGACAAACCGCTGGTTGACCAGGTTATAAAATCAATAAGAGTAGATACCAAGGGTATTGAATATCCCGAAGCAGAAAAAATAAAATAAAAAAGGAGAATATAAAATGAGCAATCCTATAGTAACAATTGAAATGGAAAACGGTGCACAAATTAAAGCGGAGCTTTATCCCGAAATTGCACCGAACACAGTAAACAACTTTGTATCACTTGTAAAAAAAGGCTTTTATGACGGTTTGATTTTCCACCGCTGCATACAGGACTTTATGATTCAGGGTGGTGACCCTATGGGCAACGGAATGGGTGGCCCCGGCTACTGCATCAAGGGTGAATTTACAAATAACGGCTTTAAAAACGACCTTAAACACACATTGGGCGTTCTTTCAATGGCAAGACGTGCCATGCCTTTAGACAGTGCAGGAAGTCAGTTCTTTATTATGGTTGCAGACTGTCCTTTCCTTGACAATGACTATGCAACATTCGGCAAAGTAACAGAAGGTATTGATGTTGTTTTAAATATTGTAAAACAGCCTACTGATTTTAGTGACAAACCAACTGTTCCGCAGGTTATGAAAAAAGTTACAGTTGAAACTTTTGGTGTTGAATATCCTGAACCCGAAAAAATTGCAGAATAAAAATTAATGGTCTGTAGTAAAATGATTTCATTTTGCTACAGACCATTTTTTCTTATTAACTCAAGAAGAATATAGCTATAGTCCCCGGACCAGCGTGTGCTCCGATAACTGCGCCAAGTTCGCTTTCAAGAATATCCTTGCAACCATACTTTTCACCAATCATATCACGAACTTCTTTTGCCACATCTGCGGAATCCGCATGAATGATACCAACTGTTTCATTTGCGATGTTCGGATTCAACTCTCCCATCATATCTACCATACGTGCAAGAGTTTTCTTCTGCCCTCTGCATTTTTCCAAAGGAACAAGTCTGCCATCATCACTAACGTGTAAAACAGGCTTAATTCCTAACAGCCCGCCAAGAATCTTACTTGTTTTGCTTACACGTCCACCGCGATACAGGTACTCAAGGTCATCAACTGTAAAAATATGCTCCATATTGTCGCTCCAATCGCGTACCTTTGCAACAATTTCATCAAAGCTCATACCTTTTTTGACAGCATCGCATGCAAGTAATACTACCATACCCTGACCGAAGGATGCACACATTGAATCTATAACCTGTATTTTGAAATCAGGATATTCCGCACAAACATCCTCAGCAGTAAGCTTTGCAAGGTTATATGAACCCGAAAGTGCGCTTGAAAAAGCTATGTAAATAACTTCGTCGCCATTTTTAGCATAAGTTGTCAATGAATCAAGTAATCTGTCACTGACTACCAATGAAGTTTTAGGAACAGCCCCCGCTCTCATTTTTTCATAAACTTCATATGGTGTAATATCCTCTCTGTCCTTTAAAAGAGTACCGTCAAGGTCAACCTGAAGGGGTAGAATTTCTACCCCACACTGCATTTCCATTTCCTTTGTAATATCACATGCAGAATCTGTCAAAATTTTAATAGCCATATCTTTTCCTCCTTAAGATTTTTTCATTAGTCCCTTCTGCTTCCGAATATTCTCAGCAGATACAAGAAAATATTTATAAAATCAAGATACAAAGACAAAGCACCCATAATAGCAATTTTTCTTTGCATCTGGTAATCGCCTACTGATGCATAGTAGTAAGATTTAAGCTTTTGTGTGTCGTAGGCAACAAGTCCTACAAATACTGCAACTGCAATAAACGCAATAACAAGGTCAAATGTTTCGCTGCCTATGAAAAGATTGATAATTGTTGCAACAATAATGCCTATAAGTGCCATCATAAGCATATTACCTATGTTTGTAAGGTCTTTTTTTGTAACTGCACCGTATACTGCCATTACACCGAAGCTTATTGCAGTTGTAAAAAACGATACATAAACAGTACCAAGGTCATACACGTAAAAAACACTCGCAAGCGTTATACCGTTAATTACAGCATACAGATAAAACATAGCCTGACAGGCACCATAGCCCATTTTCCCTATTCTTGCAGAAAGTATAAATACAACTGCAAGCTCTGCAATTATAAGCACAAAAACAAGATTGCTACCGTAAAAAAGATCCATTAATGTATCGCTTGTAGCAGTAAACAATGCCGCAACCGCAGTTACAAGCAGCCCTAAAAACATTGTCCCGAACACCTTGGATATATAGGCATTAAGTCCGCTTTGTGTACCTGCATTGCCTTGTGAATAGACGTCATTATACATAATAAAGCCTCCTTTATCAAACTTCCATTATAACAGGAAGAATCATTGGTTTTCTCTTTGTTTTGTAGTACAGATAATCACTTAAATCACTTTTTATTTTTGCTTTCATTGTATTCCAGTCACAATTTCTTCTGTCGTTGCATTTTTCAATGGATTTTCGTGCACATTCTCTTATGTTTTCCATAAGGTCTTCGCTTTCACGCATATACACAAAACCTCGTGAAACTACGTCGGGACCGGATACAATCTGACGTTTGTATGAATCCAGCGTAACAACAACTACTATAAGTCCGTCTTCGGCAAGCAACTTTCTGTCCCGCAAAACAATGTTGCCAACATCACCTACGCCAAGTCCGTCAACTAAAACCCTACCGGACGGCACCGAACCGGTGATTTTGAATTTTTCGCCGTTAAGTTCAAGTACACTTCCTATCTGAAGCTTAACAATGTTTTTTTCAGGAATACCCATTTTCTGAGCAATCACGGAATGGTGATACAAATGTCTGTATTCACCATGAACAGGAATAAAGAACTTCGGATTTGCAAGATTCATTATAATTTTAAGCTCTTCCGTACATGCATGGCCGGAAACATGAATATCTGCCAAAGCCTCGTAAATTACATTTGTTCCAAGCTTATACAATTCGTTAATTACTTTAGAAACCGCCTTTTCGTTTCCGGGAATCGGATTTGCGGAAATAATAACGGTATCCTTAGGTCCCAAAGTAACTTTACGATGTTCGGAATAAGCCATTCTGGTAAGGGCACTCATTGCCTCACCCTGACTTCCCGTCGTTATTATAACCAGCTTGTGTGACGGATAATTTGTTATTTCATCTATATCTATAAGCACACCCTTAGGAACTTTCATATGTCCCAGCTCCACTGCTACAGATACAACATTTACTATACTGCGTCCCGAAAGAGCTATTTTTCTTCCGTACTGTACTGCAGAATTAACTATCTGTTGCATTCTGTGAATGTTAGAAGCAAAGGTTGCTACAATTATTCTGTTTTTCAGGTTGTTTCGGAATATTTCATCAAAGGCAGCACCCACTGTGCTCTCGCTCATAGTATACCCGGGACGTTCCGCATTGGTACTGTCGGACATAAGAGCAAGAATACCTTTTTTACCAAGCTCACCAATACGCTTCAGATCTATCATTTTCCCTTCAATGGGTGTAGAGTCAATTTTAAAGTCCCCGGTATGGAGAATCACACCAACAGGTGTGTGAAATGCAATAGCGGCAGCATCAGGAATACTGTGGTTACTGCGGATAAATTCCACGCGGAACTCTCCCAATTTAAGTACATTCCCCGGCAATACGCTATGCAATTTCACAACCTTGTCAAGTCCGTGCTCCTTAAGCTTGTTAAGAACAAGCCCAATTGTAAGTCTTGTACCGTAAACAGGTACATTTATCTTACTTAAGAAATAAGGTAGTGCACCAATATGGTCCTCATGACCGTGGGTAAGTACAACTGCCCTTATTTTATCCTGATTTTTTTCCAGATAGGCAAAATCAGGTATTACAATATCCACTCCCGGCATTTCTTCATCGGGAAATGCCATACCGCAGTCCAGAACCACAATATCATTACCGTATTCAAATACCGTAATGTTTTTTCCGATCTCCTCCAGACCACCAAGCGGAATAATCTTTAAATTTTGTTTTTTTGCCACAATTTAACCTCCATATTCAATTATTTTCCGTACATAAAAAGCTGTTTCTAATTACTATACCATTACCTCAGTATTAAGTAATTAAAATTTGTGGATTTTAGTAATCCTTATATGATAAATTATTGGATTTTATACTTGTTCTTGGTTTTACTTTCCATAAGAACATCAAGCATATCCAATGACTTACCTGTACCGATAGCTACGCATGAAATCGGATTTTCTGCAACTTCGCAATGAATACCTGTTTCATGTGCAATAAGTCTGTCAAGACCCCAGATAAGAGAGCCGCCACCTGTCATAACAATACCCTTTTCACTGATATCGCCAACAAGCTCGGGTGGGGTCTGTTCAAGAACAGCCTTTACTGCATCAACAATCTGAAGCGAAGGTTCTTCAAATGCCTCAAACATTTCATCTGCAGTAATTGTAATAGTTTTAGGAAGACCGGAAACAAGGCTTCTTCCGCGTATTTCAGTAGATTCAGCACGAACTTTTTTATCTTCCTCTGTTCTTTCAAACACACAGCCGATATTAATTTTAAGCTGTTCGGCTGTACGTTCACCTATAAGTATATTATGTTTCTTTCTGATATATTTTATAATAGCTTCGTCAAATTTATCACCGGCAACTTTAATTGATTCAGATACAACTATGCCACCAAGAGAAATAACAGCGATGTCTGTTGTACCGCCACCGATATCAACAATCATAGTGCCGCTTGGTTTTGCTATATCAATACCGGCACCTATAGCACCTGCAATAGGCTCTTCAATAAGGTATGTTTTGCTTGCACCTGCCTGAGTAGCCGCATCAATAACTGCTCTTTCCTCAACTTCTGTTACCCCGCTTGGTACACAAATCATAACACGTGGTTTAAATACTCTTTTCTTACATACACTGTCCAGAAAGTGTCTTAACATTTTTTCTGTCATGTCGTAGTCAGAAATAACGCCGTCTTTAAGCGGTCTTATTGCCACAATGTTACCCGGTGTACGTCCAAGCATACGTCTTGCTTCTTCACCAACTGCCAGCAACTGCTTTGTGTTTGTGTCCATAGCTACCACTGAAGGCTCTTCAAGAACAATTCCCTTTCCCTTAACATAAACCAATACAGATGCAGTACCAAGGTCGATACCTACATCATTGCTGATTTTAAACAAATCGCTGAATTTGAATTTCATATATATTCCTCCGTTTCTTTATTAAAATTCCATGAGCTCTATTGCACTCTTAGCGTCACAGACATTTTTTTCTTTCATTATTTTTGTTGTTTCTTCAATGCTTGCAGATATTTCGTTTTTGTTTTCAATAATATATTCAACTTCTTTAACAAGCTCGTTTACATCAATTTTTTCAACATAGGCACTGAAACAATTCCACTTTTTAACAATTGCATCAACCTTAGGGTCATAAGAAAGTGCAACAATCGGAACATTTACACTTAAAGAATAAATTAAAATATGCAATCTCATACCAAGCACAAATTCGCTGTTCTGAATATAGCCTATAAGCGTTTCTACATCTTTAAACGGCTCGGATACCCTTCCTCCGCACTTTGCCGCAATATCTGCACATATTTCGTCATCCATCCAGCTTTGCATAGGTATAAATACAGGTTGAATATTATACTTTTCTTTTATAATTCTGCATACCTCGGCAAGCTTATCTGCAAAATCTCCGGGAAGCTTTTTCCACTTTCTTGCAGAAATTACAAAGTAGCGGCCGTCCGTAGTTTCTCCTGCAAAAGCCGGTTTTAGAGAAAAAGCAGGGTCGGCAGAAACCGTTATTTCTCTTTCCACACCTATGTTTCCAAGTTCTTCAAGTGACTGTTCATCACGTAATGTAATTTTGTCCACTTTTGCTAACAGTCTTTTGCAATCCTCACGATTTTTAGGCGAATTCAGCGGGCCTATGCCGTTTGCATAAACCATAACCCTCGCACCGAAATGTATGGCACTTTTCATAACCAATGAATAGTACTTGTAAGACTGTGTACTGGTAACATCCTGAAGCAGACTTCCTCCGCCACTTATAAGCAATCTGGTACGCTTGAGAAGTCTTATTATTTTAAAAATATTGTATCTGTGAATACTGTTGACTTTGTATATTTCAGATGTTTCTGCAGGCTTTTTGGAAAGCACCGTTATGGATATATCGGGCTTTTGCTCCTTAAGATTTTGAACAATCGCCTTAAGCAAGGAATCATCACCAATGTTTTTATATCCGTAATATCCGGAAATAAGAACATCGTTTGGTCTGAAGGGATTTTTTGCCAACAGCTTAGCGTAAGCATTTTCGTAATCGTCAACCATTCTTGAAACAGAATAGTTATCAAGTATAAACTGTCTGTTGTATTTTCCTGTTTCCGTAATTTTTTCACTGTCCAGAATGCTGCATATGTCATTATACAACAACTCGTCCGACGGCATTTCACATCCGCGACAGCAAAAGTTTGTTTTTATACTTATATCAATTTTGTCTTCACCAAAAACACCTATGTAACCTTCATTACCTGCAATAATAACAGGCTTTTCGGCAGACATAGCTTCAAGTGCCGCACGGGATACACCTATAAACATATTTCCCGAAGCAACGAATTTATTAATGTCGGTACGTCCGTTTGTTGCAATTGCAACCCTTGTACCTAAAGTCTTGTTTACTTCATTTACCTTTTCGGTAAGTCTTTCGTAGTCGTTGCCGCCGCCTACAATTACAACTTCAAGGTCGGGATATTTTTTATAAAGCCTTGGTGTAACATTAAGCAAATTAAACGCAACCGCACTACGGTCCGTATCCATACGGCTTACATATACTATACGTGTTTTTTCTTTGTTTAAATCAAATTCCTCTGCAACATCAGACCAGTCTGTGTCGGAAGAGAATTTCTTTGTGTCTATGCCGTTGATTGTAACATCAACCTTTTCACCGGGATATCCGTAGCTGTCATAAAGATATTTTTTTATATCGTTACTTACGGCTATTGAGCGTTCTCCCCAATTTGTCATATACTTAAGTGCCATATTGGTTTTAAAAACCCAGTGAGCGGTTGTTATAAAACGAAATTTAAGCTTTTTGTGAAGCATGCCGCAAATAAATCCGGGTATACGTGCATGAGCATGTACAATATCGTATCTGTTTTTTTTGATAAGCTTTTTCAAACCTCTGTAGGACTTATACATAGATACAGGATTTTTAACATGTAACGGTAATTTGTGGTGCTCTATATTATATTTCGCAATTTCATTTTCATATACGCCGCCGTTTGACGCAACATGAATTTCGTGACCGCGTCTTGCAAGTTCTATGGCAAGCTCGGCAACATGAGTTTCCGCACCGCCTATTTCAAGCCCCATTAATACCATTAAAATCTTCAAAGGATTATTCTCCCTTCATGTCAAAAATTATACCTGTAACACCCGGCCCGGTATGCGTGCCTATTATACAGCCAAGGTCAAACTGTTCTATTTCTACATCTCCAAGTTTTTCCTTTAAAAGTTTTATTGCAATTTCACAGCTTTCGTCAGCATATCCGTTGGCAAGCCATATTTTAGGCTTATTAACTGTATCATATTCCTCTGCTGTCATATTAACAATTTTATTAAGTGATTTCTGCATACCACGTTCCTTGCCTATATTTTCAACAAGGCCGTCATTTATTGTAAGAATAGGCTTTATTCCCAGAAGACCGCCTATCACAGCAGTTGTTGCTTTAATTCTTCCGCCTTTTTGAAGATGCTTAAGATCATCTACTATAAAATACGCATTCCCCGTTTTTTTGCCCTGTTCAAAAGCATATATAATTTCTTCATAAGAAGCTCCGCTTGAAGCAAGCTCTGCCATTTTTACGACATCTTTACCAAAAAGCATAGAATATTTTTCACTGTCTAAAACAACAATGTTGGATTCATGTCCCAATTCATCCTCAATCTGCTCCTTCAAAAGATGTGCGGCGTTGTTTCCGCCGCTTGCCTTTGCGGACAATGTAACAAAAATCTGATAATCATAATTATCAAGATTGCTTCTGAATTCCTTTTCCATAAGGTCCATAGGAACCATACTTGTTGTAGGAATTTCCTCCATTTCCGGAAGCTTTTTCATATATTCTCTGCCGTCAAGGTCATATCTGTCGTGATACACCTTTCCGTCCATTACCACACAAATCGGCAAATATCCAATATTATACTTGTCAACCAGATACTGTGGAATATCACTTGCTGAATCAGTAATGATTTTAATATGTGCCATGTAATTTTCCCTCCTGCAATAACTTATCAAAATCTTTTTGTCTTAAAAATTCATATGTTGCAATTGCAACTGCATTTGACAGATTAAGTGACCTTGCTTCGTCTATCATAGGTATCCTTACACATCTGTCGTCATAATGTTCAACCAACAGGCTTTCCGGCAAACCCTTGGTTTCCTTTCCAAACAGTAAATATACATCATCAGGAAAGGTTACCTCCGTATATGCCCTCGGTGCCTTAGTTGTAAAATAAAACATTGTATCGTTTTTATGAATTTCCATAAATTCATCAAGGCTTTCATAATATGTGATATCCAAAAGATGCCAATAATCAAGCCCTGCTCTTTTTAATTTTTTATCATCTATTTCAAATCCCATAGGTTTTACAAGATGCAACCTTGCACCCGTTGCGGCACAGGTACGTGCCACATTGCCTGTATTCTGCGGGATTTCAGGCTCTACCATAACTATGTTAAGCCGCAAATTAATCACGCTCCCCAAAATTTTCTGTCCAGACTTCTGTACTGAATTGCTTCAGCTATATGACTTACCGAAATTTCATCCTGTCCTTCCAGATCCGCAATAGTTCTTGCAACCTTTAAAATACGGTCGTGTGCACGGGCAGACAAACCAAGGTTATCAAATGCCGAACGCAGAATTTCCCTGATTTCAGGACTGATACGGCAATACTTTCTTATCATAGAGGAAGAAAGCTGGGAATTTGTATAAATTCCGTCATCCTTATATCTTTCCTGCTGAATAAGTCTTGCTTTTTCAACACGTTTTTTTATTTCGGCACTGGATTCTTCCTTTTTCTCGGATGATAAATCCGAATATGAAACGGAAGGCACCTCTACGTGAATGTCTATTCTGTCCAGCATAGGTCCGCTTATTTTGCTCATATACTTCTGAATTTGCGGCGGTGTACAGGTACATTCGTGCTTAGGGTCCCCGAAGTAGCCGCATTTGCAAGGATTCATTGATGCCGCCAGCAACACATTTGACGGGTATGTACAGCTTGTGTTTGCACGGGTAATATTTACAACGCCGTCCTCCAATGGCTGACGCATAACCTCAATGGCAAGCCGCTGGAATTCCGGAAGCTCGTCCAGAAATAAAACTCCGTTATGAGCAATGCTTATTTCTCCCGGTTTTGGATTTGAGCCGCCACCAATAAGCCCTATTGGTGAAACTGTATGATGAGGGCTGCGGAAAGGTCTTGTTGTAACCAAAGATGTTCCCGGCTCCAAAACACCTGCAATGGAATGCACTTTTGTGGTTTCCAAAGCCTCTTCAAAGGAAAGTGCAGGTAAAATTGTAGGTATTCTCTGCGCAAGCATAGATTTTCCCGTACCGGGACTGCCAATAAGTATAATGTTGTGACCACCTGCAACAGCTACCTCAATAGCTCTTTTTACACTTTGCTGACCTTTAACATCAGAAAAGTCAACATGATATTCCGCATTACTCGCAAAAATTTCTTCTATATCTATAACTGTAGGCTTTAAAAGTTCTTCGCCTTTAAGATGGTTTACAATTTCAGAAATATTATTTGCTCCAATTATCTGTATATCGTTAACAACTGCCGCTTCGTTTGCATTTTCTGCAGGCAAAAATACTGTTTTTATACCATTGTCCCTTGCGGCAATTACCATAGGTAAAATTCCGTTTATTCCGCGTAACTCTCCGTCTAATGAAAGCTCACCCAAAAAAGCACAGCTCTCTGTAGAAACTGCAGGCAGTTGTTCAGCCGCGGCAAGTATTGCCACAGTAATCGGCAAATCATATGCCGCACCTTCTTTTTTACGGTCAGCAGGGGCAAGGTTTACGGTTATCCTTTTAACCGGCACAGTGTAGTTACTGTTTTTAATGGCTGCCTTTACACGCTCTTTACTTTCTTTAACCGAAGCATCGGGAAGTCCTACTATATCAAATGCAGGAAGTCCGTTTGACAAGTCTGTTTCAACAGTTACAACATAACCGTCAATGCCGTTTATTCCAAGGCTAAAAACCTTTGCCAAACTCATTACATAACCTCCCATTAAAGCATAATATACTATTTTTAATTATAACCAATTTTATTTAATATTGCAAGTGTTTTAAATATTTTTAAAAAAATCCTTTTAATTTTTAAAAAAGTGTGGTAAAATATAGGTAATTATATAAAAAATGGGAGGTTTTGGGTTTGATACGCAGTATGACAGGCTTTGGCCGTTGTGAAAAATCCATTAACAATTACGATATTTCCGTTGAAATAAAGGCAGTTAACCACAGATATGCAGACTATAATATTAAGTTACCGAGAATGTACAATTTCCTTGAAGAAGACGTTAAAAACTATCTTCAGCAGTACATAAAGCGCGGTAAAATAGATGTTTATCTTACAATATATAAAGAGCTTGACGATTCAAAAGAAATTATTCTTAATGAAGCATTGGCGGAAAGCTATGTAAAAGCCTTAAAGCTTATTGCAGAAAAATTCGAAGTAAGAGATGACATAAGCGTTTCTTCCGTAGCACGTTATAACGACATCTTTGAAATAAAGCATACTGAAGAAGATGAAGAAATTATAAAGGAAAGCGTCCTTGATGTTCTTGGCGAAGCATTAAACGGATTTTTGGCGGCCCGTGAACGTGAGGGTGAAAAGCTTGCAACGGATATGATTGCAAGAATTGCAACAATTAAAACCGAGGTTGAAAAAATTGAGGTTATTGCACCTGATACGGTTATAGAACACAAAAACAACATTATGGAAAGAATTAAAGAGCTTATAGGCGATGCTACTGTTGATGAAAACAGACTGCTTACCGAAACTGCAATTTATGCCGACAAGCTTTCCGTAAACGAAGAAATTGTAAGACTTAAATGTCACCTTGAAGAATTTGACCGCATTATGGCAAAAGGTGATGCAGTGGGCAGAAGACTTGACTTCCTGCTACAGGAAATGAACAGAGAAACAAACACAATCGGTTCTAAGGCTAACAACCTTGAAATTTCAAATATTGTTATCAATATAAAATCAGAACTTGAAAAAGTAAGAGAACAGCTGCAGAATCTTGAATAGGAGGTTTAGGGAAATGAAACTTATAAGCATAGGCTTCGGCAATATGGTTTCCGCCGACAGAATTGTGGCAATTGTTGGTCCCGACTCCGCACCTGTAAGAAGAATTATACAGGAATCAAAAGAACGCGGTATGCTAATTGACGCAAGCTGCGGACGTAAAACACGCTCTGTAATCATTGCAGACAGCGACCACGTAATACTTAGTGCTATACAATCCGAAACAATAGCCCACAGAATGAAGGACGGTGGCGAAAATGAATAACAAAGGCGTTATTGCTGTTGTGTCCGGCCCATCGGGCGTAGGCAAGGGAACAATATGCACATACCTTACAGAAAAATATGATGACTTTTACCTTTCGGTCTCTGCAACATCAAGACAGCCGAGACCAAATGAAACAGACGGTGTACATTATCATTTCAAAACTCCAGAACAGTTTAAAGAAATGATAGAAAACGATGAGTTTTTGGAATATGCAGGTTATGTAGACAAATTCTACGGCACACCCAAATCACCTTGTTATGAACACATCGAAAAGGGGATAAATGCAATTCTGGAAATTGAAGTTCAGGGCGGTATGAAGGTTAAGGAAAAAGAGCCCGACACCGTTATGATATTCATCGTTCCCCCTTCAATGGAAGAGCTTGAAAGCCGCCTGCGTGGCAGAGGCACGGAAACTGAAGAAGTTATACTTCAAAGACTCGCAAGGGCAAAAGAAGAGCTTTTGCAGATGAAAAATTACGACTACATAGTTGTGAATAATTCCGTTGAAGAAGCGGCAGAACAAATTCGCAGCATTTTAAATTCAGAAAGTCTAAAAACAAAAAATATGATTAATATTGTAGAAAAGGAGTTAAAATTATGATTTACCCACCAATTACAAACTTAATTGAAAAAGCAAGCAGCAGATATTCACTTGTTATTGCAACTGCAAAAAGAGCAAGAGAAATTTCCGAAGACGAAACAAAAACTGTTACAAAGCCTGTTATTGAAGCAATAAGAGAAATTAATGACGGCGAAGTAATTATCACCTCCGGAAACTAAGTTTTTGGAATTTTTGCAAAAAACTATTGACAACAATATAAAAATAGTTGTATAATAGCAATACTGTCATAATGGCATAGAATGCCGCATTGCGGTAATTAACTATATAAAATTAAGGAGGAAACAAGGATGGTACAGACATATCAACCTAAAAAGCGTCAGAGAAAAAAGGTTCATGGTTTCAGAAGCCGTATGTCAACAGCTAACGGCAGAAAAGTTTTGGCTCGCAGAAGAGCTAAGGGCCGCGCTAAGATCTGTGCATAACTTTCAGTTATGAAAAACACATTATCGCTGAACCGTAACACTTTGTTTAAACGATTATACTACCGCGGTAAAACATTTAAAACTCCGTTTTTTACCTTATACTATATGAATACGAGGGCAATCAAAAACAGAGTTGGTTTTACCGTGAGTAAAAAAATCGGCAAAGCCGTTGCACGTAACAGGGCCAGAAGGCTTATGTATGAATCTTTTCGACTGTACGAAGAACAGATAAAAGGCGGTTACTACATGGTTTTGGTTGCAAGGTCGGATATTTTAAAAGCCGATTTTGAAATTATTAAAAGAGCTATGGAAAATGCCTTGAAAAAATCAGGCCTTTTAAGTGAGGCAGATTAATTATGAAAAAAATTATAATTTTTATTGCAAAATTATATCAACGGTATATTTCGCCGTTAAAAAAACCATGCTGTCGGTTTTATCCAACGTGCTCTCAGTATTGTATTGAGGCTGTGGCTAAATACGGTGCGGCACGGGGTTTATTTTTATTTATAAAGCGTATTTTAAAGTGCCATCCATGGCATAAAGGAGGGTACGACCCTGTACCCTGACGTAAAATACCGAACACAGACAGGAGGCGCTTGATTTGAGTTGTACGGCTATGTTTGCTCCGTTATACCAACTTTTCGGTGCAATTCTTAAGTTTTTTTACGATATTTCAAACAACTACGGTATAGCAATTATGCTTTTTACTCTTGCCGTAAACATTATTTTATTGCCGCTTACATGGAAACAGCAGAAATCCACCACAAAAATGCAGGCAATACAGCCGGAATTACAGAAAATTCAGCAAAAATATAAAAACGACAAAGAAAAGCTCAACATGGAAATGATGAAGCTTTATCAGGATAATAACATCAACCCTATGAGCGGTTGTTTGCCACTTTTGATACAGTTGCCTATTATCTTCATTCTGTATCAGATTGTCCAGAAACCGGTTACCTATATACTTGGTCAACCTACAGATTTGGTAAACGAAATTGCATTGGCGGCTGAAAAAGGCGTTAATTTCAATTTCCTTGGTTTAAATCTTGGTGCTTATCCAAATCAGGCATACGGTTTACTGTTGATAATTCCTGTTCTTGCAGGTGTAACAACTTATGCTTTGACATGGCTTACAACAAGACAGGCTGAAGCTAAAAAAACACCTGAACAGAAAAAACGTGACGAAGATAATCCTACTGCTAATTCTATGCAGACAATGAACAAGCTTATGCCGCTTCTTACAGCATTTATTGCTTACACATTCCCTGCAGGTCTTGGTTTTTACTGGATTATGAACAATATATTCAAAATGATACAGCAGCTTGCTGTAAATAAAATTCTTTCAAAAGAAGACCCGCTTGTTGTTGACCATAACAGCGGAAACAAAAAGAAGAAAAAGAAATAAAATTAAGGGATGATTATGAAATGACCAGGAGAATTGAAGTAACAGCCAAAACAGTTGACGAGGCTGTTGAAAAGGCCCTTAAAGAATTTAATACAACACGTGAAAATGTTGAAGTTTACGTTGTTGAAGAAGGTTCTAAGGGTATATTCGGCTTCGGTGCAAAGGATGCAAAGGTAAGAGTATCCTTTGACGAAGAAAAAATTGAAAATGTTAAAATTTCTATCAGTGCAGAAGATATTTCAGAAGCTAAAAAGCCTACACCAATGAAGAAGGTTGAAAAAACCGTTTCTAAAAAACCCGAGAAAAAGGTTGAAAAGCCGGTGAAGGTTTCAGCACCTGTTGTTGAAGACGATGAAGAAGAAAGCGTAAAGCGTCCTGAAAGAAAATCTACATACTCTGCAGAAGCTGTTGAACAGGCAAGAGTTTTTGTTCAGGATGTAGTAACAAAAATGGGTACAAGCTGCACAGTTACTGCTGTTGACGGAGAAGCTAAGCTTATCGTTTCGGGCGAAGATGTTGGCGTTGTTATCGGCAGACGCGGCGACACAATTGACGCTATTCAGTACCTTGTAAACCTACACGTTAACAAGGACAGACACGGTGATGACTATTGCAGAATTACTGTTGACACAGAAAACTACCGTGCAAGACGTGAAGAAACTTTAAAGAAGCTTGCTAACAGTATGGCTAACAAGGCTGTAAAGTACAGAAAAGATATGTCTTTAGAGCCTATGAATCCGTATGAAAGAAGAATTATTCACGCCGCTTTGCAGAACCATAAATATGTTAAGACAAAGAGTGTTGGTGAAGAACCGAACAGAAGAATTGTTGTAACATTGAAAAAATAATTTGAGCCGAAAGATAATAACTCGAACTCGCCTTAAACAGCGTAATTTCGGTATCTTGAGGTTTGTCATCTTTGCAAGGCGTCAGCCTTGCTGCATCTTCCGCACCAAAATCTACTCGAAATTTCATCTGTTTAAGGTCAAGGAATTTTCAAAGAGAAAATTTTTGGTTGCGTGAGGCAAAAACGCAGGTAATCCTGACGGATTGCCGAGTATTTTAACAAAACGAAAGCGAAAATTTACCTTTGAAAATCGAAGTTCGGATTATTCTCTTTCGGCTGAAGGTTGTTACATTTTGTTTATGTAGCAACCTTTTTGACATTATGCAGATTGGGGTGATTTTATGACTATTGCAGCCATAGCTACCGCAAATGCAACGGGCGGTATAGGTATTGTCCGATTAAGCGGTGAAAAATCAATTGAAATTGCAAACAAAATATTCAGCCTTGACGTAACATCTTTTAAAAGCCACACTTTACATCTCGGAAAAATTGTTCACAACGGCAAAAATATAGATGAGGCTTTGGTTAGTGTTTTTAAGGCACCCAACAGCTATACCGGTGAGGATGTGGTGGAATTTAACTGCCACGGGGGCTTACGGGTTTGCAAAATGGTACTTGAGGCAGTTTACCAAAACGGTGCAAAGCCTGCCGAGCCCGGTGAATTTACAAAACGCGCATTTTTAAACGGTAAAATGGATCTTTCCCAGGCGGAAGCCGTTGCAGACCTTATATCTGCAGAAACAAATGATGCTGTTACCGTTGCGGCAAATCAGCTTGACAAAAAACTTTCAAATAATATTAATTCACTTCGTGATGAGCTTGTTGCTTCTACCTCCCACATTCTTGCTATGATTGATTTTTCGGAGGAAGGCGTTGAAGAGCTTGATTATACAGACCTCAAGGCTACCCTTGAAAAAATCAATAGTCGTGTATGTGAACTTATACTTACATCCGACAGCGGACGAATTATAAAAGACGGTATAAACACGGCAATTATCGGTACTCCTAATGTTGGCAAATCAAGTATCTTAAACACCATATGCGGTGAAGACAGGGCAATAGTTACAAATATAGAGGGAACAACACGAGATGTTATAGAAACTCAGGTAAATATAAAGGGATGTAAATTAAATCTTCTGGATACTGCGGGTATTCGTGAAAGTGATAATCAGGTTGAACAGATTGGTGTTGAACGTTCTAAAGATGCAATACAAAAGGCAGACCTTATATTTTTAGTGCTTGACGGCTCAAGAGAGCTTGAAGACCGTGATAAGGAAGTTATAACTCTTGCAGATAAGTCTAAAACAATTTGTCTTATAAACAAAAATGACCTTCCGAAAAAAGTGGATTTCAAAGACGAATTTTTAAAAACCGTGTATATTTCCGCACAAACAGGTGAAGGCTTTGATGAGCTTTATGACTTTATATACAAAATGTACAGCGTAGGTGATATTTCCGAGAAAATTATAATCACTAATCCACGACACAAGCAAAGTCTTTTGAATACAAAAGCTTTAATTGATGGAATACTTACCGCTATGGAATGCCAAACGCCTTTTGATATAATACTTGGTGATATTGAAGTTGCAATATCCACACTTGGTGAAATAGGCGGTATGACAGTAAGCGACGAAATTATAGACAGCATATTTGCAAACTTTTGTGTTGGTAAATAAAATTTATTTAAATTTTAAGAGGCGATTAATATGTCAAATTATTTTGCAGGTGAGTATGATGTTGCCGTTATAGGTGCAGGTCACGCAGGTTGTGAGGCGGCACTTGCAGCAGCAAGACTCGGTATGAAAACAATACTTTTTACAATAAATCTGGATGCCATAGGCAATATGCCCTGTAACCCGTGTATAGGCGGTACGGCAAAAGGGCATCTTGTACGTGAAATAGACGCACTGGGTGGCGAAATGGGTAAAGTGGCGGATGCAACAAAGCTACAGTCCCGTATGCTTAACAAAGGCAAGGGCCCTGCGGTTTATTCACTGCGAGTACAGTCTGACAGACGTGCATATCAGGAAAAAATGAAACAGACTTTAGAGGCTGTACCTAATCTTGACATCAAGCAATGTGAGGTTACCGAAATACTGCATGATGAAAACAACAAAGTAACAGGTGTAGTTACACATTTGGGCGCAGAATTTGCCGTAAAAGCGGCAATTATATGCTCGGGCACGTACCTTCGGGGTAAAATACACGTTGGTGAAGTAAACTACGACGGAGGTCCGGACGGAATGTTTGCCGCAACAAAGCTTACGGATTCCCTTAACTCAATGGGCATAAAAACCATGCGTTTTAAAACAGGAACCCCTGCCCGTGTAAACAAAAACACAATAGACCTTTCAAAATTTGAACAGCAGATTGGTGACGATGAAATAATAAACTTTTCCTTTGAAACAAAGGAAAAGGCTGAAAACAAAGTAGTTTGCTACCTTGGTTATACAACAGAAGAAATGCACGAGGTTATCCGTGAAAATCTACATCGTTCCCCACTTTACGGCGGTCAGATTGAAGGTGTAGGGCCAAGATACTGCCCGTCTATTGAAGATAAAGTAGTACGCTTTGCAGATAAAAAAAGACATCAGTTCTTTATTGAGCCCTGCGGTTACAACACCGACGAAATGTATGTTCAGGGGCTTTCCTCCTCATTACCTGAGGATGTGCAAATAAAAATGTACCGTGCAATTCCCGGTATGGAAAATGTACATTTTATGCGCACAGCTTATGCCATTGAATACGATTGCATAGACCCCACACAATTAAAACCTTCTTTGGAATTCAAATGTGCAGAAGGTCTTTACGGTGCAGGTCAGTTCAACGGCACATCAGGATACGAAGAAGCAGCCGCACAGGGACTTATGGCAGGCATTAACGCCGCACGTAAGCTTAAGGGACTTGAACCCATCACTCTTTCCCGCTCGGAAGCGTACATAGGCGTTCTTATAGACGACCTTGTAACAAAGGGCACAAACGAGCCTTACAGAATGATGACTGCAAGAGCTGAGCATCGCCTGCTTTTAAGACAGGATAATGCAGACATCCGCCTCACACCTTTGGGTCACGAAATTGGGCTTATAAGCGATGAGCGTTATGAAAAATTTCTTGAAATGAAACAACAGATTGAAACCGAAAAGGAACGCCTTGCAAGAACAAATGTAGGTCCTACAAAGCGTATGAATGAATTTTTGGAAAGACACGGATGTACACCTCTTTCATCAGGCGCTAAACTTATAGATATTTTAAGACGTCCTCAGCTTACCTATGACGATTTAAAGGAAATTGACGATAACTTCCCGAACTATGACGAAATTGTGGCATACCAGGTTTACACAGACGTTAAATATGAAGGCTATATAAAAAGACAGATCGAACAAGCAGAGCAGGTTAAAAAGCTTGACAGCAAAAAAATACCTGCCGACATCAATTATGACGATGTTTACGGTCTCAGAATTGAAGCAAGGCAAAAGCTTTCGGACATACGCCCCGAATCTGTGGGGCAGGCATCCCGTATTTCCGGTGTATCTCCTGCGGATATCGCAGTTTTGCTTGTATATTTAAAGACCAAGCAGTAAAAAATATTTCATATACCATTACAACTATGTGAAATTTATAACGAATTAGTCTAAACTAATTGACTTAGTTTTCTATTTGTGCTAATATGAAATATGGCAAAGAAAGTTACAAAGAGGTGTTTAAAATGATTTATGTTGACAATGCGGCAACAACAATGCTTGAACCAAAAGTATTGGAAAAGATGATGCCTTATCTTACAGATTACTACGGCAATGCATCTTCAATATATAAATTCGGTCAGGAGGCAAAAGAGGCTGTAACCGAAGCCCGTGAAACAATTGCAAAGTGCCTTAATGCCGATACAAAGGAAATTTACTTCACAAGCGGCGGCACAGAAGCTGACAACTGGGCAATTAAGGGTGTTGCGGATGCTCTTTCCAAAAAAGGCAACCATATTATAACCTCCAAAATTGAACATCATGCAATTTTGCATACCTGTGAGTTTTTGGAAAAGCACGGCTATGAAGTTACATACCTGCCCGTTGACGAAAACGGTCTGGTAAATCCCGACGACCTTGAAAAGGCTATTACAGACAAAACAATTTTAGTTTCCGTAATGTTTGCAAACAATGAAATTGGCACAATTCAGCCAATCAAAAAGCTTGCGGAGATTGCACATAATCACGGTGTGTACTTCCACACAGACGCTGTACAGGCTGTTGCTCATGTAGAAATTGACGTTAAGGAATTGGGTGTTGATTTGCTATCAATGTCTGCACACAAATTCGGAGGCCCTAAGGGTATCGGTGCGCTATACATTAAAAAAGGCGTACGCGTAACAAACCTTTTACACGGCGGTCAGCAAGAGCTTGGCAGACGTGCCACAACTGAAAACCTTGCAGGTATTGTAGGTATGGCGGCAGCTTTGAAGCTTGCAATGGACAACTTTGAAGAAAACACGAAGAAGATGAAAGCTCTTCGTGAAAAATATATTAATGCAGTTCTGGAAAAAATCCCATACTGCAGACTAAACGGTCACAGAACAGAAAGACTACCTGGAAATACAAACATTTCCTTCCAATTTATTGAAGGTGAAGCAATGCTTCTTCTACTTGACATGTACGGAATTGCAGCATCAAGCGGTTCTGCATGTACAAGCGGTTCACTTGACCCTTCACATGTACTTCTTGCAATTGGCTTGCCACACGGTATTGCACACGGCTCACTTCGTGTAACATTTTCTCATCACAATACCGAAGAAGAAGTTGACAAAATAGTAGAAGCATTGGAAAAAACAATTCAGAGACTTCGTGATATGTCTCCACTATACGAAAAAGTAAGAAAGGGTGAATAATTATGTTATATAGCGAAAAAGTAATGGACCATTTTGCAAATCCCCGTAACGTTGGTGAAATTCCCGATGCAAACGCAATTGGTGAAGTCGGCAACGAAAAATGCGGCGACATAATGAAAATATATATGAAAATTGAAGACAACATTATAAAAGATGTTAAGTTCAAAACATTTGGTTGCGGTGCAGCTGTTGCGACAAGCAGTATGGCTACAACAATGGTAATGGGCAAAACTGTAGACGAAGCTCTACAGCTTACAAACAAGGCCGTTATGGAAGCTTTGGACGGCTTGCCCCCTGTAAAAGTACATTGCTCTGTATTGGCAGAACAGGCTATACAGGCTGCCTTGGAGGACTATTACAAGCGTCAGGGAATAGACCCTAAGGGCATTTTAAAAAGATGTGACCACAACTGTGCAGAATGCACATGTCACAGTCATGAGTAAGAGTGTTATAATCGGCATGAGCGGAGGTGTAGACAGCTCCGCAAGTGCCGCTTTGCTTAAAAGACAGGGATATCGAGTTGTTGGTGTAACTATGAAAATGTGGAATGGAGAGCAGGCCGATGGAGGTTGCTGCTCTTTTTCAGCCATTGATGACGCTAAAAAGGTTGCCGACAAGCTTGGTATCGAACATTATGTTTTAGATTACGAAAAACAATTCGAAGATAATGTTGTAAACTATTTTATAAATGAATACAAGTCAGGCAGAACTCCAAATCCCTGCACGCTTTGCAATAAACACATTAAATTCAATGCTCTTTTGAAGCTTGCAGACGAAATTGGTGTAGACCTTATTGCAACAGGTCATTATGCGAAAATTGAAGAAAAGGACGGCAGATATCTGCTTGTTCGTCCTGAAGACAGAAAAAAAGACCAGACATATTTTCTTTACAATATGACCCAGGAACAGTTAAAAAGAACCGTGTTCCCTCTATATGGTGTAACAAAAGAGGAAACAAGGCAAATTGCCGAGGAAATAGGTCTTTCAGTAGCGGAAAAGCCCGACAGTCAGGACATATGCTTTATACCTGACGGTGACTATATAAAATTTATTACGTGGCGTGACGGCAAAATGCCCGACGGTAATTTTGTGGATACTGACGGCAACATACTTGGAAGACACAAAGGCATTATGAACTACACAATAGGTCAGCGCAAGGGTCTTGGCATAGCGCTGAACCGACCAATGTACGTTATAGGCATAGACCCCAAAAACAACAATGTTGTTTTAGGTCCTGACGGCACACAGCTAAAGGACAGTTTAAAGGCTCACTCAATAAATATGATTGCCTTTGACCGGATAACAGAGTCTTTTAAATGTACGGCAAAAATCAGGTACAATGCACCGGATATGCCTTGCACAGTGTACCCTGACGAAAATGGCTTTAAAGTAACTTTTGACCAACCGCAAAAGTCCGTTACACCCGGACAGATGGTTGTTTTATACGATAATAATATAGTAATCGGCGGAGGAATAATCGGTGTTTGATTTTAATTTTCCAAACCTTAATGACAAACAGCGTGAAGCTGTATATACAACAGACGGTCCTGTTTTAATTTTAGCAGGTGCCGGTAGCGGTAAGACAACCGTACTTATAAACAGAATTGCATACTTAATAGGGGCAAAAAATGTTTTTCCAAGTCAGATACTTGCAATTACATTTACAAACAAGGCGGCGGCAGAACTTAAAAGCCGTCTTGAAACAATGCTTGGAAGTGAAGGTGAAATGGTATGGGCAAGTACATTCCATTCACTTTGTGTCCGTATTTTAAGAAGGGATATTGAAAAAATAGGCTATCCCTCCTCCTTTAACATCTTTGACAGAGCCGACCAGCTTACTGTTGTTAAAGAATGTTTAAAGGAAATGAACCTTGACGACAAAACCTATCCCCCTAAATCCGTACTTTCTCACATCGGCAGAGCAAAGGACGAGCTTCTTACTCCCGAGGGATTTGCAAAAGCAATGGGCGGAGATTTCCGTATGGAAAAGGTGGCACAGATTTATGACCTTTATCAGAAGAAATTGCAAAAATACGGCTCTTTGGATTTTGATGATATCATTATGCTTACAGTTAAGCTTTTTGAAGAGCATGAAGATGTGTTAAGCTACTATCAGCGCAGATTTCAGTACATAATGGTTGACGAATATCAGGATACAAACCACGCACAGTACAGACTTGTGTCCCTGCTTGCAGATGCTCACAAAAATTTGTGTGTTGTTGGTGATGACGACCAGAGTATCTATAAATTCCGCGGTGCAAATATTGAAAATATTTTATCCTTTGAAAAGCAATACACAAACGCAAAGGTAATAAAGCTTGAGGAAAACTACCGTTCTACACAAAATATTCTTGATGCCGCAAACAATGTTATTAAAAACAATGTGGGCAGAAAGGGTAAAAGCCTTTGGACAAGCAAAGGAGAGGGCGAAAAAATAAGACTTTTAAAGGCACAGAACGAACACGACGAAGGTCAGAAAATTGCGGAAAGAATAGACGACCTTACAAGACACGGTTATGCGTATAATGACTTTGCAATTTTGTACAGAACCAATGCACAGTCACGTGTAATAGAAAATATGCTTCTTCGAAACGCTATTCCATACCGAGTACTTGGTGGACTACGATTCTTTGACCGTAAGGAAATAAAAGATGTTCTTGCATATATGAAGCTTATAAACAACCCAAACGATAACGTAAGCTTAAAGAGAATTATAAATGAACCAAAACGGGGAATTGGCAAAAAATCCGTAGAAGATGCAGAGCTTATATCTGCACAGGATAACATCAGTATGTTTGAAGTGTGTGAACACTCATCAGGTAAATTAAAGGCTTTTGCCGATATGATAAACGAAATTAAACAGCATGACTACACCATTTCAAAAATGGTTGAGGTAATACTTGATAAAACCGGCTATCTTGAAGCTTTGATGAACGAAAACACAGTAGAAGCAACTACAAGAATTGAAAATATCAAGGAACTTGTAACAGATGCAATGGAATATGAAAAAACAACCGAAGAGGAAAATCCTACACTTGCAGGATATCTTGAAAAAATTTCTTTGATTGCTGACGTTGACAACTATGACGAAACGCAGGATGTTGTGGTTATGATGACACTGCACAGTGCAAAGGGGCTGGAATTTCCGGTTGTGTTCATAGCAGGTATGGAAGACGGAATTTTCCCCGGATATCAGTCAATGATGTCAAATGATGAGCTTGAGGAGGAGCGCAGACTTTGCTATGTGGGTATAACCCGTGCAAAGCAGATACTTCACATATCTCACGCTTTTTCAAGAAGTCTTTACGGTTCAACCTCATATAATCAGCCATCAAGATTTTTGGCAGAAATTCCAGCAGAGCTTATTGACGGACAAATAGCAGTAAGCACACCCGTAAAAAATAATATATTCAGCAAGGCTCCTGCACAGCACAGCTCTGTTAACCTGAGCAATCAGCCAAAGACAGCTCCAAAATGCGACTTTGCAACCGGTGACAGAGTAAGCCACTTTAAGTTCGGACAAGGTACAATATTAAAGGCAACACCGGTGGGAAACGATATTCACCTTGAAGTTATGTTCGACACAGCAGGCACAAAAAACCTTATGGCGGCTTATGCCAGACTAAAGAAAATTTAGGAGAACCTTATGGAAAGCTACACAGACTTTGCATATATTTACGACAAGTTAATAGATCAGGATTATGAAAAATGGGCAGACTATATAGAAGAAATTTTTAAAAAACACGGTGTAAAACCAAACCTTGTACTTGACCTTGGTTGCGGAACGGGAAGCATAACAAATATACTTGCCAAACGCGGTTATGATATGATAGGTGTGGATTTATCTCCTGATATGTTAAACGTAGCACGCGACAAGGCTATGGAAGAAAATCTTGATGTACTGTACCTCTGTCAGGACATAAGGGAATTTGAACTTTACGGTACCGTAGATGCAATAATTTGTACTCTTGATGTTTTAAACTATATAACAAAACCCGAAGATCTAAGGCTTGTTTTTGCATTGGTTAAAAATTATTTAAATCCCGACGGTATTTTTATATTTGATATAAATACCGAGTATAAGCTTAAAAATGTTTTGGGCAACAATACTTTTGTAAATGATGAAAACGGCATTTTTTATACCTGGGAAAATGAATATAACGAAAAAATAAGTAATCAGTACCTTACATTTTTTGCAGAAATTGAAGATGGCTTATATGAAAGATTTGACGAAACCCATATACAAAGAGCATATGCTATTGAGGAAATAAAGGAATTTTTAAATGTGAATAAATTAAGCTTTGAAGGGGAATACAAGCTGTTTACTTTTGACAAAGCCGATGCAGAATGCGAAAAAACGGTTATGGTGTCGAAATGTTTAGGTTGACAAAATTACCAAATAATGGTATACTTAACCCATAATCACAAATGATTATGCAACAACTTTTAGGAGGCAAACGTAATGCAAAAAGGTAAGGTAAAATGGTTTAACGCTGAAAAGGGTTATGGCTTCATTGAAAGTGAAGACGGTACAGATGTATTCGTACACTTTACAGCAATCAACATGGATGGCTACAAATCACTTGAAGAAGGTGCTGAGGTATCATTCGAAGTTGTTGAAGGCGCAAAGGGTCCACAGGCCAGCAACGTTACAAAAAACTAATTCAATTAAATATATTCTATTATAAGGATCAATTTATGCGAAAAATTACACTCCGTATTTTTACGGAGTGTTTTTTTGCGTTATCCCAAAATTATTTACAAGTAAAATTGCGAAAAATATAAGAGCCATACCCGCCAATGACGGTTTTTGAGCGTATATAAAAAATCCCAATAATGTAGATGTCAACGGGTCTGCACAGGCCATAACCGCTGCCTTGCCGGGAGAAGTATTCTCAAGTCCTATTGTATAAAGCATAAATGGTATATACGATGTTACAAGTCCAACAAGCACCATCCATATTATTACTGTAGGCTTATGAGGATAGGAAATTGCAACCGAAAGTGTATCCATAGGATTAGAAACAAACCACGATGATATTGCCGCAAAAATAAATGTATATGTAGTTACAGTATAGGGATGATATTTTCTAAGTGCAAATACACCTAAAATACTGTACATACCATAAGCAAAACCGGAAAGAAGACCTGTAACAAAGAACCATATGCCTATTTCACCTGTTTGTCCGCCGTTTAACGAGACCAATACACAACCCACAAAAGCACATATCAAAGCGACAAATTTCTGCCAGGTTATTTTTTCTCTGAATACAACTGCAGATATAAGTATAACCCATATGGGTGAAGTGTAAAGAAGTATCGACGCAACAGGCATTGACGTATTAACTAACGTGTAGAAATACAACACACTCATTGACAGTACACAGCCAAAACCCATTGCAAAAAACAACCATAAATCCTTTATTTTTATTTTAAATCTGCTCTTATCTGTAAAACACAAAGTCAGTATAAAAAATATTGCCGCACCTGTAACTCTGAGAGAAGTTATCTGCATAGATGAAAATCCCATTTTTGACATTTCGGTTCCGAAAATTCCCAATACCGCCCAGATTACTGCTGCCAATATTATAAATAACGATGAACTTTTTTTCATCTTGTATTTACTCCTTTCTTGCCGTAACAACTCTGCCTATACCTGCAAGATCATTTTTGATTTTTACATTTGAATATCCGTCAGCTTCAAGAATTTCACTTACAGCCATACTTTGGTTATGCCCTACCTCAAAGGCTATCATACCCCCGCTTTTTAAAACCTTGTGTCCCCATTTTGAAATTCTGCGGTAAAAGACAAGACCGTCTTTTCCTCCACGCAAAGCAATAAGTGGTTCATAGTCCTTAACATCACTCATAAGTGTTGGTATAACATCGTCCTCTATATAAGGCGGATTTGAAACTATACAGTCCACTGTAACATCAGGAAAATCTGCAAGAATATCCATATTCAGAAATGTTATTCTGTCATCTACTCCATTAAGTTTTGCGTTTTCCACAGCAACCTTTGTTGCATCAGGTGATATATCTACAGTATATGCTTTTACATTTTTACATTCGGATGTAACGGTTATGGGTATACATCCGCTTCCTGTACCTATATCAAGTAAAGTGTATGAGTTATCACCAATAAAATTTATAACCTCTTCCACCAAAACCTCTGTATCAGGTCGTGGAATAAGTACATTTTTATTAACCTTAAAATTTAATCCGTAAAATTCCACACTGCCGAGAATGTAATGCATAGGCTCGTGCATTTCACGGCGTGCAACAAGGCCTTCAAACTCCTTATCAGTAATTATATCTTTGTCGGAATTTACTATAAGGTATAATTTATCAACCTGCAAATATTTACATAGCAAAAGACCGGCATCCAGCTTTGCTGTGTCGATGCCCGCCTTTTTAAGCCTGTCAGCAGTGTTTTTTAAAACATCACTAATCTTCATATTACCACTTATCATCCTCTTTATTATCGGTAAGAACTGCCTTAAGTGATTCTATAGCTACTTCAAGCTGAGAATCGTCAGGCTCTCTTGTTGTAATGTACTGAAGCCACATACCGGGCATTGAAATAAGCTTTGTGAACCAGTTTTCGTGTCTGCCCGCAAATTTTATGACTTCGTAGGATAATCCTGCAACTACAGGCAAAAGCAGAATTTTAAACAATGCTCTTTGCCACCACGCAAGCCCTGCAGGTATAATCATAAATACAATTACGCTTATTATCATTACAAAAATCAAAAAGCTTGTTCCGCAACGGGGGTGCAGTCTGCAACCCTTACGTGCATTTTCAACGGTAAGCTCTAAGCCGTGTTCATATGTTGCAATAGTCTTATGCTCTGCGCCGTGATACATAAACACTCTTTTTATATCCTTCATCTGAGAAACCAAAAGAATGTAACCTAAAAATATAAGCATACGTACCCCACCCTCAATAAGTGTGCGGGGTGTACCGTCTACAGAAATACCTGTAAGCTTTGCTATAAGCTCTGTAATAAAGTTTGGTAACATAAAAAACAAACCTATTGATAAAATAAGGGAAAGCACAACAGAAACATATATAACTATATCCTTGATTTTATCGCCAAATTTCTTTTCAAGCCATTGGTCAAACTTGCTTTCGGTTTCCTCTTCTCCTTCAAGGTCAAAAAACTGTGCTGAAAACATAAGAGCTTTTACACCCGTAACCATACTGTCAAAAAAGCCCACGCATCCGCGAATAATGGGTAATTTTAAAATTTTGCTCTTTTGCATTTTCTCCGATACGGGTTTTTTCTCTATTATAATTTCGTTATCGGGCTTACGAACAGCAATAGCCATTTCCTTAGGCCCCTTCATCATAACGCCTTCAATAACTGCCTGACCGCCTATGCTGGTCTTGTGTATTTTTTTATCTTTCTTTTCTTTCATATAAAACCGTAGCCTTTCTGCCGACAAGCGGCCACTTAATTTAATAAACGACACAGGATATATAATCCCCGTCAGTAACTGCAATGTGGTCTATAAGACGAATTCCCAACGGATCTAAAAGATTTTTAATGGTCTTTGTAACCAAAAAATCCTGCTGAGACGGAGAGCTGACACCTGACGGATGATTGTGACAAATCATTATAGATGATGTTGAAGTATTTGCAACTGCATCAACTATCTTTCGTGGATCCATATGAACAGAGCCCGCCGTACCTTCACCTATTTTTACCTCTTTTATAAGATGACGCATATTGTCAAAGCAAAGCACATATGCAACTTCTTTTTTCTCACCTTTAACAAGGGCAAGACATCTTTTATATATACTTTCATTAGTCTTGTAAATTTTGCGTTTTCTCGAAGATGTGTGCAGCGAATATCCTCTTGCAATATGTGGAATAAGTTTTATAAACTCTGCCGCCGCAGGTCCGATACCTTCAACAGACATAAGCTCCTGCTCTGTAGCATTACACACATTGTCAAGACTTCCGAATTTATTAAGCAGGGAATGTGCCAGATGATTTGTATCACATCTTTTGTAAACATAAAAAAGGCAAAGCTCCAAAAATTCATGTTCATACAAGGCGTCAACGCCAAATTTAAACACCTTTTCCATTACGCGACGTCTGTGTCCGGTTGCCATATATCCGCAAAGCCCCTTTCGCCATAGATTCTCATTATATTGTATAAAATTATGCCCGTTTTGTCAAGAATAGTATAGGGGGTTTTAATAATAAGTTTACAAAGATTTTGCCTAAAAATTGTAATTTTCTATTGACAAATCCCTTACACGGTGATATAATATTTTTTGTTGATGCCGGATTGTGTAAAGGTAGCACGACAGACTCTGACTCTGTTTGTCTGGGTTCGAATCCTAGTCCGGCAACCAAAAAAACGACTATTCTGATAGAATGGTCGTTTTTTGTTTGTATCCACAAGTGCACAACATCATTTTAGCGCAGCTGATTTTATTGCTAATCCCGTCTTTTTTTATATTCGCCGGGTGGAATTCCTTTAAATCTTTTAAACAACTTTGAAAAATAATATATATCCTCTATTCCCACCATCTGTGCCACCTTACTTACCGTAAAATCGTACTCTCTGAAAAATTCACAAGCTTTGTTTATCCGGTACTTTATAAGATATTGCGATACTGAAAAACCCGTTTGTTGCTTGAAAAGCTTAAAAAGATAACTTCTGTTAAGCTTCACAAAATCTGCAATATCTGCCGATGTAATATTCTTCATATAATTATCGTCTATGTAAGTGAGTATGGTATCTACGTAATTCACACGTTCCTTTACGATTGGTTTTACACTTTTTTCTATGCTGTAAAAGCACTTTAAAAGCTGACTGTTCAGCTGTATTTCCGAAGGATTATGGCTTTTTTCGAAAAGCTGTACAAGCTTTAAAACAGTATCCTCAAAATCTGTATTGGTTATTTGTACAACGGGATTTTCCCTTGTTATACCCACATATTCAAGATAATCTTCTACGTTTTTGCCCATAAAACCTATCCAACAAAATTCCACCTGCCTGTTAACGTCAGCACTGTAATAATTTGATAATGTGTCGGGATATATAATAAAAATGTCCCCTTCCTCAACTATGTGTTGTTTTTGATTTTCTTCAAAAACAACTTTTCCCTGCTGAATGTAATGAATAAGATAATATTCGCGAAGATGAGGAGGCATTTTAAAATCAGGTACACATTTTTCCCTGCCACACATAACCAGATGAAGATTAAAAAAATCCTTATTCTGATTGTAAAATTCACTTTTCATAACATCACCTCCTATCTAACATTAACATACTTTTTTGAAAAAAGCAACAAAAATACAAATACAAACAACTAATTTCTATTTGAAGGCAATTTAAATAAGAATATAATATTATTCAGGAGGGTTGCACTATGAAACTTGATACCACATCCGTTTTAGGTAAAACCTATAAAAAAACCGAAGACGGAATACTGAAACATTCTTTGGAAAGTCATTTGCAGTCATATTCAGGCGACCACCACGATATGTGGGCAGAGCCTGAATTTACAGGAAAATACATAGATATATGTACAAAATATTATAAAAACACAGGGGATTCTGAATATCTTGACCATGCAAAAGCGGTTGTTGATAAAATATGCGATATACAGCCTGAAGATGGATATTTGGGAGCCTTAATGGAAAAAGACCGTTGGGAAAATTTTGACGTTTGGAATCAAACATTTACAATTTTAGGTCTTTTGTCGTATTACGCTGAAACAAAAGAACAAAAGGCATTGGATGCCGCTGAAAAATGTGCCGAAAGCATTGCAGATCATTATATGAACAACAAAGGAAAAGACATTCTTGATGCTACAAATTTCGGCACACAGAATATTTCCATACTTTTTGTTTTACCACAACTTTACAAAATTACAGGCAAACAAACTTACATGGACTTTATGAATTTTATTGCCGATAAAATAAAAAAATCAGACCTTAATTTTTTTGAATTTAACAGCATATTAGAGCTTCGAAGCAAAAAAGGTATAGAAAACTTTGTTATACTTATGGGTATTATTAAATATGCAGAGATAACCGGTAATGAAAAAGCAATAGAAAGTGCAAAAAAATACTGGCAACAGGTAAACGATACTCAAATCAGAAATACAGGAAACGGTACAGTTGGTGAATTCTGGACAGAAAACGGTAATGCTCCTGCATTACTTGGTGCCGATGTAAAGCCTAACGAAAACTGTGTTGCTGTAGGTTGGATAGAATTAAGCCTTATGATGTTTTATAAAGAACAAAGTGTAAAATACCTTGATGCAATAGAAAAATCGCTTTTTAACCACATCCTGGGGTCACTTTCCGAAGACGGTACGGACTTTGCGTACTACCAGCCAAACTATGGCAAAAAACTAAGCACAACTGATGAAGAAATGTACAAATGTTGCCGTTACCGAGGCTTTACACTTTTTGCATATTTACAGGATATGCTATACTACAGTGACGAAAACTGCATAATTCCAATGATTTATCAGGCAAGTGAATATGAAGATGAATATGTAAAAATAATTCAAAAAACTAACTATCCATTTGACACAAGCATTGAATTTGATGTAACAACAAAAAAAGAATGTAACAAAAAGTTAAAGCTTAAAATTCCGGGTTGGTGCAAAAAGTACACATTAAATACCAAATACGAATATGCTGACGGATACTTGATTTTAGATTGCAAGAATATGTCAATTAATCTTAATCTTGAAAGTGATATTATTGAGGAAAGAGGAATAATTAACGGAATAGAATATGTCTCATATTCAAAAGGACCGCTTCTTCTGACTCTTGAGCCCGATGCGAAAAATCCTTTATATATAAAAGACGGTTACAAGCTGACGGATTACGCTTCTGCAGGTAGAAAATACGATTATTATGTATGGATCAGAAAAGAATAATAAATTGAATAATAAATTGAGCGATACACACAAAAAAAGACGGAAACATACGTTTCCGTCTTAAAAAACAATTTTAAATTATTTCATCATACTTGCAACTTCAGCAGCGAAGTCGTCAGCTTTCTTTTCAAGACCTTCGCCCTTTTCAAAACGAACGAAGTCAACCAACTTAACGCCCTTAGAAGCAAGGAATTTTTCAACAGACATGCTGTCATCCTTAACGAATGCCTGCTTTGTCAAGCAGTTCTGTTCATAGAACTTATTGATTTTACCTGTAAGCATTTTTTCAAGAATGTTTTCAGGCTTGTTAGCATTCTTAGGATCTTCTTTCATCTGAGCAAGAATGAAGTGCTTTTCCTTTTCAACGTCTTCAGCAGGAACTGATTCTACGTCAAGGTATGCAGGGTTCATAGCAGCGATGTGCATAGCAACATCTCTTGCAGCTTCTTTAGCTTCATCGCCAAAGTCTGCACATTCAACATTAACCATAACACCGATTCTGCCGCCCATGTGGATGTAACCAACAACGTTGCCGTCGAAACGAGCAAATCTTCTAAGATTCATGTTTTCACCGATCTTAGCGATTTTTTCTGTAAGCAAATCTTTGATTGTTACAGCGTTGTCATCAACAAAGTTAGATGCAAGCAATGTATCAACATCAGCAGGATTTGTAGCAATAACCTGCTTAGCAATATTTTTAACAAGTGCCTGGAATTCTTCGTTTTTAGCAACGAAATCTGTTTCAGAGTTAACTTCAACCATAGCACCTACGTTACCGTCAACAAGAATGTCAACCATACCTTCAGCAGCGATTCTGCCTGCCTTCTTTTCAGCAGTAGCAAGACCTTTTTCTCTTAGAAAATCCATAGCCTTGTCAAAATCACCGTTAGTTTCTGTAAGAGCCTTTTTGCAGTCCATCATACCGCAACCGGTCTTTTCACGCAAATTTTTAACATCTGCAGCTGTAAAACTCATATTTAAAGTCTCCTTTATTTAAAATTTGGGAATGACAAATTATTCAGCATCTGCTGCTTCAGCGTCATCTTCTTCGACTGCTGCTGCCATTGATTCGCCCTGTTTTGCTTCCAAAACAGCGTTTGCAATGCATTCAACAATCAATTTAACTGCTCTGATAGCGTCATCGTTACCGGGAATAACGTAATCAACTTCTTCAGGGTCACAGTTTGTATCAACAATAGCTACTACAGGAATGTTAAGTCTCTTAGCTTCTGCAATAGCGATTTTTTCCTTACGTGGGTCAACAACGAACATAGCACCGGGCATGTCCTTCATTTCCTTAATACCGCCGAAGTTCTTTTCAAGCTTTTCCATTTCCTTTTTAAGCTTCATAACTTCCTTCTTAGGTAGAAGTTCGAATGTACCGTCTTCTTCCATCTTCTGTAGCTGATACAAACGGTCAATACTCTTTCTGATAGTTTTGAAGTTTGTAAGCATACCACCCAACCAACGGTTGTTAACGTAGTACATACCGATTCTCTTAGCTTCTTCTGTGATAGCTTCCTGAGCCTGTTTCTTTGTACCTACAAACAAGATGTCCTTGCCGTCCAAAGCTACGTCTCTTACGAAAGCGTAAGCTTCTTCAATCTTCTTTGCAGTCTTCTGCAAGTCGATGATGTAGATACCGTTTCTTTCTGTGAAAATGTACTCTGCCATTTTCGGGTTCCATCTGCGAGTCTGGTGTCCAAAGTGTACACCGGCCTCAAGCAGCTGTTTCATTGAAATTACTGCCATTTTTATTTTCCTCCTTGTTTTTATACCTCCGCAAAACTTCATTTTTATGCGCAACCACTTGGGCAACAGCACACAAATCCGTCTGCGTGTGTATTTTTAGCTGTTTTTACAGCTTGAATATTATATCACATATTTTCTATAATTGCAAGAGCTTTTTTAGAAATTTTTTCATATCTTTCCTTTTTATTTTTAATTCGCTCCTCAAGTGACGGCAAAAGACCGAAATTTATATTCATTGGCTGAAAATTCTTGCCCGAATACTCGGAAATATAAGCCGCCAAAGCACCGTGTGCCGTAGCACGGTCAAACACAACTTTTTCCTTGCCAAGAGCCTTCATTGCGGCATTTATTCCTGCCACAAGACCGCTTGAAGCACTTTCCACATAGCCTTCAACGCCCGTTATCTGACCCGCAAAGAAAACATCGGGATGATTTTTCATATTATATGTTGCGTCCAGAAGGTTAGGCGAATTAATGTATGTGTTTCTGTGCATTACACCGTATCGTGCAAAGCTTGCATTTTCAAGTCCCGGAATCATGCCGAAAACTCTTTTTTGCTCAGGGAATTTAAGATGAGTCTGAAAACCTACTATATTGTACATTGTTCCCTCGGCATTATCCTGACGAAGCTGAACAACTGCGTAATTTTTAGTACCGTCAGGCTTATCGAGTCCGACAGGTTTTAAAGGACCGAACACAAGTGTGTCCTTGCCTCTTTTTGCCATAACCTCTACGGGCATACAACCCTCAAACACATTGTTTTCGAACTCTTTAAGCTCTGCAGTTTCCGCATTTACAAGCTCTGTCCAGAAGGCTTCATACTGCTCCTTTGACATAGGGCAGTTAATGTAGTCATCTCCACCCTTGCCGTAACGTGCCGCTTTGTAGGTTATGTTATGGTCAATGCTGTCATACATAACAATTGGCGCCGCCGCATCAAAAAAGTGCAGATATTCTTCTCCCTCTGTAAGTCTTGTTATTTCTCCGATAAGTGCATCGGAAGTAAGGGGTCCCGTTGCAATTACAACAATACCGTCGGGAATTTCCGATACTTCCTCCGATAACACAAGTTCTATATTTTCATGATTTTTAATCTTTTCGGTAATCATATCCGAAAAGCCCTGTCTGTCTACTGCCAAAGCACCGCCTGCAGGAACCTTTGTAGCATCGGCACATTCCATAATCAGGGAATTTAAAAGACGCATTTCTTCCTTTAAAAGACCTACTGCATTTGTAATACCGTCTGCACGCAGAGAATTACTGCACACAAGCTCCGCAAGGCTGTCGTTTTTATGAGCAGGTGATTTTTTATCCGGCTTCATATCTATAAGCCTTACTTTAACACCTCTGTTTGCAATCTGCCATGCCGCCTCACAGCCTGCAAGTCCGGCACCTATAACAGTTACTGTCATTTGCTCTTTTTCTCCTTATTTTCTTCATAACCACATTTTTCGTTAGCACAATATACGCGTTTTTTGCCTCTGAATTTGTTTTCAAGCATCAACCCACCACATTTAGGGCATTCCTGAGTAAGAGGTGTATCCCATGTCATAAATTCACAGGTCGGATTATGTTCACAGCCATAATATGTTTTGCCTCTTTTGGATTTCTTAATCAAAAGCTTGCCGCCGCACTTAGGGCAGTTTGCACCGGATTCCTTAATAATAGGCTTGGCATTTCTGCATTCCGGAAAACCCGGGCAAGCAAGGAATTTGCCGAAGCGTCCCATTTTGTAAACCATCATTCTGCCGCACTTTTCGCAAGGTACGTCGGAAATCTCATCTTCAATTTTAATTTTGCCTATTTCATCTTCCGCATTTTTAAGTGTTTCTGCAAAAGGTCCGTAAAAATCGGAAACAACCTTTACCCAATCAATCGTTCCTTCTTCTACATCATCAAGCTTTTCTTCCATATTTGCGGTAAATTCAATATCCACAATATCCTTGAAATATTCTACCATAAGGTCAGTAATTACCGTACCAAGCTCTGTGGGATGCAAAGCTTTGCCCTTACGTGAAACATAGTTTCTTGAAAGAATTGTTGTTATGGTAGGCGCATAAGTACTGGGACGACCTATACCATCTTCTTCCATTGCCTTTATAAGTGATGCTTCGGTATATCTTGCAGGTGGCTCTGTAAAGTGCTGTGATTCTTCAAGCTTTGAAAGCTTAAGCTCTTCGCCCTTTTCAAGAACCGGCAAAGCACCGTCATCATCTTCCTTATTTTCCTTGCTTTCAACATATATTTTCATAAAGCCGGGGAATTTTACAGTTGAGCCGTTAGCCTTGAAAACATAGTCTGCAACATCAATATCTACTGAAACAGTATCAAAAACCGCAGATGCCATCTGGCTTGCAACAAAGCGTTCCCATATAAGCTTATAAACCTTATATAAATCAGGTGTTAAACTGTCCTTGACATCTTCGGGAAGTAGCGATACATTTGAAGGTCGTATAGCTTCATGTGCATCCTGAGCGGATTTTTTAGTTTTATATGTGCGTGGTGTTTCAGGAGCATATTCTGCACCGTAGGTTGATTTGATAAAATCATAAGCCGCAGCCTTTGCTTCGTCTGAAATACGAAGTGAATCTGTTCTCATATATGTGATAAGACCAATTGTTCCCTTGCCCTTAACCTCAACACCTTCATAAAGCTGCTGAGCTGCCTGCATAGTGCGGCGTGATGTAAAGTTAAGCTTTCGTGACGCTTCCTGCTGAAGTGTACTTGTTGTAAACGGTGGTGCAGGATTGCGGCTTTTTGTCTTTGTAACCACATCACTTACCACATATGAGCCACCATCAATTTTCGCAAGAATTTCACGTACCTGTGCTTCATTTGTAAGTTCGATTTTCCCCTTTTTATCACCGTAGAAATGTGCGGTAAACTTTTTACGGTCACCATTTTTATTAAGCTTAGCGTCAATTCTCCAGTATTCCTGAGGAATAAATGCTTCAATTTCTCTTTCACGGTCTACAACAAGGCGTGTCGCAACAGACTGCACACGACCTGCACTAAGTCCTTTTTTAACCTTTTTCCATAAAAGCGGACTTATTTTGTAACCCACAATTCGGTCAAGAGCACGTCTTGCCTGTTGAGCATCAACCAGATCCCGGTCAATTGTTCTTGGATTTTTTACAGCATTCTGAATTGCCGATTTTGTAATTTCGTTAAAAGTTATACGGTAAGTATCCTTGTCCGCAATTTCCAAAGCGGACGCAAGATGCCAGGAAATCGCTTCACCTTCACGGTCAGGGTCAGTTGCAAGAAATACTTTTTTTGCCGCCTTTGCTTCCTTTTTAAGCTTGTTAAGCAGGTCGCCTTTACCCCTTATGGTAATATAACGTGGTTCAAAATTGTTTTCCACATCAATCCCCAACTGACTTTTCGGTAAATCACGGATATGTCCGTTTGATGCAAGGACTGTATAGTTTTTGCCTAAATACTTTTTAATTGTCTTAGCCTTGGCAGGTGATTCCACCACCACTAAATAGTCTGCCATATAGCCCTCCGTTTCTGCCTTTTAAAGGCTCAAAATATATTGTTTGCCGGGTAGTTGTTTTACCATACCCGAAAGTTCCAACATAAACAGGCATTGGTTTGCCACTGCAATTTCCACGCCTGACTTAAAACAAATTTCATCTATATGCATAGGTGTGTTGGAATCCAACACCTCTGCAATTTTACGTTGATCTCCCGTCAGCTTTTCAAAAACAATGTTCATCCGTTGCTGACTGTCATCACCGACGCCTGCGGAATTTTCTTCAACTAACATATAACCCATATCCATAACAATGTCATCCGCACAGGTTACAAGTCCTGCCCCTTCGCGAATAAGCTTGTGTGATACTGCACTAAGAGGATTATCAACATTACCCGGCAGACAAAACACTTCTCTGCCCTGATCTTTTGCAAGATTTGCAGTTATTGAGGACCCGCTTGACGCCTTACCCTCCACAACAAGCACAGCATTTGACATTCCGCTTACTATTCTGTTTCGCACAGGAAAATGTGTAGGTAAAGGTGCTGTGCCCGGTGCAAATTCAGAAATAACCGCACCGTTTTGTTCAATTAAATCCTTAATTGCCCCGTTTTCCGGCGGGTAAAGTATATCTACGCCGCAACCAAGTACAGCCACGGTTAAAGCCTCTGCACGTATTGCACCCTTGTGTGCAAGGGTGTCAATTCCTCTTGCCATACCGCTTACAATCATAAACCCTCTGTTGCCAAGATCTGCCGCAATTTTCTCTGCCATTTTGGCACCATAATTGCTTGGTCGTCTTGAACCCACAATTGCAATGGCAGGAATGTTTTTAACATCGGGCAGTTTTCCTTTAACATAAAGCAAAACAGGCGGACACGATATATTCTTAAGATTTTCGGGATAATCATCATCAAAAATTGTAACGACATTTATTCCCAGCGCCACACATTCTGCGAAAATTTCTTCCGCTCTTTGCAGGGTTTTATCATTTAATCTGGTTATATGTGCACCGGTTATACCCGAAATAAGCGCAAGTTCTTCTGAATCTGCATTATATATTGCCTCAAAGGAATTATAATATTCACACAAAAGCGGTGAAATACGACTTCCTGCTCCAAAAGCCTCTGCCAACCATATTGCATAAATCTTTTCCATAATCACTACTCCGGTTATTTAATTCTTTTCTGTCTTAAAATTTCATACATAACAATACTGCCTGCCACAGAAGCATTAAGTGATTCTGAATTTCCGCACATAGGTATAAGTGTACGTATTTTAGCCATATCTGTCACCTCTTTGCTTACACCATGAGCTTCATTCCCAACAACAACTGCAGTTTTTTCAGGGAATTTTATGTCATACAAATCTACAGAACCGTCTAAAACAGTAGCAACTATTGCATATTCTTTAAGGTGTTTATTTAAATCATCAGCCTGTGCAAAATAAACCGGCAAACGGAAAATAGAGCCCATTGTCGAACGCACCACCTTGGGACTGTATGGGTCAACACTCCCTTTTAAAAGAA
Source organism: Clostridia bacterium (assembly GCA_045541135.1). Taxonomy (GTDB): domain Bacteria; phylum Bacillota; class Clostridia; order Monoglobales; family Firm-18; genus CAZNKU01. Next base: position 52,623 of record JAZQIO010000020.1, read on the forward strand.
TAACTCCGCCTACCCCACTACATTCCGCAGTACGGATAAGGGTCCCCATGTTTCCGGGGTCCGAAACCCCATCGCATACAAGCAAGGTATCACAATTAATTTCTTCCATATTATAATGGGTTATTTTACATACTGCAAGTATTCCCTGTGTTGTTTCCGTATCTGAAAGTGCCGAAAACATTTTATCACTTACACGGTATACAGGCAAGTCGTACTCAACACCATTATAATTTTGAGAAACAAAAATATACTCCGCAATCCCTGCATTTACTGCATCCTCTACAATACGCTGTCCTTCTGCCATAAATAGCTTGGCTTTGTAACGTTCAGAACGATTGAGAAGCTTTTTTGTCTGTTTATATATTTTATTTTCTGTTGAAGTGATTTCTTTTATCATTTTATCTTATTTATTTCCTTTATTGAATCCTCTGTACCTGAAACCACAAGAGTTTGTCCGCTTTTTAAAACTGTGTCGGCACCGGGATTTGTATCTATATGATCCAGACGAGTGTCCTTTACGGCTATTACATTCAAACCGTATTTTACACGAAGTGCCAGATCCTTTAAGGCTCTTCCTTCCCATTTGGACGGAATTTCTATTTCAACTATATTAAAATTAGGATATACCTCAATATAATTTATGACGTTTGATATTGCAATATTATGGGCAATACGATAGGCAGTATCTCTTTCAGGAAAAACAATTTTATCTGCACCCACTTTTTCAAGAATTCTGGCGTGTATATCATTTTGTGCCTTTGCAATTATATATCCTACATTTAAATCTCTCAACATAACAGTCAGTAAGATGCTTGTTTCCATATCAGAGGCAATAGATATTACAACAGCATCAAAATTACTTATTCCAAGGGATTTCACAACTTCTTCGTCAGTTACATCGGCAGTTACTGCATGTGTAACTTTGTTGGATATTGCCTGAATTTTTTCAGGGCACTTATCCACTACCATTACATCGTGTCCCTGCTCGTATAAAGCTATGGCGATGGCAGAACCGAATCTTCCCATACCTATTACAGCAAAGCTTTTCATGTTAAAAATCCCCCTTTAACAATTTTATATTTTTTAATATATCAAATAATTTTAAAAAAATCAACCTATAATTATTTTTTCTTCGGGATATGAAATTTTAGGATTTGATTTTATTCTTCCCATAAAAGATAAGGCAACGGTTATTACCCCAACTCTTCCGAAAAACATAAGTGCTGTGATAATTAATTTTGCAAAACCGGGCAAAGAAGACGTTATTCCAAGACTTAATCCCACCGTTGCCACTGCAGAAACCGATTCAAAAATCACATCAATTGCCGCAAAATCGGTATTTGATAAAATAATAAATACTGATATAAACGTGGCACTCATTGCAATTGCCACAACACTTACGGCACGCATAACGAAACGGTAATCTATTCTCCTTTTAAACATCACAATTTCATTTTTTCCTTTAAGGGATGAGTATACAGCAGCAAACAAAACAAACACGGTTACAACCTTTATTCCTCCTGCCGTAGACGCCGGAGCACCACCAATGAACATCAATATGATAAACAAAAACTTGCTTGCGTTTGAAAGACTTGCCATATCAACAGAAGCAAAGCCTGCAGTTCTGGCGGTAACCGATTGAAAAAATGAATTTACAGCTTTATCTGCAACGCTCATATTTCCCATTGTTTTTGGATTATGATACTCAAAGATAAAAAACATAATTGTTCCCAAAATCAACAATATTGCCGTTGATGAAAGCACAATTTTAGTTTGCAGGCTAAATCTCTTCTTTCCTTTAAAAAATTTCAGAAAGTCTTCCCAGACGATAAAACCCAAACCACCTATAATAATAAGTGCAGAAAGAACAAGGCATACATAACCGTCGTTGGCAAATGACTGAATGCTGTTGTTTTTCCCTATTATGTCAAAGCCTGCATTACAAAATGCAGAAACAGAGTGAAAAACCGACATTGCAACACCCTTTTGAAAACCAAAAGCAGGAACAAATCTTATGCTCAACAAAACAGCTCCTATAAATTCAAACAAAAAAGTACCTGTAAAAATATGCTTTGTAAGCAAAACAAGCCCTTCGTCGGTTTCGGCACCAAGACTTTCTTTAATCATCATACGTTCGCTCAGGTTTATCTTTCTTCTTAGCATTACAAACACCATTGTAACAACTGTCATAAAGCCAATTCCTCCGATTTGTATCAGGCACAAAATTACAGCCTGACCAAACCCTGTCCAATATGAGCCTGTGTCAAAAACCGCCAACCCCGTAACGCACGTTGCAGAGGTTGCAGTAAAAAGAGCATCAATAAAACTTGTATTTCCTTTTACTGAAGAGACCGGAAGCATTAGTAAAAGGGTTCCTGCCAAAATTATAAACAAAAACGTACAAACAATCATTCTTGTTTTGTGAAATTTCAGTATACTTCTTGCAGTATTTTTTATACCGGAACTCAACTTAACTACCCTCCTGCATATATATTAAATGGGGACGCATAAAGCGACCCCAATTAAAATCATTATTTTCTTGCTTCTTTAGCTGTTTCAACCAAAGCTGCGAAAGCTGCAGCATCAGATACTGCGATTTCAGCAAGCATTTTTCTGTTAATGCTGATTCCAGCTTTTTTAAGACCGTTCATCATTGTGCTGTAGTTCATACCGTTAGCACGTGCAGCAGCATTGATACGAGCAATCCATAGCTGACGGAAATCTCTCTTCTTCTGCTTTCTGCCGATGTAAGCGTTAGACATAGCCTTCATAACTGCTTCGTTAGCAGTTCTGAACAAACGGCTTCTGCCACCTCTGTAACCTTTAGCAAGCTTTAATATTTTTTTATGTCTTTTTCTAGTGTGCATAGCACCTTTAATTCTAGCCATTTATAATTTACCTCCTACGCTTTATCGAATATTATTTGTATGGAATTAACTTCTTAATAACTGCTGCATTTGAATCGTGGCAGTAAGCGGCCTTTCTGAGACCTCTTTTTCTCTTAGTTGTCTTTTTGTTCAAAATATGACTTCTGAACGCAGAACCTCTTTTTACTTTACCTGTTGCTGTAAGCTTAAATCTCTTAGCAGCACCTCTGTGAGTTTTTATTTTATTAGCCATAAAGCAATTCTCCTTTCGTATTCGCTTTTATTTAAGCACCTTTCGGTGAAATAAACATAGACATATTTCTGCCTTCCATTTTTGGTTGCTTGTCTACAACACCCACTTCTTCAACCTCTTCCTTAAAACGGATAAGTATATCTTCACCAAGTGAAGCATGGGTAACCTCTCTTCCGCGGAAACGTACGGTTACCTTAACCTTGTTGCCGCTCTTTAAAAACTTTTTAGCGTTGTTAACCTTTGTGAAGAAATCATGATCGTCAATATTAGGTGTAAGTCTTACTTCCTTGGTTTCAACAACCTTCTGGTTTTTACGCTGTTCCTTTTCCTTCTTTGCAGCTTCAAAGCGGAACTTGCCGTAGTCCATAATTTTGCAAACCGGCGGAGTAGCATTTGGAGCAATCATTACAAGGTCAAGATTCTTTTCGCCGGCCATATCAAGAGCCTGCTTTGAAGAAACTATGCCAAGCTGTTCTCCGGTGTCGCCTATAAGACGTACTTCCTTATCTCTGATTTGTTCATTAATAGCATGTTCTTTACTGATAACATCTACCCCCAAAAATGAAAAAATGTGGATAGCATAAAGCTATCCACAAGTATTATAAAACTGATATTATTAACAATTTTATAACCCAGTCAACCCTATTGTCGAAAAGGTGAGAAATTCGGATAACTTCTGCTTTGCTTAAATATGTTAACACAAAAGGAAACCTTTGTCAATACTTTTTTGTAATTTTTTTATCGGGTTGCGAAAAACTTTTCAGTTATGTTATAATAATGAAGAAAAAGAGGTGCTTTTATGATTACGATTGAAATAATTGCAGTAGGAAAAATAAAGGAAAAGTATTTTACGGCGGCAATTGAAGAATACAGTAAGCGTCTTGGCAGGTACTGCAACTTTAAAATAACACAGGTGCAGGACTTTCCCGATGACAATATGGAAATACAGCGTGAGGCAGAGCTTATTATTCCAAAAATAAAAGGTGTATGTATACCCCTTTGTGTAGAGGGAAAACAAATGTCAAGTGAAGAACTTGCGGAATTTATAAGCAAAATGTCCGTAGAGGGCAATTCCCACATTTGCTTTATCATAGGTGGGTCAAACGGTCTTGATGACAAAATTAAAAATATGGGTAAATTAAAGCTTTCATTTTCAAAAATGACTTTCCCTCATCAGCTTATGAGGGTGGTTTTAACCGAACAAATTTATCGTGCATTTAAAATTATAAACAATGAAAATTACCACAAATAGAATACGAAATATTACAAAAACATTAAAAGCAAAAAAAATTTCAAAAACCTATTGACTTATATAAACTGTGTGTTATAATGTTGGCAAAATTTAAAATACCGTTTAACGGAGAGTGGTAATTATGATAAACACCGACAAACATCTTGACAACACAATTCCCGATTACAGACACTATTTTAAGGGTGTAAAAGAAACCAGGGGAATAGGTTGGAAAATTATGAAGGCTCTGTTTAAGGAAAACAAAAAGGATTTTATTGTCACGGTCTTGTTTTTTATAATAAAGCAGTCTCCGGTTTACCTTATTCCGCTTATTCTTGCACAGATTGTTGATATTGTAACCTATCCGAAACTGCACGACGTTACAGAAATTTACATTTACGGCGGAATTTTACTTGCTTTTATAATCCAAAACATCCCTACACATACTATGTATATTAATAAAAAAAGTAAAATGCTCAGAAGCATCAGTGCAGGGCTCAGGAATACTATGGTTAAAAAACTGCACCAGATTTCTCTTACATACCACAAGGAACTTCAATCCGGTAAACTACAGTCGAAATTTGTTCGTGACATGGAATGCATTGAACTGTTTATGGAAAGGATAATGGAAACTCTTATACCTACCATTATTTCACTTATAGTTACCATTTCAATTTCGCTTACGAAAAGTTGGATTGTTACCGCAGCATTTGTTGTAATGATTCCTATGACGGTTATTTTAAGAAAAGCTTTCCAGAAAAAAATGGGAAAAGCAACCTCAAACCTTCGCAGAGAATCGGAAAACTTAACTTCTGATATTTCTGAAATGATAGAGCTTATGCCTGTTACAAAGGCGCATGGTCTGGAAGATGAGGAATCCTCAAAGCTTGAAGAGGGTATAAAAAAACTTCGCCGTGTAGGATATAACGTGGATATGACAAATGCCCTTTTTGGTTCAACAAGCTGGTGCGTTGTACAGTCAATGTCGGCACTTTGTCTGATTTTTACAGGCGCACTTGCATATAGCGGGCTTATTACAGTAGGCTCTGTTGTGCTTTTCCATTCATATTTTTCAACCATTGCAGGAAATGTACAGAATTTGCTTGCCATCTACCCTGAACTTTTAAAGGGTGGAGAATCATTAAAATCAATTTCGGAAATACTTATTTCAAACAAAATTGAAAATAACGACAAAAAAATTAAACTTCGACATTTGCACGGCTCTATACAGTTTAAAAACGTATCTTATAAATATCCGAATTCCAACAAAAATATCATAAACAACCTTTCACTTGATGTTGAGCCAGGAGAATGTGTTGCATTTGTAGGCTCGTCGGGATCGGGCAAATCAACGGTAATGAATATGATTATAGGTTTTCTGCGTTCCACAAACGGAAGTCTTTTAATAGACGGAAAGCCAATAGAATATTTAGACCTTACAAGCTACCGACAGTTTATATCCGTTGTCCCACAAAGCTGTATTATGTTTTCGGGAACAATCCGCGACAATATTCTTTATGGTATGCATAATATAAGCGAAGAAAAACTGCAAAAAGTAATTGAACAGGCAAATATTACAGAATTTATAAATCAGCTTCCTCAGGGAATTGATACACCGGTTGCGGAACACGGTGGAAACCTTTCCGGCGGTCAGAAACAGCGTATTTCCATTGCGCGTGCACTTATCCGTGACCCGAGGGTTATTATTCTCGATGAGGCCACATCTGCACTTGACAATATTTCAGAATATCATGTTCAACAGGCTATGAACGAGCTTATAAAAGGAAGAACAACCTTTATTGTTGCCCACAGACTTTCCACAATACGCGATGCAGACAAAATTGTGGTGCTTGAACAGGGTAAAATGGTTGAATGCGGAACATTTGACGAGCTTATGGAGAAAAAAGGCAAATTTTATGAACTAAAACAACTTAGTGAACTAACCGGAGGTAATAAAGAAGAATGAATGACAAAATAGCTGTTGCATTAACAGACAATGCAGCGATGAGAATTTACGCAGCAGTTACAACAGAACTTGCAGCAGAAGCACAGAAAATACACAAAACATTACCCCTTGGCACTGCGGCTTTGGGAAGAACTTTAACGGCAGGTGCCCTTATGGGTGCTATGCAAAAGGACGAAAATGTATCCCTTACCGTACAGTTTAAAGGTGACGGTCCGCTTGGAACAGTGGTTGTGGTGGCAGATTCCAAAAGCAACGTGCGCGGATATGTTCAAAATCCCCAGGCGGATTTACCCCTTCGTCCCGACGGAAAAATTGATGTGGGTAACGGCATAGGCAAAAACGGTTATTTAAGCGTTATCCGTGATTTAGGCAAGGGAACACAGCCATACATCGGTCAAGTAGAAATTACAACCGGTGAAGTTGCAGAAGACCTGACATACTACTATGCAACAAGCGAGCAAATTCCGACAGCAATATCCTTGGGAGTATTGGTTGACAAGGACTACACCGTTAAAGCGGCAGGCGGATATGTAATACAAATGATGCCCGGCTGGAGTCCTGATGACGAACAGCTAATAACAGCAATAGAAAAAAGACTCGGTGAAATACCTCCGGTAAGTACTATGGTAGACAAAGGCTACACACCCGAAGAAATTATAAAAGAAATTTTAAACGATGTAATACCATACCATATTCTAAAGGAAGTAACTCCTGAATATAAATGTAACTGTAGCAAAAAAAGAGTGGAAGCCGCACTTATTTCCATTGGAAAAAAAGACCTTTCTTCCCTGCTTGAAGACAACGGAACAGAAGTTAATTGCAACTTCTGCGATAAAATTTATAAGTTTTCAACACAAGATATTGAGGACCTTTTGAAAAAATGCACTAAATAAAGTGCATTTTTTATTTTCTTTAAAAAAAGTTGAAATTTTTTTAAAAAAATGCTTGACATTTTGTTTTTGATGTAGTAGAATATATCTTGCTGACGGGTTCAGTAGAGAAGAATGTCCCGTAGTTTAATACAGTTGGCCGAGTAGTTCAGTTGGTTAGAACGCCAGCCTGTCACGCTGGAGGTCGAGGGTTCGAGCCCCTTCTCGGTCGCCAACTTTATTTTCAGTATGGGAGCATAGCTCAGCTGGGAGAGCATCTGCCTTACAAGCAGAGGGTCATAGGTTCGATCCCTATTGTTCCCACCAAAATGCCTCTGTAGCTCAGTCGGTAGAGCAAAGGACTGAAAATCCTTGTGTCAGTGGTTCGATTCCACTCGGAGGCACCAAATTTTCTTTTACACTCGATAATATGCGGGAGTGGCTCAGTGGTAGAGCGTCACCTTGCCAAGGTGAACGTCGCGAGTTCGAATCTCGTCTTCCGCTCCAAAGACGCTTTAAAATGCGTCTTTTCTTTTACTAATAACAAATTTATATATTGTGGCGCTATAGCCAAGTGGTAAGGCAGAGGCCTGCAAAGCCTTTATCCCCGGTTCAAATCCGGGTGGCGCCTCCAAAAAGACCGACTATTCTATCAGAATAGTCGTTCTTTTTTGTATTTGTGTCCTAAGGGACACAACATCATTTCAGCAAAGCTGAACATCCTATCGCCAAAGGCGATATATTATTGAAATACATAAAAATATGTGATATAATCAGTTCGACAAATAAGAATTTGAAGAGGGGTGTTTGTGTGGTTAGAGAAGTCTACGAAAGCGAATTAGACGATTTACTGAAATTGTATTTATACCTGCATGAGGAGTCTGTACCGGAGATGACAGAGCACCTAAAGCATACATGGGATACAATTATCCATGATAAAAACCATCACATTATTGTGAATGAAGTAAACGATAAAATCGTATCTTCCTGTATTTGTGTGATTATTCCAAACTTAACACGGAATATTAGACCGTATGCGTTCATAGAAAACGTTGTCACAAACGAGGATTATCGTGGGAAAGGGTATGCAACAGCCTGTCTAAACTATGCCAAAGATATAGCGGTGCAAGAAAACTGTTACAAAATGATGCTGCTTACCGGCTCAAAGAATGATGCAACATTGAACTTCTATAGAAATGCCGGTTATAACAATTTAGACAAAACGGCATTTATTCAGTGGCTTGAATAGTTTCGAAAATTTCAATTTATTGTTGGGACTTATGGTTGTATTTATCTAACAAATATTCACTTTAGTCGTTCTTTTGAAAAAATAATCCGATAAATATTTTTTAACTGTCACAATTACGAAAGTTTTTTTCTTGCATTTTTTTATAAACAATGTTATAATGTAATAACTCTTTGCACTGCATTCAGCTACAGTACAAACTGATCAGGCCATAACTTTTGTTAGGAGCCGGGTTACTTATGTAACAGTGGAATAACCACGGGACAGTACGCTACGTCGACTGATCCCGTTTTTTATTCATATACGGGAAATAAACTGCATAGAGTTCAATATAAATTCCCGGAGGTGTTTATTATGAAAGAAAACACAGTAAACGACTTTGAAAAAACAGCTGTTCGGGTATCTCTTGTCAGCATTATAGCCAACACTGTTTTATCCATTTTTAAAATAATTGCAGGTATTGTTGCCAATTCGGGTGCTATGATAAGTGATGCTGTTCATTCCGCATCAGACATATTCAGCAGTATTATTGTTGTTATTGGTGTTAAAATTGCGGCTAAAGAATCTGACAAAGACCACCCATACGGCCACGAACGTTTTGAATGTGTTGCTGCAATTATACTTGCAGTTATTCTGCTTGTATGTGGCCTGTTTATTGGTAACAGTGCAATTGAAACCTTACGGGCAGGCAATATAAAATCAATTGCTGTTCCCGGTATATTCGCCCTTATTGCGGCTGTTATTTCCATTATTTCAAAGGAAGCAATGTATTGGTACACAAGATTTTATGCCGGAAAATTTGATTCAGGTGCTTTAATGGCAGATGCATGGCATCACCGTAGTGATGCACTTTCTTCCGTAGGTGCACTTATAGGTATTATTGGTGCAAGAATGGGTTTTCCGCTTATGGATACAATTGCCAGCCTTGTTATTTGCATTTTTATAATTAAGGCTGCTTACGACATCTTTAAAGATGCCATCGAAAAAATGGTTGACCGTTCCTGCAGTGATGAAATGGAAAAGGAATTCATTGAATGTGCAATGAATCAGGAGGGTGTTATTGATGTTCCCTTTATACAGACCCGAATATTCGGTAATAAAATATATGTTGAAATTGACATTTGTGCAGACGGAGAAATGACCCTTCGGGAAAGTCACGAAATTGCAAAAAATGTTCACGATGCAATAGAACACCGATTTGAAAAAATAAAACACATATCGGTATGCGTAATCCCCGCCGATGAAACCAATGAAAAAATGCTATAATGCATAAGAGGTGTTAAATATGAAGGTATATGTTATAAGACATGGAGAAAGCGAAAATAACCTTGCAAAGAAATGGACGGGATGGGCAGATGTTCACATTACCGAAAAAGGTGTGGAAGATGCAAAAAAGTCAGGAGAAATTATCAAGAATATTACCTTTGATAAAATATTTACAAGTGACCTTATCCGCACCATTGAAACCGCACAAAATGCTATTCCCGGCTGTTGTTACGAAACATCAGCGCTTGTAAGAGAAGTCAATGTAGGAAACATTGCCAATACCCCTCTTGCCGGCTTAACCGAGGAACAGAAAAAAGCAAGGGCAGAAAAAGGATATGCCGCATTTGGCGGAGAAAGCAAAGAGGAATTCCGAAACAGAATCAAACTTTTTATGAATAAGCTGGAAAAATCAGACTACGAAAATGTTGCAGTTTTTTCACACGGCGGATGGCTTTGCGGAATGCTTAACCTTGTAACGGATACTCAAATTTCAAGAGAGCATCTGTGTTGCAACAATTGTACTGTTGCAATTTTTGAATATATCAACAACATATGGAAGCTTCACAGCTGGATAAATCTTTCGTAAAATTCAAGAGTGTTTTTAAAGTTTTCTTTAAAAACACTTTATTTTTCATCTATTTTTGGAGATAATATTGAAAATTCTTTCAAAGTATGCAAGCATTCCCGAGGCGATGCAGATGGCGGCTGTTGAGGCACTTGAACGAATGAAAAAAGCTTTCGGCACAAAGTAGTCAAAAGACTGTGAAAATTCATTTCACAGTCATTTCTTGTTACATTGACAAATGCTCAGCATAATGATAAAATTAAACATGTTATTCACAAAATTCGGAAAGGAAATAATTAAAATATGTGGTTTAACGAAAGTGTAATTTATCAGATTTATCCATTCGGCTTCTGCGGTGCTCCCGACAACAATGACGGAGTACTTGAACACCGAATTTTAAAAGTCATAGACTATATACCTCATCTTGTAAAATTGAATATCGACTCCATATACTTCTGCCCTGTTTTTGAAAGCAGTGCACACGGATATGACACAGCTGATTTTTCAAAAATCGATGTTCGTTTAGGAACAAACGAGGATTTCAAACTTGTATGCGACAAATTGCATGAAAACGGAATAAAGGTAATTTTAGACGGTGTATTCAATCATGTTGGCAGAAACTTTTTTGCCTTCCGTGATGTACAGGAAAAAAAGTGGGATTCGCCATACAAGGACTGGTTCCACATAAGCTTTGACGGAAACAGCAATTACAATGACGGCTTCTGGTACGAAGGTTGGGAGGGGCATTTTGAGCTTGTAAAGCTTAACCTTGATAACCCTGCTGTAAAACAGTACATTTTTGACAGAGTAAGGGAATGGATAGACTATTTTGGAATAGACGGTCTGCGACTTGATGTTGCTTACATGCTGAACCGTCAGTTTATGCGCGAGCTTCGTGGCATTTGTCAGTCAAAAAAAGACGACTTTTTCCTTGCCGGTGAAATGATACACGGTAACTATAAAGAAATAATCAATGACGAAATGTTGCACAGTGCAACAAATTACGAATGCTTTAAGGGTATACATTCTTCCTTTAACAGTATGAATATGTTTGAAATCGGTCATTCACTTCGCAACCGCTTCGGCAAAGAGGATTGGTGTATGTACAAGGGTTTACAGCTTATAGGATTTGTAGATAATCACGATGTAACAAGAATTGCATCTAATCTCGCAAACAAAAATCACATTATCCCCGCTTACGGAATTTTAATGTCTATGCCCGGAATACCCTGTATTTACTACGGCAGTGAATGGGGAATAGAGGGCAGAAAGGAAGACGGTGACAAGGCACTTCGTCCCGAAACACCAACGCCCCGGTACAACGACATTACAGAATTTGTTTCAAAAGCGGCAAAAGTTCACAAAGAAAGTAAAGCTTTATGCTATGGCACCATTGAAATTCTGCACCTTACCAACAAGCAGATAATTTTTGAAAGAGCCTTTGAAGGCGAACGTATAATTATAATGATAAACGCAGACGAAAATGAATATACTGCACACTACAATGCAAACGCAGGCTGTGGCACAGACTTACTTACAGGAAACCATTTTGACTTTGGTGCAGGAAGTAAAATGCCTGCATATTCCGTACAATATATTAAGGTTCAGTGAGGTATATAATTATGAAAGTTGTAATAGCAACAGACTCCTTTAAGGGAAGTCTTTCAACAATTCAGGCAGGCAATGCCATTTCCGAGGGAATAAAAAGGGTATTTTCCGATGTCGAAACATCGGTGCATCCAATTGCAGACGGTGGTGAGGGTACGGTAGAAGCTATGTCTACCATAGCAGGAAGCAAAAAGCAAAGTGTAAAAGTATGCGGACCACTTAATCAAAAAGTTGATGCAGAATATGTAATAATAGAGAATACTGCGGTTATTGAAATGTCAGCAGCAGCAGGTATTACATTGATAAAAAAAGAGAAACTTAACCCACTTGACACAACCACATACGGTGTGGGAGAAATAATTTGTGATGCTATAAATAAAGGATGCAGGAATTTTATAATAGGCATTGGTGGCAGTGCTACAAATGACGGTGGTATTGGAATGCTTACGGCTTTGGGTTTTGAATTTACTGACATTGGCGGAAAGCCAATACCCCAAGGGGCAAAAGGCTTAGAAAAAATGTATAACATAAATACCGGTAACGCTATGGCTGAGCTTAAAGAATGCAACTTCCGAATAGCCTGCGACGTTACAAACCCACTTTGTGGTGAAAAGGGCTGCAGTGCCATCTACGGTCCCCAAAAGGGAGCTACTCCAAAAATGGTTGAAGATATGGACAAGTGGATGTCAAAATATGCAGACCTTACAAAATCAATAAATCCGGATGCAGACCAAAACACACCCGGAGCAGGTGCGGCTGGTGGTATGGGTTTCGCCTTTTTATCTTATTTAAACGGAAAATTACAGCCGGGAATTGAGCTTATTACGGAAGAAACAAATCTGGAGGAACATATAAAATATGCAGATGTTGTAATAACGGGTGAAGGCAGGCTGGACGGGCAGTCTGTTATGGGTAAAGTACCGGTGGGCGTTGCCAAGCTTGCAAAAAAATACGAAAAGCCTGTAATAGCATTTGCAGGCTGTGTTACAGAAGATGCAAAAAATTTGAATAATTATGGAATAGATGCATTTTTCCCTATAATTAAAGGTGTTTGCTCACTGGATGAGGCAATGAATACACAAAATGCCTGCGCTAACCTTTCAGACACTACAGAACAGGTTTTCAGAATACTTAATATACAAAAAATGCTGTGATTTTCATCACAGCATTTTATTATTTCTCTATTCTGTCTTTTATATAGCGTTCAAGCATGTCCACTGTTTTTTCAATACCAAGCTTACTGCTGTTTACGCAAAGATGATAGTTTCTTGAATCTCCCCATTTACCTTTGCAATGGCTGTTATGGTACATCTTTCTTTCAAGATCCTTTTTGATTCTCATCTTATTTGCTTCTTCATCTGTTTTTAGACCATATACTTCCTTGACACGCTGGTTTTTACAAGGAATATCGCCAAGAATAAATATTGTAATCAGATTTTGGTTATGAGAAAGCATTGCTTCCGAACAACGTCCTACTACAACAAAGGACTCTCCGGCATCACCTTTCTTCTGCAGATATTCAAACTGCATTCTTAAAAGATGCTCAGAAAATGAATTTGTATGTCCCTTTACTTTTTTTGTAAAAAATTTCAATTTGGGTTTTTCTTCATATTTACGCATCTGTTCATGATCAAAATTCTTTTCTTCTGCAATATGTTCCAAAAGATTGTGGTCATATAAGGGAATATCAAATCTTTTGGCCAAAGCCTCTGCGATAACATGCCCGCCACTGCCGAATTCACGACCTATTGAGATTATAACCTGTTTTTCCAAACCAAAAACCCCCTTACATACAATATCTTAAGTATATAACTGCTGTTGATATAACCAAAACAATTACTGTTGCAGGAATTGAATACTTACAGTATTTTCCCCAGCCTATAAAGTGACCCTCCTGAGCCGCCGCCGAAATACCCACAACATTTGCCGATGCACCGATAGGTGTAGCACTTCCGCCAACGTCTGTACCCATAGCCAAAGACCATGAAAGTGTATCAAGGGGAATTCCCGATGTAACAGACAATGTACTTATAACAGGAATCATTGTTGCCGCAAAAGGAATGTTATCTACCAATGCGCTGGCAATGCCTGATGCCCAGATAATAATACCCACTATCAGATATTGATTGTCACCGCATACACTTACAATAATGTTTGCAAGAATTTCAAGTATCTTGGTCTGCTCAAGACCGCCGACTACAACGAAAAGGCCAATAAAGAAAAGTAATGTTTTGTAATCAACCTTCTTTATAAGCATTATACTCTTTTTGCCTGCAAAAATCAAGGTTGCTGCAATAACAATAACCCCTATGGCTGCAACGGTAAGCCCCGTCTGCGCATGAGTAACCAACAAAACAACTGCCGCAAGGAATATAAAACTACTTGCCATAAATTCTTTTTTACTCTTTATTGCTTCAGAGGGTTGCGGATATACTGTTTCACCACGAAGACTTTCAGAATTTTTAAGCTCCTTACGGAAACACAAATAATAATAAATTACAACAAATATTGCTGAAACCAAAACTATAAAACCTGTGTTTAGTATAAAATCAAAAAATGTATATCCTAAAGACGTGCCGATAATAATATTTGGCGGATCACCGCACATTGTTGCCGAACCGCCAAGGTTAGCACAAAATATCTCTGCCATTATAACAGGAACGGGATTAAACTTTAAAAGCTTGGCAAGCTCCAGAGTTACCGCCGCAAGGAAAAGTATAACAGTAATACTGTCTATAAACATTGCAAGCACCAAAGACATAAGCATAAATGTTATATGTATTGATGTTGCACGGTATTTAACTAACTTTGCAATACCAAGACACAGCCAACGGAAAAATCCCGATTCTCCCATACCCTCTACCATTACCATCATGCCTGCAATAAACACTATGGTAGACCAGTTGATACCTGATGAACTTTCATGAGCTTCTCCTGCTACATACCAAAATTCTGTTTTAAAAAAGCTTCCTAAGTTCAAAACTTCATTAATTGCAGTAAAGCTATGCAAACACAATCCGAAAACTACAATCAGCATAAGTGCGGCGCTTAAAAGCGTAACGATATGCCTTTCGACCTTTTCCGATATGATTATCAAAAACATTACCACAAAAATCATAACTGAAAAAACCTGAGCCACTATCACTTTTGTCATCTCCTTAAATTAAACCGAAAGCTCGTGATACCTCTTTCGATTTCTTTTATAAACCTTATATATAATAGCAAAGTGATTTTTTAAAGTCAAGAAAAAATTGCACAAAAATTGACAACAATTTAACAATTTTTAGTTAAAATTTGAACTATTTACTATTGACAAAATTACCACCTGTGATAAACTATTAACATATCATAGTTTGAAGTGATATAATATAAATTATATTACGTAAAATCTATATACATTAATATGTCGGCTGGTTTTAATAGTTGCAACAGTGACGGATTTGAATGCTGTATCAAAATTAACAGCCATAAAGAACAAGGGGGAAATAAAATGAACTACTGGACACAAAGTAAAGACAACATCTGGGTAGCAGCTCACAGAGGCTGGCGTACAAAATACCCTGAAAACACAATGGAAGCCTTTAAGGCGGCTATGTCACTTGGGGTAGATCAGTTGGAAACAGATATCCGTGTTACAAAGGATGGTGAATTGGTACTTATTCACGATGATACTGTAGACAGAACAACAAACGGCACAGGTAAGGTTTGCGATTATACATTGGAGGAGCTGAAAAAGCTTGACGCAGGAAGCTTTTTAGACCCCAAATTTAAGGATTGCCGTATTCCTACATTCATAGAATTTATGGAATATGTAAAGCAGTTCCCCGCTATTACTTTGGACCTTGAGCTTAAGGAACGTCCCGACAACACGGACCTTAAAACATCTTACGATGTTTGTGACAAGGTTCTTGCAATTGTCGACGAATACGGATTTACTGACCGTGTTGTTATAAATACATGGAATGGTCTTTTGAATGAATACATTTACAAAAAGCACGGTAAAAAGTACAGAATTCATACGTATTATCCCGAAAGATGCTTAAACGGTGAAAAAAATCCTTATGAGCTTGACCCATACTCATTTGCATACTGTGCTTGTATGTTTGACCCTGAACCGATTAAAGAACTTAAAAAGAATGCTGAAAATATGGCTTCTAAAGAAGAGTTTGCCGAAATGGAAGCAAGGGGTGTTCAGCCCTGGGCAGGTGCAGGCGTTAAAACCGAAGAAGGTGTTGACCGCGCAATCGCACACGGTGCATACCTTATAACCTGTGATAACCCGGATGTTATTTTAGACGCTCTTCGTAAAAAAGGAAAACATAAATGAGTTAAAAAACCTTGGATTAAAACAATCCAAGGTTTTCTTTTCCCGAAACAAATATTTTAAAAATAAAATCATCAATATCTTTTGCCTTTATTTTTGACAAATTTTTAGCTTGCAATAATTCTCTTTTTACCTCCTCCACAGTAACTCCGTAATGCTCTGCAACCATTTCGTATATATGTTCAAAATTCATATGTGACCTCCATAAATCAAAAAAGTGCGTCAACCAAAGTCAACGCACCAAAAAACGTTGCTTCAATTGAACTATTGTCACATAGTATACTATCAATAATATCTTACCCAAGTATAACCAATCAAAGCTTACGTTTTTTTCAATCGCAAACTTGGGTTAAACATTATTGATTATTAAGCATACTTTAACTATGTGACGATATTATTATATCACATAAAAATTGAAAATTCAACAAAAATCGTTCTCCATAATTCGACAAAAATCGGGGGGATAAGAAAATAAGATGCAGAATAAGCGAACCGAACCGAAGGGGTGACCCGAGACAGTACGATGGTACGGCTCGGGTGAGGTTCGCTTATAGCTTATAGGCTAAAAAAGAGAAATCTGCAAAATTGCAGATTTCTACATACTTTAACATTTATTGTCATTTTGATGCTATTGAAGTTCTATAATAATACCTATAAGCGGTCTGCGCTTTATTTTACATCCCCATTTTATTCATAATAATTTACTTCTTCAACTTTATCATCTATAACATCAAAGGTTGTGTTGTTAAGATGCAGTCCCTTAACATTTGAAAAGAAGTTAAGCTGACGGTCGGGGTATTTTTTCATACCCTTTACCGTAAACTTGCAATTGTCAAAGTATACATCCTCAATAACTGCGTCCGGTCTGCCGATTACCAAGGGATATTGTCCGCTTGAGGAAGTGATATTTGAAAATCTTACATTTTTAAATTTGCCATAAAGATTTTCGGGATAAATAACCATTTTAATTGGCATATCCTCAATTTCATCAAGTATAACATTACTTATATGGATATTTTCTATAACCGTAGGATTTTCTCCAAAATCTGTAGGACTTGAATGGTCAGGCAGTTCCAACGCAATACCCACACGGGTTTTAGCAATTACAAGGTCAGAAAGTATACAGTTTTTTATAACACCGTCGTTTCTCCATGCAATACGCACAGCCTGATGATGCGAACTAAGGACGCAACCTTTTACAATAATTCTTTCGCAAACTCTCTTTTCGTGCAAAGTGTTTGTGTTGGCACGAATTATAATGCTGTCATCACCCGAATGTATAATACAGCTGTCAACCGTAACATCACTTGAGCAATTAATATGTATACCATCTGCATTTGGATAAAGGGGATTACAGTAAAGCTTTGCCTTTGTAAAAGTAACATACTGTGAATTATTTACCCAATACCCCCAACCTCCTGCCATTTCTCTCATGGTGATATTTTCAACATTTATGTTGGTACATCCCATAATAAAAACCATTCTTGCAGGTACTAAAAGCGTATTTCTTATATATTCTTTAACATTGTTGTTTTCGTCATAAACAGGGTCACAGAATACACTGCCGTTACAGTCTATTTTCCCCATACCTGTAAGGGAGGCGTTCTCAATGTAACCGAAATAAATTATACACTTAGCAGTTGCTCTGGGTGCCGCCTTTACATTAAACTCTTCACAGGGGAAATCCGGATAATCATCAGTGTTTCCGCTTGCTTTTAAGGTTGCATTTGCTTCAATGCAAAGGTCAACGTTGGATTTCATAAAAATTGTACCTGTTACAAAGACACCGCCGTTTACAATAACTCTTCCTCCGCCCTGTGCGGCACAGTCATCAATTGCAGACTGAATAGACTTTGTGTTTACAGTTTCCCCATCTGCTACAGCACCGTAATTTCTTATATCAAATTCAGTCATATTATTTCTCCTCTTCCGGTATTATGGGATAAAGCTGAATTGTGTTACCGCCGTCTACCACAAGCTCTGCACCTGTTGTGTTTCTTGCACAAGCTGCAAAATACCATACAGCATCAGCAATATCTTCACCTACTGCTACGTCACCTATTGGTGTGTAACGTGAGGGAACGGTTTTGTAAAAATCAGGATTTGTAACCCATCTTTCAGTCTTTATCATACCGGGCAAAACGGCATTTACTCTTATGTTGTATTTTCCCAAATCCAACGCCAATGCACGCATAAGACCTAACTGACCGCCCTTTGATGTAACGTATGCAATTCTGTCCGGTATTGCACGGTAAGCCGTATTTGAATTTAAGAAAATGATATTTCCTCCACCGTTTTCCTTCATTCTTTTTGCGGCGTGCTCTGAAAGACAATAATTCCATACAACATTTGTGTTGATAACTCGCATTAAATCGGTAACAGGATTTTCAAAAATTTTTATATTAAGTCCCTGATCTGCGGCATTAAGCACCAATGTTTCAACAAAAATTTCTTTTTCATCCAAAAATTCAAAAAGTTTTTTTACAGACTCTTCATCAACTGTTGTTTCGTTTAAAAGTGAATCAATCGCATAACCCAAAATGTCAACTTCAGGGAATTTTTCCTTATAATTTTTCTCAGCTTCCTGCACCTTTTTAACATTTCTGCCCGTAAAAACCACATTCCATCCTTCAGATGCAAATTTTTCAACTATTGCCACACCGGTATTTATACAAGCACCGGTTACCAAAGCAAATTTATTCATAAATGTCTGCCTCCTAAAAATAAAATTCTGTCTTTGCAGGGCGAATATCTGTAAGCGCACCTGTATAGTGTCTTAGTGTATGTGGCTGATAAGGATGAGCAAGGCAAGCTTCTTCATCAATTTCAATACCAAGACCCGGCTTATCGGGAATTGTAATGTAACCGTCTTTATATTCAAGCTCTTCGTTTACAACGTCTTTTCTCCAATCAACGTCAGAGTACATAATTTCAAGAATTTCAAAGTTAGGACAAGTAGCCGCAAGCTGTAGTGTTGCCGCATTTGCAACAGGTCCGCTTGGATTATGAGGAGCAAAAGGAATATATCTGCATTCTGCTTCTGCCGCAATCTTTTTACGTTCCATAATACCGCCTGCGTGTGAAATATCAGGCTGAATATAGTCTGCCGCCATAAGGTCAAACATATTTTTGTAGTCCCAACGGGTATAAAGTCTTTCCCCTGCAGAAATTGCAACAGGTGACTTATCACGTACAGCCTTTAGTGCATCAAGATTATCCGGCGGAACAGGTTCTTCAAAGAACATTGGTTTGAACTGTTCAAGCTCTTTTGCAATTTTAATAGCTGTAGGAATGTTAAATCTGCCGTGACCTTCAATTAAAAGGTCTACTTCGTTACCAACAGCTTCACGTACTGCCGCCACACAGCGAAGTGCTTTGTCAAGCTCTTTGTTGGAAATGTTAAGGTAGTTTTTGCCGAATGGGTCCCACTTCATAGCGGTTACCCCACGCTGTACGGCGATTTTTGCCTTTTCACCGAATTCTTCAGGCTCTTTTGCTCCTGCAAACCAGCCGTTTACGTAAATTCTCACCTTATCATTTACTTTACCGCCCAAAAGCTGATATACGGGAACGCCAAGTTTTTTTCCCAAAATATCCCAAAGCGCCATTTCTACTGCAGAAAGTGCGGACATCAACACTGCACCGCCACGCCAGTAAGCATCACGGTAAATTGCGTGCCAATGCTTTTCGATATCAAGCGGATTTTGTCCAATAAGATATTCTTTAATGTGTTCAACCGCACCTGCAAGTGCCTTTTCCTTGTATTCAAGTGTAGCTTCACCTACGCCGTCAATACCTTCATCTGTATATACCTTTACAAACACCCAGTTTGTACGGAAGCAATCTACTGCAAATGTTTTAATATCTGTTACTTTCATAGTTCAATCTCCTTATATATTGATGGTATAACTTTATTGTCACAAGCAAAATCCTTGCCCGGTTCAAGACTGTCAAACAAACCAAAATGTACAGGCACAACTTTTTTTGCACCTATTTCCTTTGCAAAACGAGCCGCATCTGTCATATTGAAATTGTTTCCCACGCCGTTAACCGGAAGAAATACAACATCTATATTAGCCGGCAAATCTTTAAAAATTTCAGTATTATAAAGTGTGTCACCTGTTATGTAATACGTTTTACCTTCAGCTTCAATAATTACACCAATTGCATAGTTATCGGAATGTTCAGCCTTTACAGCTGTAAATTTCACATCATCCAATGTCCACTGTGTATAACGGTTAAACATAACATAGTTATGCCCGGTTGCCATACCTCTTACGTGATTCCATGCATTTTGAGAAGCAAGAACAAGTATACCTTCATTTTTGCAAAGGTAATGCTCCAAAGTTTCTGGGTCTGTGTGGTCCAAATGGTCATGTGTCAGAATTAAAACATCCGGTTTCATTTTTAAGTATTTTTCATCCACCGGCATACGTCTGTCACTTGCGGGATTAAGTTTAAAACAGCTGTTTGAAAGATAAGGGTCCACAATAATCTTCTTATTTCCCGTTTCAAGCAAAAGCCCTGCCTGACCCAACCATGTTATTTTCATAAAAGTATTCCTCCTGTATTGAATTTTTAGAATTATTATGGTAAAATAACCATAAATCTAACTTAATTATATTGTTTATAAAATATCAGTTATATCAAAATATAACTTTATTTTTTAGAAATATTACTGTGAGGTGTAATTATGTTACTTGACGGATTTAAATCCAAAGATTTTCGGGTAGGTGTTTTTGACAGCCGTGCCAAATATAATTCCAAGCCTTTTGCGCCTCGTGTTGCAGAAAGGTTTGAAATAGAATTCTTTTTGGATGACGGCGGTATAACCTCCATTAACAGCAAGGAATATAATTTGCAAAAAAACCATTTACTGTTTGTACGCCCCGGAGATATTCGCCACAGCAGTCAGCATTTTAAATGCTTCTATCTTCATATGGATTTAGACGACCAAGATGTGCTCACCTACCTTCGCAATGTTCCTACTTCTTTTGCAGTGGCAAGCAGCAAAATATATTATAATTTATTCCACCAATTAATACAGCTAAGGAATGAAGAAGATATTGAAAGCAAGCTTTTATATTTTTCCAAAATTACCTCCTTACTTGTTAATATTCAAAGAGACTCCTGCTTTTACAGCGGTGAGGGAAAATCGTCGGTCATATACCGTGCAGAAAGATTTATGACAGAAAACTTTACGGATAAGATAGGACTTAAAGAAATTGCAGACAGTGTGCATTTAAGCCCCAATTATTTTCACAAACTTTTCACTACAATAACTGGTATAACTCCACATGACTTTCTTATGAAAAAACGTATTAACTATGCAAAAGAGCTTATTATGACATCGGAACATGATATGATGGAAATTTCTATGCTCAGCGGTTTTGAGTCCCAGGCATATTTTAATTACTGTTTTAAAAAATCAACGGGATTGTCACCAATGAAATACAGACAAAAAGAATTTGAAAAATACAAGGGGTAATAATTATGAATAAAAAATACAAATCAATACTTTTAGATGTTGACGGCACACTTATTTTTTCGGATAAAGGATTACTTGGCGGACACAGATATGCCATTGAACATATTGGTATGCCTATGCCCGACGAGGAAACACTTTTAAAATGTATGGGTCCTTCCCCAAAAGTATCACTTAAAGAAATACTGAAAGTTCCCGAGGACAAGCTTGAACTTGCCTACATATTAAACCGTGGTTACGTTTACACAAAAGGTTATAAGGAATTTGAGGTTATTGAGGGGATGGATAAGCTTGTAAAGGATTTGTACGATGCTGGCTATAAGCTATACACCGCAACCACAAAGGTTGAATGGTTAAGTGAGCTTTGCCTTGGGGAAATGGGAATTCTTCAATACTTTGAAAAAGTTTGCGGTGCAAGCAACGATGGCGTAACACGTTATCTTAAAGAACAGGTTATTGAATACGCAAAGGAATGTGGTGCAGAGGACTGCGTAATAATAGGAGACCGTAAGTTTGATATAAATGCAGCACACAAATGCAAAATAGATTCTATCGGAATAACATTTGGCTACGGTTCAAAGGACGAAATAGAGGAATGTGAACCTACATATACATGTAATTCCGTTGAAGAAATAAGAAAAATACTGTTGTAATTTAAAAGGAGCAGAGTTAATAAACTCTGCTCCTTTTAAGATTTTTAGTTTTATAAATTGGAATTTATGGTTCAATCAATCTGAAATAACTCTTTATTTGCTTTCTTCTATTGCTTGCGGGTTATTCATGCGAATATCAAACACAGTTCCGCATTCTTTACATCCTGTTGCAGTTAATATTGAATAATTATGAGAAAATGGAAGTTTTTTCTGAGATTTTTTCGTAACAAAAACAAGCCCTCCGATACCTGTTGAGAGTTTTCCTTCTATCAAATTTGCAGAACCACAGTTCGGGCATTTTTTATTCATTTTTTCCACCTCCCACAAATTCTTATTTGTATGCCTGTTTCATCCTTTTAAAGTGTGTTATACTCGTTTATATAAAGAATCTTTATTTAAAAATGTTTTCGCTTATATCATACCGTGGTGCAACTGAAAGCATAACGTCCTTACCCGGTTGCATTCCTCCAAATTCAAGCTCCCGTGCCACTTCGGAAAATGCTATTTCCGGGGAATTATTTTCGTTGCTTAAATGGCCAAGCATAATTTGCTTTGTTCCGTTTTTGGCAAGATATGTAGCTAATTTCCCCGCATCTTTATTATCAAGATGACCCTTTGCACCTGCTATACGCATTTTAAGATGCATTGGATAGGGACCTGTCTGAAGCATATGTTCGTCGTAATTTGATTCTAAAAGTACCGCATCACAACCTGTAAGATTTTTTACAACACTGTCTGTAATGTGCCCTATATCCGTTGCTACGGCAAGCTTTTTGCCTTCGGCATTGATTATGTAACCTGTTGGTTGCATGGCATCGTGAGGTATTTCAAAAGGAGTTATTTTCATATCTCCGATTTCTATTGGATAATTTCGGGAGAAAATATGTCTGTTTTCATCGGGAATTTTTCCAATTTCCATTCCTGCCCATGTACCCTCGCTTGCAAGTATGGGAATGTTGAATTTTCTGGATATTATTCCAACACCGCTTGTGTGGTCTATGTGTTCATGAGTAACCAAAATACGATCTATTTCACATGGGTCAATACCTATATCATTTAAATAAGCGGTAATTTTCTTACCGATTATTCCACAATCTATTAAAATTTTCGTGTTGTTACAGCAAATCAAAGTGCAGTTTCCACTACTGCCGCTGACTATCGACTGAAATTTAATCATAATGCAAGTTCCTGTTCAGATGTTGAATTATCATTTTTTTTGCGCACAATCTGTGCACCCAAAGCCTGAAGTTTGTGTTCAAAGTTTTCGTAACCTCTGTCTATGTATTTAAGGTTATACACTTCAGTTACACCATTAGCAACAAGTGCCGCAATAACCATGCTTGCACCGGCACGAAGATCAGTAGCTTTTACAGTAGCACCTGTAAGTGAGGATACACCCTCAATCATGGCAACTCTGCCGTCTACATTGATTATTGCACCCAGTCTGCGAAGCTCTTCAACATACTGAAAACGGTTGTCCCAAACGCTTTCGGTAACAATTGAATTACCCTCTGCAACACATAAAAGAGCAACAATCTGTGGCTGTAAATCTGTAGGAAAACCGGGATAAGGTAATGTTTTAACATTTGCCTTTTTCAGGGGTTTGGTGCGTGAAACCAAAATGCTGTCATCAAATTCCTGAACATCTGCACCCATTTCCTCAAGCTTTGAAGATAAGCTTTCCATATGCTTAGGGATTACATTTTTAACCAGAACATTTCCGCCTGTTGCCGCAGCAGCTATCATAAAAGTTCCTGCTTCAATCTGGTCGGGAATAATGGAATATGTTCCACCTGTAAGCTTGTCTACACCGGTAATTTTTATTGTATCCGTTCCTGCACCCTTAATTTGTGCACCCATAGCATTTAAAAAGTTTGCAAAATCTACTACATGAGGCTCCTTTGCAGCATTTTCAATAACCGTGATGCCCTCTGCACGTACTGCTGCAAGAATAGTATTTATAGTTGCACCAACAGAAACAACATCAAGGAAAATATGTGCTGCCTCCAGTTTTTCGGCACTTGCATTTATAATACCGCTTGTTGTATCAACCGTTGCACCCAAAGCCTCAAAACCTTTAATGTGCTGATCTATTGGACGAACACCAAAATTACAACCTCCTGGCATTGCAACAACAGCACGGTTAAATCTGCCAAGCAATGCACCTATAAGGTAATATGATGCACGCATACGCTGTACAGATTCAAAAGACGCCGTATAGCTGTGAAGCTGAGAACAGTCTATTACCAAAGTATGCTTGTTGTCCTTAAACTGAATTTTTGCACCAAGTTCTTCTAATATATTACAAATTACATCAACATCGTTTATAGCCGGTATATTTTCAATTACACATGTACCTTCGACCAATAATGCCGCCGGGATAATAGCTACTGCTGCATTTTTAGCGCCGCTTATGGTTACTTCGCCTTCAAGCTTTTTCCCGCCCATTATTACAAATCTGTCCAAGCATGTCCACCTGCCCATTCTACAATAAATATACATATATATTAAGCATATCACAAATATAAAAAATATACAATATTTTTTTAAAAAAATCTCTAATAATTTTTGGAACATCTTGATTTTGCCCCATTTATATAGTATAATTATTGAAAAATCCCAAAGGAGAATTTTATGAAATACGTAGTTATTTTGGGCGACGGCATGGCGGACACACCAAGTGAAAAGCTTGGAGGAAAAACACCCCTTGAAGTTGCAAAAAAACCTAATATAGATAATATATGCAAAATGGGTGAGATTGGAATGGTTAAAACCGTACCCGACGGATTCAGTCCCGGAAGTGACGTGGCAAATCTTTCGGTTATGGGCTATGACCCCAATGAATTTTACACCGGTCGTTCTCCCCTTGAGGCTGTAAGTATGGGTATAGACGTTTTGCCTACAGACACTACATTCCGTACTAATCTGGTTACAGTTTCCGAGGACAAAAATTATGCGGATAAAAGAATGATAGATTACAGCTCTGACGAAATTTCTACAGAAGAAAGCCGTCAGCTTATGAAGGCTGTTGATGAGGCACTTGGCACTGAAGAATATAACTTTTTTGGTGGTATATCATACCGTCATCTGCTTTTATGGCATACAGAAATTGAGAAAGTTAACTTTACTCCTCCACACGATATTACAGGAAAAGGCGTAAGAGACTATTTGCCGGATAATCCTGTTATGCTTGAACTTATGGAAAAAAGTTATGATATTTTAAAGGACCACCCAATAAACAAAAGCCGAATTGAAAGAGGACTTCGACCTGCAAATTCAATATGGATGTGGGGTCAGGGCAAAAAGGCGGCGCTTATGCCTTTTGAGGAAAAATACGGTGTGAAAGGTGCTGTTATATCTGCCGTTGACCTTGTAAAAGGTATTGGAATATGTGCCAATATGGAAAACATAGACGTTGAAGGTGCAACAGGAAATGTAGATTCCAACTTTGACGGAAAAGCTAAGGCAGCAATAGAAGCACTTAAGGAAAATGATTTTGTTTATATACATATGGAAGCTCCTGATGAAAGCGGACATCATTTTGACAAAGATGCAAAAATTTTATCAATAGAGCTTATTGATGAAAAGGTTGTAGGTCCAATATACAATGCACTTAAAGAAAGCGGAGAAGATTTTGCATTTCTTATAATGCCGGACCATCCTACACCAATAGACATCGGAACACATACAGGTGACCCTGTTCCGTATGCTATATACCGCAGTAATGATGCAAAAAATTGTAATCTTTCATACACAGAAGAAAACGGAAAAAAAGGGGATTTTGTAGAAACAGGTCATATGTTAATGAGCTATTTTATAAACAACAAAAAGCTTTAAAGTCTAAGACTTTAAAGCTTTTATTTTTATTTAATCGGCTCAAAATCATCCTGCCCGTGTTTACAAAGCGGACATATAAAATTATCCGGAAGTTCTTCTCCTTCATAAATATACCCGCATATTTTACAACGATAACCTTTTACCTTGTTATTATCGAGTTTTGGCTTTATGCTATTGTGGTAATCATCATAAGTGACCGATTTTTCATCATTTAAAATCTCGGCATCCTCCATATCCGCCACAAACATATAGTGTGTATCAAAGTCGACGGTGTCTGTCACCTTACAGCTTATATATGAATTGGAATATTTTGTGATATAATAAAGACCATTGTTGCTGCGTTCTACATCTTTAAAGTCTACAAATTTGTTCACATCATTACCACTTTGAAATCCGAAATTTTTAAAAAGCTCAAAATTTGCACTTTCGGAAATTATGCTTACATTAAAAATTCCCGTTTTTCTTATCATATCTGCAGTTTTATTGGTTTTGTTTACCACAACTGCAAGTCTGTTAGGTGAATTTGTTACCTGGCTGAAAGTATTTATAATACAGCCGTTGTCAAAATCATTTTCACGGGCAATCAAAACATAAAGCCCGTAACTTATTTTAAACAGTGAATCCGTATTCATAAAAACACTCCTTTATAATATATTATTAAAAGAAAAGCGTATTATTATAATAAAGATACTGTGATAAAATTTACCACAGTTTCTTTAATTTATTTTTTTAAAAGTGATTTAATTTCTCTTAAATGTTCTTCTGTATCAAGACGAACTTTAATAGATTCTGCCATACTGTAAAATGAAAGTAATAAAATTAGTCCTGTTACGATTCCGCAAAAAGCCATTGCACAAACAAGATATACAATGCCTTTAAATGCAATAAATCCAATACCTATAGAACCTACTACACAGAATATAAGCATTACCCATGCAAGAATTTTATACATTCCGCTAAGGAAGGAAAGTGCAGGATATTTCTCATATTCTTCAATTTCTTCCTCTTCGTATGAAGTGCTGTACACATCATCAAATGTAGGTTTTGTTTCTGTTTGAGCTTTCACCGCTTCAACTTTAACTTCGGGAGCAGGTTTTACAACCGGCTCAGATCTTCTTTTATATTCAACAGGCTCCGGCTGAATTTTTGATTTAATTCTTTCGGCAATTATATTTATGTATTTTTTTTCAAGCTTTCTGCCGGATGCTTCTGCGAGAATAAGCTTTAAATCAGCAAGTTCAACGTCTATATTGTCAGTAACTATTGTGTTTATAACATTTATAACATCATCGTCTGTCATACTTTTTAAATTTTCAAACATTTTCCAAACCTCCATTTATTTAAGTAAAATTTCTTTATTTGTACCGTAAAAAATGTCATCTTTTCCGGAAATAAATTTGCAAAATTCTTCAAACCTTTCCCACGTGTTATGAATATCAAATTCATATGCGTGTCCCCAAATATAAAATATCTGAGGTTTATCGGTTTTTAAATTAATAAATTGTTCAGCCAATTCGTACATTTTATCCCAATTATTATGGTGATAAACCGATGGATGAAATTCGTAAAGATTATCCTGCAAGTCAAAATTATGTGTTTCCTTTGTAGCACGGGCATATTTTATGCCTGTTTTTTCTTTAATTATATTACTTACACGACTATCATATAAGGTTCCTCCGCCTCCCGGATATGCCATTCCTACAACTTCATATCCTGCAAGCTCGGAAAGTCGAAGTCTGTCCTGTTCAACTTCATTTATAACAGCCCAATCCGTAAGCCTTGTAACACACGGATGGGTGACGGTATGTGCCGCCACCTCGTGACCTTGGTAAACATATTTTACATCTTCTTCTTTTATTTTGTCGTGTCTTATTTCAACATTTTCTCTTATCAGACTGTTTTGTGAACCGAGAAAACCGGAATTAAGATTAAAGGTACTTTTTAAATTATACTTATTAAAAATTTCAATAAGTCTTATATCCTGTGTTACAGCGTCGTCATAGCTGAACGTAATAGCTTTCATCTTGCCGTTATACATTATTACTCACCTGCATTTTCCGTGTTTTCCGAAGTTGTATCTACCGCTTTTTCCTCTGTTGATTCTTCCTCAGGCTCTGCGTGCTCTGTAAGCGCAACACCAACAATCTTAACGCCGTCGTTAAGTCTCATCATCGTTACACCCTTTGTAACACGCCCAAATGTATTGATATCTGCCGCAGCCATACGGATAATAACACCTTCGCTTGTAATAAGCATAATGTCGTTTGAATCGTCAACAATATGAATACCTGCAACATTACCTGTTTTTTCGGAAATCTTGTAAGATGTTACACCCTTACCTCCACGTGTCTGTACCTTATACTCACTAAGGCTTGTACGCTTACCGAAACCATACTCGGAAACAACCAATACCTCACCGTCTTCACGACACACGCCTATACCTACAACGTAGTCGCCTTCTTCAAGCTTGATACCTCTTACACCGTGTGCAACACGTCCCATAGGACGAACATCGTTTTCGTCAAAGCGGATAGCATTACCACCGTGTGTACCTATAATCAATGACTTTGTTCCGTCTGTTAAAATAACATTTATAAGCTCATTATCTTCATCAAGCTCAATAGCACGTATACCGCCTTTACGGGCTGTATCATATTCAGTAAGGTCAGTTTTCTTGATTGTACCGTTTTTGGTCATCATTACAAGATATTTACCTTCTTCAAATTCCTTGATTGGAATTGTAGCAGTTACCTTTTCATCACTTTCAAGCTGCAACAGATTTACAATGGCTGTACCCTTTGAAGTGCGTCCCCCTTCGGGAATTCTGTAAGCCTTAATCTTATACATTCTTCCCTTATCTGTAAAGAACAGCAGATAATCATGGGTTGAACATGTAAGAATTGTTTCAACAAAGTCTTCTTCTCTTGTTTGAAGCCCTATAATACCCCTACCTCCGCGTCTTTGTGCCTTGTATGTATCTGAAGGCAAACGCTTTGTGTAACCGAAGTGAGTAAGTGTAATTACCACTTCCTCTTCCTCAATAAGATCTTCATCATCAATTTCATCAAAGTTTGCTTCAATATCTGTTGCTCTTTCATCTCCATACTTATCACGGATTTCAAGAAGCTCATCTTTAATCTGTTCCATAAGAGCATTTCTGTCAGAAAGAAGTCTGTTATATTCTTCGCATCTTTCACACAAATCTTTATATTCTTCGTCTATTTTTTCGCCGTTCAATTTTTGCAACTGTGCAAGACGCATATCAAGAACGCTCTGTGCCTGAATATCGGAAAAACCGAATCTTTCCATAAGTCTTTCCTTAGCATCGTCATATGAATTTCTGATAGTTTCAATAACTTCATCAATATTATCAAGAGCAATTTTTAAACCTTCCAGAATATGCATTCTTGCCTTTGCTTTTTCAAGGTCATATTTTGTTCTTCTTGTAACAATTTCTTCCTGGAAAGTAATGAATGATGAAAGAACTTCTTTCAGATTCATTGTCTTTGGTCTTCCATCCTGAATAGCAAGCATATTCACGGAGAAGCTGTCCTGTAGTCTTGTATATTTGTAAAGCTGATTCAAAACAACAGCAGGATTAGCATCACGCTTTAAGAAAATTTCAAGACGAATACCAACACGGTCAGATGAATGGTCATCAATGTCGGAAAGACCTTCAATTTTCTTATCCTTAACAAGGTCTGCAATAGATTCAACAAGCATCTTTTTATTAACCTGGTAGGGTAATTCTGTTACTATAATTGAAGATGTACCGTCTTTATGTTCTTCAATTTCAGTTTTAGCACGGATTATAATTTTACCGCGGCCTGTTTCATATGCACTTCTTATACCGCTTCTTCCCATAATTGTAGCTCTTGTAGGAAAATCAGGACCTTTAATATAATTCATAAGTTCTTCTGTTGTTATTTCAGGGTCATCAATCTGTGCAATAACACCGTCTATTACTTCAGACAAATTATGTGGAGGTATGTTTGTAGCCATACCAACAGCGATACCTGAACTACCGTTTATAAGAAGTGTTGGTATTCTTGTGGGAAGTACAAGTGGTTCTACTCTTTTTTCATCAAAGTTTGGTACAAAATCTACAGTATCCTTGTCTATATTTTCAAGTAATACATTTGCAATTTTACTCATACGTGCCTCAGTATAACGGTAAGCAGCAGGCGGGTCTCCGTCTACTGAACCAAAGTTACCGTGACCGTCAATAAGAGGATATCTCATAGAAAAGTCCTGAGCAAGTCTTACCATAGCATCGTATACAGATGCGTCACCGTGTGGATGGTATCTACCGATAACATTACCTACGGTTGTCGCAGATTTAAAGAAGGGCTTGTCTACTGTAAGATGTTCTTCATACATTGAATACAAAATTCTTCTGTGAACAGGCTTTAAACCGTCGCGTACGTCGGGGAGAGCACGGCTTACAATAACACTCATTGCATAGTCAATGAATGCTTCCTTCATTCTTTTTTCTATATCTACATTCACAATAGTTTGGGTATCCAAATATTCCTCAAAATGTGAATCTTCATATTTTTTATTTTTCTTCGCCATCTTTAAGTTTCATTCCTTTCGGGAGAGATAATTTTACAAATTCTCCTTTTAAACTTTATACATCAAGGTTTGTAACATACTGTGCATTTTCTTCAATGAAAATACGTCTGGGTTCAACCTCGTCACCCATAAGTATACTGAAAATTTCATCTGCTTTTTCAGCATCTTCAAGAGTAACCTTTAAAAGTATTCTGTTTTTAGGATCCATTGTTGTTTCCCAAAGTTCTTCAGGATTCATTTCACCAAGACCTTTATAACGACTTATATCAACCTTGGCATTTACATCTCCACCCTTTAATTCTTCACTTATCTGATCTCTTTCTTCATCAGAAAAAGCCACCTGTGACTTTTTACCTCTTGAAATTTTATAAAGAGGTGGTTTTGCAAGATATATATGACCTGTTTCAATAAGTTCTTTCATAAATCTGAAGAAGAAAGTAAGTAGCAATGTTTGAATATGTGCACCGTCAACATCGGCATCGGCCATAATAATTACTTTATCATATCTTAGCTTTTCAATATTAAATTCTGCACCTATTCCTGTACCAAGTGCCTGAATAACAGGTGTAAGCTTATCGTTTCCATAAACTTTATCTGCTCTTGCCTTTTCAACATTAAGCATTTTACCCCAAAGGGGAAGTATTGCCTGATATTTACTGTCACGACCATTCTTTGCAGAACCGCCCGCAGAATCACCTTCGACGATATATATTTCAGTCTTTGTAGGGTCTTTTACTATACAGTCAGTAAGCTTGCCGGGAAGTGAGCTTGAACCAAGAGGAGTTTTACGTGTTGCTTCTCTTGCTTTTCTTGCGGCAATTCTCGCACGGGATGCCATAAGAGCTTTTTCAATAATTCCCTTACCAACTGCAGGGTTTTCTTCAAGAAAATCCGCAAGCTTTTCCCTTACTATGCCATCAACCAACGGACGCATA
This sequence comes from Clostridia bacterium, assembly GCA_045541135.1. Classification (GTDB taxonomy): domain Bacteria; phylum Bacillota; class Clostridia; order Monoglobales; family Firm-18; genus CAZNKU01. Next base: position 84,303 of record JAZQIO010000020.1, read on the forward strand.
TCTGAATTTCCAAGCTTTGTTTTTGTCTGACCTTCAAACTGAGGTTCTTCCAACTTAACAGATACAATTGCAATTAGACCTTCCCTTGCATCTTCACCTGTTAACTCTTCATTATCTTTTATAAGCTTGTACTTTTTACCGTAATCGACAAGTACTCTTGTAAGAGCCGTTTTAAAACCTGTTTCGTGGGTACCGCCTTCGGTTGTACAAATGTTATTTGCAAATGATTCTATAACTTCGTCATAACCGTTGTTCCACTGCAAAGCAACTTCTGCAATGCTGCCGTTTTTCTCACCACTTACGTAAATTACTTCATCGTGTACATTTTCAAGTGTATCTTTTCTTGCCTTTTTAGTATCAAACAAGAATGAAACAAAGTTTTTAATACCGCCTTCGTAATGAAGTTCTTCCATTGTTTTTGTTTCTGCACGCTTGTCCTCAAGAATAATTTTTACACCTGCGTTCAAAAATGCCTGTTCTCTTAGTCTCTTTAAAAGAATGTCATATTCAAATTCTAAGGTTTCAAATATTTTATAGTCAGGTTTAAATGTAACTTTTGTACCTGTTTTATCTGTATCACCTATAACTTTAAGTTCAGTAGCTGCAGGACCTCTTTCATATCTCTGATGATGAATTTTTCCGTTTTTATAAACTTCAACCTCTGTATATTCTGAAAGAGCATTAACTACAGAAGAACCAACACCATGCAAACCGCCGGAAACCTTATATCCCCCGCCGCCAAATTTACCTCCGGCATGAAGAATTGTAAATACAACCTCTACAGCCGGTTTTCCTGTTTGTTCCTGAATATCTACAGGTATACCACGACCGTTGTCTTCAACAGTTATACTGTTATCACCGTTAATAGAAACATAAATACTGTCGCAATATCCTGCCAATGCTTCATCTATTGCATTATCTACAATTTCATATACAAGGTGATGCAAACCTCTTACATCTGTAGAGCCAATGTACATACCGGGGCGCTTTCTTACCGCCTCAAGCCCTTCAAGTACCTGAATTTGTCCTGCTCCATAATTGTTTTCTGCCAAATTTATCATTCCCTTCCAAAGGTTGATTTTTCATTACGGAAATCACACTTCCAATATGTGTGATTTCCTATCTTTCTCTAAAATAACGTCCGTACAACGTTGCAGGAGAAATCTGAGAAATATAAACTCTGTTTTCTCCTTTATAATTACATATTATTGCTGATTTTGGAAGTTCCTCCGACACATTAAAAACCATTCCGTTTTTTTGAGCATAAGTCAAAAAATCACGAGTGTTTTTTGATGTTGTAGTTTTATCCATATCAATTATAGCAATAACATCTTTAATATTAACAACTGTATTACTTCCAAGATGAATATACACAGTTATCACCCTTTTTAAATTAATTTATTTTTAATATCCTCAACATTTATAAGATTAACATCAGGAATATTTCCAAATAAGTCTTTTTCTGTACAGGTTATAATAACCTGAATATTTTTAATTTTATTTAAAACATATTCTCTACGGCTTTCATCCAACTCACTTAATACATCATCAAGTAGCAAAACAGGAGTTTCACCCATGTCATCTTTTATAAGTTCAACCTCCGACATCTTTATTGCCAAAGCTACTGTTCTTTGCTGCCCCTGAGAAGCATATAGCTTTGCTTCCCTTCCATTTAAAAATATTTTAAAATCATCTCTGTGAGGGCCTACCAATGACATACCGAATTTTTTTTCTCTTAAAATATTTTTTTTAAGTTCTTCTTCAAAAGATTTTTTTATATCATCTTTATTTTTTAAATCTTCTGTTTCAAAGCCGCAATCATAAATCAAATCTATATCTTCTTCACAAATTTCTTTTATAATTTTTTTAATTTTTTCATTCAGCCTTTCAATAAAGCTGTTGCGATACCAAATTATATCAGTTCCGCATTCTATAAGCTTTTCATCCCAAACCCAAAGCATTTCACTTTCGGGATTATCCCTTAAAAGCTTATTTCTTTGTTCCAAAACTTTATAGTATGAAGAAAGTGAATGAAAATATTTTTGTCTTAACTGACAAATTCCGAAATCCAGCATTTTTCTTCTTATCCCCGGGGAACCTTTTACTAATTTCAAATCCTCCGGACAAAAAATTACGGTATTTAAATATCCCATAAGCTGGCTTGTTTTATCAGCAACAACACCGTTTATTTTAATTCTTTTTTTCTTATCATTAAAAAAATCTATTTCTGCTTTATTCTCTCTGCCGTGAGAATAAAACTTCGCTGCAATTTTTGCGGAATTCTGACCAAACCTTATCATCTCGGCTTCCTTTGAGCCTCTATGAGACCTGCTGGTTGACATAATATATATAGATTCTAATACATTTGTCTTCCCTCTGGCGTTAGCGCCATAAATAACATTGGTTCCATCTTTAAATTTTATATTACACGTTTCATAATTTCTGAAATTAGAAAGATAAACCTGCTCAACAAACATTTAAAATCTGGTCTCCTACCTGAACAATATCTCCGGGACGAATTTTTTTACCTCTTTGTGTAGCAATTTCTCCGTTTACACTAACCTGTTCATTTAAAATCAAAATTTTTGCATCAGAACCGTTACCTATAATGCCCGAAAATTTTAAAAGCTGGTCCAATTTTATAAATTCCGTAGAAATTTTTATATCCATAATAACTCCCTTTTTAAACACATATCGGGTCGTGCTGCCAATAGGCACGACCCTTTATAATGTTACAAATTATTCTGTTTTTAATCTTACGGGAAGAACGATATATTTAAAATCATCTCCCTCTACCGGTGAAATAAGACAAGGACTTGTAGAACCAATAAAGCTGAATTTAATTTCGTCGGTGCTTACAGCTTTAAGTGCATCTAAAAGATATCTGTTGTTAAAACCTATTTCAATAGAATCCCCTGTCATATCAACAGGAATAAATTCTTCAACCTTACCAACCTGAGTTTCACAGTTAATCTTAACTTCAGAATCAACAATATTCATAATTATAGGAGATTTTGTAACTTCACTTGTAATAATTAGTGATGCTCTTTCAACCGCTTCAATAAAAGCTCTTGCTCCGGTTTTTATTGTTGTTCTATAATCAGAAGGAATAATCTTTTTATAATCTATATAATCTCCTTCCAAAAGTCTTGAAGTAAAAATAACATTGTTAAATTCAAAACGAACATTCTTTTCTGAACAGTAAATTTTTATTTCTTCATCACTGTCATCTATAATTTTAATAAGTTCATTTAATGATTTGGAAGGAATTACCAGTGAAACATCTCCCATATATCCACTTACTGCATTATTTTCACAAGTAATTTTCTTATATGCAAGTCTAAATCCGTCAACTGCAACCATATTAACATTTTTATCTGAAGCTTCAAGTAAGCATCCTGTTAAAATGATTTTTGATTCATTTGTTCCTACAGCAAAAATTGTATGACGAACAAGCTCCTTTAACTGCTTTTGTGTAAGAGTGATATCATATTCAACATCAAATCTGTTAATTTCCGGAAATTCAGATGCTTCTATTCCTGTAATATTGAATTTTGAATTTCCGCATTTTATATTGGTAACATTATTAGAATTTACTTCAACAGAAACGGTATCTCCTGTCATTTTTCTGATAATATCACCAAAAAGACGTGAATTTACAACAATACTTCCTTCATAATCTACTTCAGCTTCTAAAATACATTCTATTCCTATTTCAAGATCATTACCTGTTATAATAACCTTACCATCAGTAGCTTTTATAAGTAAGCCTTCTAAAACAGGAAGTGTAGAACGTGTTGCTACAGCTTTTTGTGAAATATTAATAGCTTCTGTTAAAACATTTCTGTCACAAGTAAATTTCATTTTAATCGCTCCTTAAATAAAAGAATAAATAATATAATATAACAATTTATATAATAAAGGGTGTTGAAAATGTTGATAACCTTATTTTTTGTTGTCATATCAAGGATTTTATTATGTGGGTTTTAATGTTAAAATCCTTTTGATAACTTTTAGGTTATACACATTTGAAAATTAAAAGTAGTTTTTAAAATTATCCATACCTTTTACACAATTTAATTCACAAGTATAGTGTGGAATAATTTTCGTTTATTTTAAAACTATGTGTATAAACAAAAGCATAACTGTTTAAATTTTTATGAAAAGTCAGTTTCTAACTGATAATATAAGCTGTTAATAATATAAAATTATAAACTGTGGATAACTTGGATAACTTTGTGGATAATTAATCCTCATCCTTAATATTTTTTATCAAATCATTAACAGTATTGTATATTTTAAGGTCATTTTTCATATCTTCTACAACTTTATTTATATTGTGCATAACTGTTGTATGGTCTTTTTGAAAGTCTCTTCCAATTTGAGAACATGAACTTTTTGTAAGTTCTCTAACTATGTACATAGCGTACTGGCGAGGTACGGCATAAGCCTTACTTCTGTTTTTACTTATAAGAGAATTTTCAGAAAGATTAAAATATTTTTCAACTTCTTTAATTATAAATTCAGAGTCTATTTTTCTCTTTTGATTATCATCAAAATATCTCTTTAAAATTTCACTGGCTTTATCAATATCAACTTCTTTTTTTGAAACATCGCTGTAAGCCATAATAGTTTTCATTGCACCTTCAAGTTCTCTTATGCTTGATTTAATACGCTGTGCAATAAGATTTATAATTTCATCAGATATTTCACCGGTAAAATCATTGTTTTTTGCTTTTGAATGAAGAATAGCAACTCTTGTTTCAAAATCAGGAGGTTGAATGTCTATCATAATCCTGCTGGAAAATCTTTGTTTTAATCTTTCATCTAGTTGAGCAATGTCCTTTGGAGGACGGTCACTTGTAATAACAATTTGTTTGTTTTTATCAACCAATGAATTAAAAGTATGGAAGAATTCTATCTGAGTACCTTCCTTACCTGCTAAAAATTGAATATCATCAATTAAAAGTACATCAACATTTCTGAATTTGTTTTTGAATTCTACACTATTTTCTTCTTTAATGGAATTAATAAAGCTGTTCATAAAAGCTTCTGCAGTAACGTAAAGAACATTTTTTTCGGAATCGTTGGATTTTATTTCATTTCCTATTGCATGAAGAAGGTGGGTTTTACCAAGACCACTTCCTCCGTATATAAACAAAGGATTATAATCATCATTTACAGGTCCTTGGGTAATACTGTAAGCTGCTGCATAAGCAAATTCGCTGTTTGAACCAACTATAAAATTTTGAAATGAATATTTGGGATTTAAATCAACATTTCCTTTAAATTCATAATCAGAATTCTTTTTAATTTCAGGTTGAACAGCGTTGTTTTGTTCTTCTTCCTTTATAAAAACTTCTATTTCATATAAAGTTTCAGTAACTGTAAAAAGAGCATCCTTAGTTGTTCTTATATAATGATCCATTGTAACATAGATATCTTTGTAAAATTTATTTGGAACTGAAAAGTAAAATGTACCGTTTTCGATATATTCAGGATTTAATTTTTTGAATGCAGTTTCATAGCTTACATCCATTATTTTTTCCTTGACATAAGGTATAGCTTTTGTCCAGATTTCGGACGCCTTATTCATAACGGTTTCCTCCAATGTATTATTGTAAATTAAGCCTTAAAAAAACTAAATAAACAGGCATAAAAATACATATCTAATTATACCATTTTAATTTAAAAATTTCAAGGGTTTTTTAAATAAATTTTGTTAAAAAAACACTGTTTTTTTCAAAGTTTTCATAAGCTTTTTTTGCAGTACTTTCGTCATTGAAAATGCCAAATACACTGCTTCCGCTACCGGACATTAAAGAGGATGTTGCACCAAGTATTTTCATTTTATTTTTTATGTTATTAATCTCTGGGTATTCTTTAATTGAAACATCTTCAAGATAGTTAAATATATCTTTAAAATCATAATCTTTATTTTCAAGATTTTTAACAATTTGATTTACATTATATTTAGGTTTACTTTCAAATTTTAAATTTTCATATGCCCATTTTGTAGATATTGAAAATGAGGGTTTATATATTAAAATATAAGGATTTGTATTATTTTTAATTTTTGTAAGTATTTCTCCTATTCCTTTTGCTATACAGGTTCCTTTTAATATGAAAAAAGGAACATCTGCCCCAATTTTTACTGCTATATTTATAAGTTCGGAATCAGTAAGCTTTGTGTTATAAATATCATTTAAAGCCAACAAAACTGTTGCGGCATCTGAGGAGCCTCCTCCTAAACCTGCACCGTCGGGAATTTTTTTATTTATATAAATTTTACATCCTCCTGATATAGATGTATATTTAAAAAAGGCTTCAGCTGCTTTCCATGCAAGGTTTTTATTATTGAGAGGTATGTTTTTTTTGTTGCAACCAATTGATATTTCCAAATCTTTTGTAATTTCAATTTCATCATATAAAGAAACTGTCTGCATTATCATTTCAAGCTCATGATAACCATCTTCTCTTTTTTTTATTACATCTAAACATAAATTTATTTTAGCAGGAGTCTTGTAAATCATAGTTTTCACCTCGTTATATATATTGATTATATTATAACTTAAAACCTTAAAAAATTCAATATTTTATTAGGTTTTTTATTAATTGTTCCACGTGGAACAATTAAAGATTTTTTAAAAATGTTCCACGTGGAACATTTTTGTATTGATATTTTAAAAAAATGTGATATAATAAGTAATATAATAAAAAAACAATCTTTCACGGAGGTGAAAATATGAAAAATATTGCAATAGCAAATCAAAAAGGTGGAGTTGGAAAGACAACTACTGCAGTAAATTTGAGTGCTTGCCTTGCTGAACAAAAGAAAAAAACTCTTGTTGTTGATACCGATCCTCAGGGAAATACAACAAGTGGTTTTGGTATTGATAAAGATGAAGTGGAAAATTCAATTTATGATGTTCTTATAAATGATATTCCTCTTAAATCAGCAATTGTTAATACAAAATACAAAAATTTAGATGTTTGTCCTTCAAACATTCAGCTTTCCGGGGCGGAAATAGAACTTGTTGCAATTGATAACAGAGAATTTAAGCTTAAAGAAGCTTTTGCAACAATAGAGGGTGAATATGATTATATAATTATAGATTGTCCTCCTTCCCTTAGTTTGCTTACGGTAAATGCCTTTGCGGCTGCAGACAGCGTACTTATTCCTATACAATGTGAATATTACGCTTTAGAAGGACTATCACAGCTTACACATACAATTAAAATTGTAAGAAAGGGAATAAATCCAAAACTTGATATTGAAGGTGCTTTGCTTACAATGTTTGATTCAAGAACTAATCTTTCAATAGAGGTTGTTGAAGAAGTGAAAAAAGCCCTACCTCATAAGGTTTGCAAAACAATTATTCCACGAAATGTAAGACTTTCTGAAGCTCCAAGCTTTGGAGTTCCTGTAATAGAACATGATCCTAACAGTAAAGGGGCATACTGTTACAGAGAACTTGCAAAGGAAATAATTAAAAATAACAAATGATTAATTTATTATATAATAAGGAAGTGATTTAATGGCTAAAAAAAGTGGGCTTGGAAAAGGCCTTGGTGCAATATTGTCAGATAAATATGACAGTCAGGCATTGGATTCTTTTGAAAATTCCGACAGTTCGAAAGTAATTGAACTTAAAATTGTAGATGTTGAGCCTAATAAAGATCAGCCGAGAAAAGAATTTGATAAAGAAAAATTAGATGAACTTGCAGATTCTATAAGCAAACACGGGGTTATTCAACCTATTATTGTTACAAAAAAAGGAAGTATGTATCAGATTGTAGCAGGAGAAAGAAGATGGAGAGCTTCCAAACAGGCAGGTCTTAAAAAGATTCCTGCAATTATAAGGGATTATGATGAGATAAAGGTTATGGAAGTTGCACTTATTGAAAATTTGCAAAGAGAAGATCTTAATCCTGTAGAAGAAGCACTTGGGTACAAATCATTAATGGAAACATTTTCACTTACACAGGATAAAATAAGTGAACGAGTAGGCAAAAGCCGCAGTGCCATCGCAAATTCTTTAAGATTACTTAATCTACCGGATAAGGTTTTAAAGATGCTGGAAAAAGGAGAAATTTCTACCGGACATGCAAAAGTTATTCTTTCTGTATCGAATAAAAATGAACAGATTCAGATTGCCGAAATTATTTTTGAAAAGAAAATGAGTGTAAGAGAAACTGAAAGTTTTATCAAAAATAAATCTAAAAGCAAAAAGACTTCCTCTCCCGTAAGCTCAGAAGTGAAAATGGCAATAAAAGAAATGGAAAATAATTTTTCAAAATATCTTGGAACGAAAGTTAAAATAAAAGAAAATAACGGAAAAGGAAAAATTGAAATTTCTTATTATTCTCATGATGAGTTTGAAAGATTAACAGAAATGTTAAAAAATGGATAAAATTGTAAAAAAATGGAAGCTTAAAATTAAGTTGTATTAAATTTTTAGAAAAAAATCAATATCAGATATCAAAAATCAGAAAAAACGAATAGAGAAGATTTTTGGTATAAAATTTTAAATATTGAATTTTTGGAGGAAAAATGGATAGAAAAATAAAAATTATTGGAATGTATATAGGTATTTTATTTTTTGTTTCAATTTTATTGATTTTAATAACATCTCTTTCAAATGACAAATTTGATCCAATGTATTCTCTGGATGAAACGGCTGCTTTGGATAATTCTTCAATGAACGTAACTATGTTAGACAGTGTTTCAAATCTTACCGAAACAAATAAAATTTTAAACGAAAAAATTTCTGAGTACCAAAATAAAATTTCAAATCTTGAAAATGAGATTGCTGAAAATAAAATTGTTATAGAAAATTATGAATCTACCTACAATGAGGATACTTTGAGTTTATATAAGGTTATGAAATTATTTGTAAATAAAAATATTGAGGAAGCAAAAGAAATTATTAAATCCATAAACAAAGAATTGTTAAGTGATGAAGATAAAATAATATATGATATTTTAATTAAAGAGTTAAATTAAATTTAGGAGGAAATAAAAATGTTAGACATTAAACTACTTAGAAGTGAACCGCAAAAGGTAATAGACGCTATAAAAAGTCGTGGCGGAGAATTGGATCTTACAGAATTTGCTGAAATAGATAAGCAAAGACGTGAGCTTTTGCAGGAAGTTGAGGCTTTGAAAAACAAGCAGAATGTTGTTTCAAAGCAAATTCCACAGCTTAAAAAAGAAGGCAAGGATGTTGCACCTATTTTTGCGGAAATGAATCAGATTAAAGAAACTGTTAAGGATATAGATGCAAAGGTTGCAGAATTAGACGAAAAGTTGCAAAATATTGTACTTACAATTCCTAACATTCCTAATGAAAAGGTTGCAAAAGGTCTTTCTGATGAAGATAACGTAGAAATCAGAAGATGGGGAGAACCTACAAAATTTGATTTTGAACCAAAAGCACACTGGGATATCGGTGAAAATCTTGATATTTTAGATGCTGATACAGCAGCAAAGGTAACCGGTTCAAGATTTACATTTTATAAGGGCTTAGGCGCGAGATTGGAACGCGCCGTGTATAACTTCTATCTTGATTTCCATTCAACAAACAGCGGTTATACAGAAGTATTCCCACCATATATGGTACACAGAAATTCAATGGTTGGCACAGGTCAGCTTCCAAAATTTGAAGAGGATGCCTACAAGGTTACAGGTACGGATTATTTCCTTATTCCTACAGCAGAAGTTCCTGTTACAAATATGCACAGAAATGAAACTTTGAAGGCAGAACAGCTTCCTATTAAATACTGCGCATATTCTGCTTGCTTCCGTGCTGAAGCAGGTTCAGCAGGACGTGACACAAGAGGTCTTATCCGTCAGCATCAGTTTAATAAGGTTGAGCTTGTTAAATTTGCAAATCCTGACACTTCTTATGACGAACTTGAATCACTTACAAATGATGCAGAAAAGGTAATTCAGGCACTTGGTATTCCTTACCGTGTAGTAAGACTTTGCACAGGCGACCTTGGCTTTAGCTCTGCTATGACTTATGATATTGAAGTTTGGATGCCAAGCTACGGCAGATATGTTGAAATCAGCTCATGCTCTAACTTTGAGGATTTCCAGGCCAGACGTGCAAATATCAAATTCAAGAGAACAGCTGATTCAAAGCCGGAATTTGTACACACATTAAACGGTAGTGGTGTTGCAGTAGGAAGAACTGTTGCTTGTATTTTGGAAAACTTCCAGAATGAGGACGGCTCTGTAACAATTCCTGAAGTTTTAAGACCGTTTATGGGTACTGATATCATAAAATAATGATATAATTTAATAAAAAATAACCTGAGAGAATTTCTCAGGTTATTTTTTATGATAACAAGCCTCTTCCTATTTGGATTTTTACACCTTCAGGAAGATGAGCCTCTTCCTTTATTAATTTACCTTTTTTAAATTTATAACCAAGCAAATCCTCAATAATTATTGGAATTGGTGCACTTCCCCATGGGTGACACAGGCTTGTATTACCTTTTTGTTCCTTTCCCCATGCTTCGAAACAAGAAGTTGCACCCTCATCAAGCATATTTTTCCACGAATGTATGCTGTCATTTGTTATAAGGTCATATACTTTGTCATAATGACCGTTATTTGCAAGTCCTTTTAATGCAAAATAAGAGAAAAATACTCCGCAGCATAATCCTTTTTCCATAATAAAATCTGCAATATGTTCACTTATTTCACTTTCACACATTTCAAAGTACATTGGAAGCACATTTGAATGAAAATTACAATGATTTGAAACATCACTGTCGGCAAAAAGCTTTTGTTCAGGTCTAAAGAAAGCTTTTTTATATGATTCCAACAGCTTTGTTGTATCATATTTTTCTTCATAACCTAATGCAACGCGAAGTTTGTTTAGTGTATTTAAAGCTCCGTAATAATAGGCATTTATAACATTATGGCATCCTTCCCCAACGCCGGAATTGATTAATTCAAAATCATATTCATCACGCAAATTTTGTGGCCAGTCAACCAAATTCCATTTGCAGTTTACTGTTTCAAGCAAGCCGTCCTTACGTTCGTATTTTGAAAAATATTTAATTGCATCTTCTGCTATTGGCAAAATCTGATTTACTAAAGGAGAATCTCCTGTTAAATTGTAATAATTCAGTACAATCTGTGGATAAAGAAGAGAAAAATCTGCAATTTCCTGCATATAGCTTCCCGGAACAACTGCCATAATCCCCTTATCAATAAATGATGATTGAGCAAAATCTATTATTGCCTTTTTGAAAAGTTTTGTATCCCCTGTTACATAGGAATGAGTAAGTGATGTTATAAGCATATCACCGAGATATTGTCCTTTTTCGCGGGATGGACAATCAAGAAAGGCTTCTTGCGAGCTTATTATAGCGGCATTTTTACAAATTGCCCATATATCCTCAAGTAATTTTACGTTACTGTTGAAGTCTATTTCTCGTTTTACGGGATAATTCCTCTTTAAAACACGTATTGTTTCCGGTGTAACAGCGTCATCTTCTGTTAAAATTTCAATATATCTGAAAGCTTTGTATTCAAAGTTTAAAATGTGGTCTACTTCGCCTGAAAGAATAATGTATTCTTCATATTTACAGTTGCAACGCATATCAAACCTTACAGAACCGTCGTTGTTAAGCTCTTCGCCGAAATATGTGTACACTTTACTTCCTTTTTTGCCTTGTACGTCTATTACAAGCTGTCCGACAACTTCTTTGCCCATATCAAGGATAAAATGATTATCTGTTAATTTTTCGACTTTTTCTGCAATAATTATTTTGGATTCCACGTTTGGAGTAATCTGTTCCGCTAATTCGTGGTCGTCATCTGCTTTTATAACTGCAAAATTCCAACTACTGTCATCATATTCCGCAGAATTCCAACCGTGTGGATACAAAGACATATCTCTGTATTCTGCAGTTTGGGTTTTGTATCCGTATGTAATATCTGTTTCAATAAAGCTTTTATCAAAGGTATATTTCCAGGTTTCATCTGTGTTGAATAAAAGATCTCCGTTTGCAACAACCTCCGCATACATACCTATTCTGTTATCACCGCTGTTGTATGCACGGTTTATATATCCGTTATAAAGGGTATCTACAGCAATTACGTTTTTCCCTTTTCTTAAAAACGGAGTTATGTCAACCGAATTAACATTGTATATAAAATGATAATTATTTGCAGGACCCTGTGTAACAAATTTACCGTTTACAAAAAGCATATAATAATCGTCTGCAGTAATACTTATGTTGGTAACTCTTATAGTATCCAGATTAAAAGTTTTTCTGTAAAGGGTATGAAGATTTGAATTTTCAGGCGTTAAATCCGAATTCATATCCTTTTGGCGCATATATAAATTGATGGGTTTTAAATTTACATAATCTTTTGGGCATATCCAATTATTCATAATATCAGCTCCTTTTTTATTACATACAGTTTAATATATTTTGTAAAAAAAGTAAATATATATTGAATTTTTTTACCATACAAGGTATAATTTATTTAGTTATTATCATTAGGAGGTATTAAGATGGCTAAGGTTACAGTTGAAAAATACAATCACAACCATTGGGGAGAATGTGTAAAGGTTACAAACGGTGAAATTGAGTTTGTGATGACGGTTGAAAAAGGACCACGTATTATAAGACTTGCAAAGGTTGGCGGGCCTAATGAATTGGTTGAAGATATAAATGGAGAAGCTTTTGTTGAGCACGAAGAGCTTGAAAAGTTCTGGGGCGCATATAGATGGCAAAATATGGGAGGTCACAGATTGTGGCATTCTCCGGAGGCTATGCCAAGAAGTTATATTCCTCACGATTTGCCAATAGATTATGAAATTTTGTCAAATGGAGTAACAGTTTCTGTAGATGTTGAAAAAATAGGTGTAAGAAATGTTATGACAGCAACTATGGAAGACAATGGTGATATGAAGATTGAACACTATTGTACAAACATCAGTCAGTGGGATATGGAATTTGCACCCTGGTGTCTGACTGTTTTTGAACACGGTGGTTTGGAAATTCTTCCTACATCACAAAAGGATACGGGATTTTTAAGTAACCGTGCACTTATGATGTGGCCGTATAACGATGTTAAGGATAAACGTTTTGATATGGACAACAAGTATGTGTATATGACAACATCTCCTGACGGTGATGAGGTTAATGTAAATGCGTTTAAAATTGGCATTAATAATGAAGACGGTTATGCAATGTATTTTAATCACGGAAATCTGTTTGTTAAGCAGTTTGATTATGAGGATGGAGAATTGTATCCCGATAACGGCTGTAACTGCGAAAGTTATACAAACTTTAAGATTATGGAAATTGAGTCATTAGGACCTATCACCTTTCTTCAGCCGGGAGAAACGGTAGAATTTGTTGAAAAATGGAACTTGTTCTGCAATGTAGAAAGACCAAAAAATGCCGAAGAAGTAGATAAAATAGTAGAAAAATACATAAAATAAAATGAGAGGGTGTCGCAAAATGATTTCATTTTGCGACAGCTTCTTTATATGCAAAAAAATAAGGGGTGTGGATTTCTCCACACCCCTTTGTTTAAATCAGTCTTTTTTAACTTCAATTCTGTCAAGCAATTCATTCTGAGCAAACATCCAGATAACTGCGTAAAGAATAAGAATAATTGAAAATGTAAGGTTGCCGTCGAAGAAGAACCATGCTGCAACAACAGGAATCCAACCAAGGTTGTTCCATACAGGCTTTCTGAAGATAACAAAAAGCAAACCTAAAACATTAAATACCAAACCGAAAATAGCGGAAAAAATTACGTCTTCCATAATGCCTTTTCTAAGCTTTGTAATAAGTGCACAGCCAATAGCTGAAGCAACAGCTAATACAATAACTGCTATAATCAACCCTATATTGTTGTTGATAAATCCTCCAATATGTAAAAAATCTGTTTTAAAATCCATTTTAATGACCTCCAATTTTCTTTGCATTAATATCTTTATACATTTTAACACAACATTGATGAATATGTCAATATTGAAATTCACAGTAATTAAAATTAATATTGTATAAAATATACAAAAATATGAGTAGGTCTGTAAGCCGAGTTCTGTATTAGACAGCCATCTTTCTAGGCAATATATTACTACATTGCTCAAGCCACCCGTTGGGAATATATGACGGGCCGCCATTCCCGGTCGGTGTTGCTCCGGATGGGGTTTACACGGCCGACCGGTCTCCCGGTCGCCGGTGAGCTTTTACCTCACCTTTCCACCTGTACCGCCGAAGCGGTAGTTTATTTCTGTTGCACTATCCTTAAAGTCGCCTTCACCGGCAGTTAACCGGCACCCTTGCCCTGTGGAGCTCGGACTTTCCTCGTTGAGCATCATTTCGGCTCCCCGCGACTGTCTGGCCTACTCATATTTTATGTAACTTCTATTACGTAGAGATGTAATAATCTCTACTTCTTCAAAATTTCCTCTCAAATATCTTGCAACCTTATATATAACAGGATTTTCGGTTTCGAAATGTCCTGCATCTATAAGGTTTAACCCTAATTTATCGGCTAACTGTGCCTGATGATATTTAACATCTGCTGTTACGTAAACGTCGCAACCGGCAATTTTTGCATTTGGTATAAAGTCTGCACCGGCGCCACCTACAACAGCAACTTTATTTATAGCATTTCGTTTGCTTCCGACATATCTTACGTGTTCAATGTCTAACGCAAGTTTTACGGTTTGTATAAATTCTCCCAAAGTGCAGTCGCTGATATATCCTACCCTGCCAAAAAGACCATCAAAATCAATAGGCTCAATATCTGAAAGGCCAAGTGTTTCTGCCAACACCTGATTTACGCCCTCGTCTGCACTGTCCAGATTGGTATGCATAGAACAAAGACTTATTTTATTTTCAATAAGTTTTAAATAAAGTGAATCTGTAATTGTAGAAAGCTTTGGCATTATGGCAGGATGATGAGTAATTATCATATCAGCACCTACTTCAAGTGCTTCATCAAGACCTTGCTTGTCAAAGTCCAGCATTACAAGTATTTTATGGACCTCCCGTTCGCTATCACCTATAAGCAACCCGACATTATCCCATTCCTCTGCCAATTCAACGGGAGCGAGAGCTTTCATTATATTTACAACGTCAGCAACTTTGGTCATTAATATCAGCCTCCTGCATAAATCTGCGGAATACTTCTTCCAATTTTTCAGCCCTTGAGTGCAAGTCCGGATTTTCAGATGTTTTAAGCCCTTTGATTTGTTTTTTAATTACTTCCGCTCGCATTTTTATGTATTCTGAAAGCATAGGATTACGGTTTTCAAACAGCCTCTTTCCTATGTGATAGTAAAATTCGTCCTCGTATTTTTCAATACCCTTTTTCACAATCATAATGTTGTATATTTTATCCTCTTCCTTTGCGAGCCTTTCTTCCGTTATCACAAATCCGTTTTTGTGAAGAAATTTACGCAATTCATAACTGCAGGTCATGGGCTGTATAACCAAATAATCATTGCTTTTTGCAATACTAAGACTGTTTTCTAAAATAGTGCAAATCAGCTTTCCTCCCATACCGGCTATTACCGTAACATCTGCACCTTCTGCCGCTGTTAGTCCGTCGGCAAGTATGGGGATTATTTTTTCTTCAAGTCTGTGACTTTTTATGTTGTCCGTTGCAATTTTAAGAGGACCTTTTACAACATCACAGGCAATTGCGCTGTCTGCAATGCCGTTTTCGATTGCATAGATGGGTATATATGCATGGTCTGTGCCTATGTCTGCCAACTTTCTGCATTTTTTTATGCAATCGGCCACACATTGCAATCTTGGGGTAAGCTTTACGGTATCCATTAGTCAAGGTAATCCTTTAGCTTTTTACTTCTGCTCGGATGACGCAATTTCCTAAGCGCTTTCGCTTCAATCTGTCTTATTCTTTCACGGGTAACTTCAAATTCTTTACCAACTTCTTCAAGCGTTCTTGCACGGCCGTCATCAAGACCGAAGCGTAGTCTTAAAACCTTTTCTTCCCTTGGAGTAAGTGTGGAAAGAACGGTTGTAAGCTGTTCCTTTAACAAAGAGAACGATGCAGCTTCTGCAGGAGCGGGAGCATCGTCATCGGGAATAAAGTCACCTAAATGGCTGTCTTCTTCTTCACCGATAGGTGTTTCCAGAGAAACGGGCTCCTGTGCAATTTTCTGAATTTCACGAACTTTGTCAATAGACAAATTCATTTCCTTGGCAATTTCTTCGGGATATGGGTCGCGACCCAATTCCTGAAGCAGCTGTCTTGAAACACGAATAAGCTTGTTTATTGTTTCAACCATATGAACAGGAATACGAATTGTTCTTGCCTGGTCGGCAATGGCTCTTGTAATAGCTTGTCTTATCCACCAGGTTGCGTAGGTACTGAATTTGTAACCCTTCTGGTAGTCAAATTTTTCAACAGCCTTTATAAGACCAAGATTACCTTCCTGAATAAGGTCAAGGAAAAGCATACCGCGGCCAACATATCTTTTTGCAATACTTACAACAAGTCTTAAGTTTGCTTCGGAAAGCATTTTCTTTGCGGCCTCGTCACCTTCTGACATCTTTTGTGCAAGCTCGGTTTCCTCTTCCGGTGAAAGAAGTGGAACTTTACCGATTTCCTTAAGGTACATTCTTACAGGATCATCAAGGGCAATACCTTCGGGAATAGTGAGGTCAATTTCAGTCTCTTCTTCCTTTATTGCCTCAAGTTCTTCCTCCATATTGCCTACAATTTCAATACCCATAGATTCAATATTTTCATATATTGCATCCATTTGTGCAGGCTCAAGTTCTATTTCCTCAAGAGCATCTGTAATTTCTTTATAGGTAAGCATACCTTTCTTTTTGCCCTTTTCAAGTAAGTCCTTGATAATATTTTTTTTGTTAACTGTGGAATTTGCGTCCTTATTGTTCGCTGTCATTTTCTCCACCCTTTCCTTTGTTGCTCAATACTTCGTTAATCTGATTTAACTTGTCGGCAGACGATAGTCCGTCGTTTTTCAGTGCATTTTGTAAAATTTTTGTTTTATTGTAATTGATAATTATTTCAACCGACTGTTTTGTGGCTTTTTCTGCATCGTCAATGTTTTTGTCGTCATGTAAAACCTCTGCTGCCAGAGGAGTGTTGGGAAAAGACGAAACTATAAGCCTTGCGTCGGGAGTGGTACCGTTTAAATACATTGTTTTTAAAATGGCAAAAATCTGATTCAGTTCATCATCAAAATCTGTTTCCGAAAGATTTTCCATAATATACTGTGCCTGATTTTTGTTGTAGCACATTATGTTAAGCAAAAGCTTTTGTGCATTAATATATCTTTGTCGCTTCATATCTGCGGGTTTCTGTGTACGTATTGCAGACTGACTGCGGAAATTGCTTATTTCCTTGTTTTTGTTCGCTATTGCACGAAGTCGTGCCATTTCAGCAAATATGCTTTCGGGAGAAACTCCGGTTTCTGCAGAAATTTTTTTAACATATAACTCCTGCTCCACGGGGCTTTTTATAGTATTAAATTCCTTTGCAGCCATATTTACATATTCGGATTTTTGAGATATATCTTCAAGATTGTATTTGTCCCTGAGTTTTTTGATTTTATATTCTATCTGCTCCTGGGAATCTGTAATAAGTTTTCTGAAAGCACCAACGCCGTTAGTTTTTATATATTCATCAGGGTCCTTGCTTTCAGCCATTGTAAGAACACGCACTTTTAAACCCTCATCGTTTAAAAGCTCTATAGCTCTTTGTGTGGCCTTTTGCCCTGCCTCATCGCTGTCGTATGCGATTATAACTTCTGCTTTGTGTCTTTTTATAATTCTTGCCTGTTCAGGAGTAAGTGCAGTGCCGAGAGTTGCAATTGCACTGTTAATCCCATGCTGATGAAGCTGTATAACATCCATATATCCTTCAACAAGAATAAGGTAATCCTCCGGGGAGTTTTTTGCCAAATTAAGTCCAAAAAGATTGTAGCTTTTGTTAAATGCCGCAGTTTCCGGAGAATTTAAGTATTTTGGCTTTGAATCATCCAGTACTCTGCCGCCAAAGCCTATTATATTTTTTCGGATATCTATAATGGGAAACATTAATCTGTTGCGGAAACGGTCGTATATATCTCCGTTTTCGGATTTTCCTACAACTCCGCTTTCTATAATTTCGTCATCGGTAAAGCCCTGTTCGCGCAGGAATTTTAAAAGTACATTTCCCTCGGGAGCATAGCCAAGGCCAAATCGGTTTACCGTTGCCTGAACCATCTGACGGCGGTTTATATATTCCCGTGCGGCTTCTCCGCAGGGTTCAAATAATTTATCGTAAAAAAATCTTCCCGATATTGAGTTGATTTTATATATGGTCTGACGTTTTTTCAGATTGCTTTCATTTGTTCTGCGGTCATCATCGGGAAGCTCCATTCCGCACTTTTCCGCAAGCAATTTTACAGCCTCAACAAAGTCCAGATTTTCCTGTTGCATTGCAAAGTTAATTACCGTGCCACCCTTGCCGCAACCAAAGCAGTAAAAAAGCTGCTTGTCCGGAGAAACTGAAAATGAAGGTGTTTTCTCTTTGTGAAAAGGACATAATCCCTTAAATGTACTGCCTGCACGTTTAAGGTGTACACTTCTGGAAATATATTCTACAATGTCGTTTTTGTCAATTAATTCTTGAAGATAATCTTCTGAAAAATATAACGCCATCTGCGTCCTTTCCTTTCGTAAAATCGTAAATCAGCAATTATATATTTCGACATAAATATAAAAAACCCTTTTTTATTCCATATTTTTTATATTATTATCGAAAAATAATGTTTTTATACATTAAAACACAGTAAACGACTTTGGTACAAAGAGTTCGTTAAACTTATGTACGCAGTACGTATCTGTCATACCTGCAATATAGTCGCAGACGTCCTGATGAGCATCGCCTTTTACATAGTCTTTTGGCATAGCATCGGGGTGTTTTAAAAAATGGTAGTAAAGTTCGGATATTATGTTGTGTGCTCTTTGCTCCTCTGCCCGTACAAAGGGATTCATATATACACGTTCAAACATAAATTCACGAAGCTTCATAAGCATTTCAAAGCTCTTTTCGTCCATTTTTATTTCCGGACTGTTTTTGCTGTTTTCTACAACAGAATGTATCATGGAGCTTATACGGTCAGAGCGTGAATTGCCGTAAAAGCTTTTAAATTCATCGGGAATATCGCTGTAGCTTATAACTCCTGCACGGATGGAATCATCAATATCATGATTTATGTAAGCTATGCGGTCTGCGATTCGGATAATCTGCCCTTCTGTTGTTTTTGGCATAATATCGTCAGTATGCGTAACAATGCCGTCCCTTACTTCAAAGGTAAGATTCATTCCCTCGCCGTCGTTTTCAAGAATATCAACAACACGCAGACTTTGAATGTTGTGTTTAAAGCCGTTGGGGCATATTTTATCAAGCCCTCTTTCACCGGAGTGACCGAAGGGTGTGTGACCAAGGTCATGTCCCAGGGCTATTGCTTCTGTCAGGTCTTCGTTAAGACAAAGAGATCTTGCAATTGTTCGTGCAATCTGAGAAACCTCAAGGGTATGCGTAAGCCTTGTTCTGTAATGGTCACCTTCCGGGGTTAAGAACACCTGTGTTTTGTGTTTTAGTCTGCGGAATGATTTGGAGTGAAGAATTTTATCTCTGTCCCGTTGGAATTCTGTACGAAGGTCACACTTGGGGGACTTGAGTTTTCGCCCTTTTGAGTTTTTGGCAAGGGTGGCAAAAGGGCTTAAGATTTCCTCTTCTCTCTTTTCAAGCATTTGTCTGACGTTCATAAAATCAGTCCTTATTTTTTGATTTCATTCATAATTCTTATTGCCATGGAATGACAACGTGAAATTGCAAATTCGTCTTTGTCGGCAGGAGCCTGTGCCGAAATGCCAATATGCCCGGCATCGTATTCGTTACTTCCGCTGTTTATAATTGTCATCCCCTGAACAAGTGCAGAGGATTGCATGGAATGCAGTGTGGATTCCTGACCGCCGAAACGTGAGTGCCCGCAGGTTATAAATCCCGTAGGCTTACCGACAAAAGCTTTAGCTTTTCTGTATTCACTGCTTCTGTCCCAGAATGCCTTTAGCTGTGCGGACATACTTGCAAAATATACGGGGCTTGCTATAATTACAGCATCGGCTTTTGCAACTTTTTCGTATGCATTACCTAACTTTGTTCCTTTATAGCATTTACCCTCACATGGGCTGCTGCACTGTATACAAAAAGGTGTTTTTGAATCCATTATTGCTTCATGTATGTTGATTACTTCAACATCTGCACCCATTTCTTTACAATCGTTTAAAACTGTGTCGATTAAAAAGCGGCAGTTGCCATTTTTATTTATGCTTCCGTTTAGTGCTACTATGTACATAAACGAACCTCCTGATATTTTTCTATATTATTATATACGGCATAAACTGTTGCAATTCCTTTGTTTCAAGGCATTTTCGGCATATTTTTGTTTCTTTTTGGATTTTTTACAAAGGTTTTTGGGTAAAATTAACTAACAAATCTGTAATTCGGGGATAAAGAAGGCAAAAAATGATGTAAAAATTAACCAAATGTATAAAGTTGAGTATTGACAGCAATTTTATAAAGTGGTATTATTTAAGTGTACATAAATATCACATTTCGTGGTTTTTAGAGAAATATATTTGGGAGGAATTTACAATGAAAAATCCATTTAGTTTGGAAGGTAAGATCGCTCTTGTAACAGGTGCATCTTACGGTATCGGTTTTGCTATTGCATCAGGTTTTGCTGAAGCAGGTGCTAAAATCGTATTCAATGACATTAAACAGGAACTAGTTGACAAAGGTATCGCAGCATACAAAGAAAAAGGTATCGATGCTATCGGTTATGTTTGTGACGTTACTGATGAAGACGCTGTTAATGACATGGTTGCTAAAATTGAAAAGGAAGTTGGCGTTATCGACATCCTTGTTAACAATGCAGGTATCATTAAGAGAATTCCTATGCATGAAATGACTGCTGCAGAATTCAGACAGGTTATCGACGTTGACCTTAACGCTCCATTTATCGTTTCAAAGGCTGTTATCCCTTCAATGATCAAGAAGGGTCACGGTAAAATCATCAACATCTGCTCAATGATGTCTGAACTTGGTCGTGAAACAGTTTCTGCATACGCTGCTGCTAAGGGCGGTCTTAAGATGCTTACAAGAAATATCTGTTCAGAATACGGCGAATATAACATCCAGTGTAACGGTATCGGCCCTGGTTATATCGCTACTCCTCAGACAGCTCCACTAAGAGAACCACAGCCGGACGGTTCAAAGCATCCATTTGATTCATTCATCATCGCTAAGACTCCTGCAGGCAGATGGTTGGATCCTGAAGAACTTGCTGGTCCAGCAGTATTCTTGGCTTCTGAAGCTTCAAATGCTGTTAACGGTCACGTTCTTTATGTTGACGGTGGTATCTTGGCATACATCGGCAAACAGCCTAAATAATAAGGTTAAGTCAAATACATATGCTTTTGGGTAATAACTTGCCCGAATCGACATTTATATGACGCTTTCGGAACGGTTTTTACCGTTCCGAATTTTTATGTGATTAGATAAAAAATTAACAAAGAAAAAGGAGATTCCGTAATGGATAAGGAAAAAATTATTACACGAATCACTGACTGCGGTATTGTTGCCGTTGTTCGTGCAGACAGTGCAGACCAGGCTAAGAGAATTACAGATGCATGTATCGAAGGTGGCGTTGCCGCAATTGAAATGACATTTACAGTTCCTTATGCACACAAAGTAATTGAAGAAGTTGCCAAGGCTTATGATCCAAAGGATATTATTCTTGGTGCAGGTACAGTTATGGACAGTGAAACAGCACGTATCGCAATTCTTAGCGGTGCTAACTATATTGTAAGCCCATACTTTGACCCTGAAACAGTTAAGCTTTGTAACAGATACAGAGTTGCATCAATGCCCGGTGCTATGACAATTAAAGAAGTTGTTGCAGCTATGGAAGCAGGTGCAGACATCGTTAAAGTATTCCCCGGTGAGGCTTTTGGTCCTAAGATTCTTAAGGCTATTAAGGGTCCTGTTCCTCAGGCAAAGCTTATGCCTACAGGTGGTGTAAGTGTTGATAACGTTGGCGAATGGATTAAAAACGGTGCTGTCGCAGTAGGTGCAGGCGGTGCGCTTACAGGCGGTGCTAAAACAGGCGACTATGCTTCAATTACACGTATCGGTAGAGAATTTATCGAAAAGATTAAAGAAGCTCGTGCAAAATAATTAAATTAATTAAAAAGCTACGGTGTGTGCCGTAGCTTTTTTATGTATTTATTACAGATTGTGCATATTCCGAGGGTGTCATTCCCGCAATGTTTTTAAAGCGTCTTGAAAAATACTGTTGGGAGGAAAAGCAAAGATATTCGGAAATCTCTGCAAGATTCATTTCTTTTTCACGAATCAGATGCTTTGCACAGTCTATTTTACATTTTGAAAAATAGTCCATTGCACCAAACCCCAAATTGTTGCGGAAAAGTTTTTTCATATTTGTTCCGCTTATGCCGAATTTTTCGCAAAGGTCAGGAAAAGTAATGTCTTTTGTAACATTGTTTTCAAGATACGAGCATATTTCGGAAAGCAATGGGTTTGATGTATAGGTAAGGGGTGCCGATGATGCCGGTGCGGAAATGGTTTCTCTTATGCAGCTTAACACAAAAAGTTCAATATAAATTTTTACAAGGTTTTCCGAGCCTATTGAGGCATTTGGATTTTTAACAAGCTTTGTGCTGTAGGGTTCTCCCAATGGTGTAGAAAAAGCATCTTGTGCGGCAGATATAAGCTTTGTTATGTATTCTTTTTTTTCGTTGTCACAAAGTATTGTTCTGCCTGCTGATTTGAAAAGCTTTTCGTTTGTGCACACAAATGAAAATATAACGGCATTTGCCGCTTTGCCGTATGCGGGCTTTACAGAGTGCAGCTCCATAGGGCTTATAATGCGGTAATGCCCGGGCGGTATAATAACTTCCTTTGACCTTACGGTAACGGAAAGATAATCTTTGTCCGAATATATAACTTCCCAAAAGTCGTGCATCTCGCCCGAAAAGGCAAAATCACGTGCGTATTCAAAGTAGTTTACAGCCACTATTTTTTCAATATTTATTTCTGTATTTAATTTAAATGGCATATACATCATATTTTATCACCTTTTTTTATTATAAACTAAATTTTTAAAAAATGCAACCAAAAGTATAAAATTAATGCCCAATTTTGATTTGACACATAAGCTGTGTATGTTATACTAAATATATAAAATAAGGAAAAGAGGGATAATTATGATAAATTTTGGTACAGGTGGTTGGAGATCCGAAATCGGTAAGGATTTTAATATGTTTAATATCCGTAAGGTTGCACAAGGTGTATGCAATTATATGAAGGCAAAAAAGCAGGACAGTCTTCCTGTTATTATAGGTTACGACAGACGTTTTCTTTCCGACAGTGCGGCAAAGTGGATGGCAGAGGTTTTCAGTGCAAATAAGGTTAAGGTAATATTTCTTCACAGAAGTGCACCTACTCCTATGATTATGCACTATGTAAAGAAAAACAACCTTTTGTTCGGTTTTGAGGTTACAGCTTCTCACAACCCTTCAAACTATAATGGTATTAAAGTAATTGTTAAAGAGGGCAGAGACGCTCCGTTAGAAGTAACTGCTGAACTTGAAGGATATATTAATAAACTTGAAGACAGCGATGTTTTGACAAATTCTTTTGAAGAAGGTTTGAAAAACGGATTTATCGAATATCTTGAAAATCCGTTTAACGATTTCCTTGATGACATTTTGGCAGTTATTGACTGTGATGCTATAAGAAAGCGCGGACTTCGTATTTTGTTTGATCCTATGCATGGTTCATCTGCATATCCTTTGATGGTTATTTTGCACACAACACGTTGTACGGTTGATATTATAAACGGTAACCGTGACGCATATTTTGGCGGTACAATGCCTGCTCCTACAGAGTCAACATTAAAGAGCCTTGCAATGCAGGTTGTTGCAGGCGGATACGACCTTGGTATTGGTGTAGACGGTGACGGTGACAGACTTGGTATTGTAGACAGCAACGGACAGTACATCAATGCTAATGAAATTCTGACATTGCTTTATTACTACTTGCACGAATACAAGGGCTGGAAGGGTCCTGTTGTAAGAAACCTTGCAACAACACATCTTCTTGATAAGGTTGCTGCAGATTTGGGCGAAGAATGCTATGAAGTTCCTGTTGGTTTTAAATACATTTCTTCTAAAATTGATGAAGTGGATGCCATACTTGGCGGTGAATCAAGCGGTGGTCTTACAGTTCGCGGACATATTCACGGTAAGGACTCTGTTTATGCGGCATCACTTTTTGTTGAAATGATAAGTAAAACAGGTAAAACACCTACGGAATTAATTAAAAAGATTCAGAAAAAATACGGCACTCACGTAATGGTTGAAGAAAATCTGGGATTTTTACCTGAAGATAAGGAAGCAGTTTTGAATACCGTTATGGTAGAAAAGAAGTTGCCTGAATTCCCACAGAAAATGGTTGCTGTAAGCTATGAAGACGGATGTAAAGTTTACTTTGAAGATTCTTCATTTGTTATCTGCCGTTTCAGTGGTACAGAGCCATTACTTCGTATTTTTGCAGAAAGCTCAACTAAGGAAAAAGCTGCAGA
>JAZQIO010000021.1:0-28612 GCA_045541135.1 Clostridia bacterium
GGGAGTTACTTTTTGCTCCGTCAAAAAGTAACCAAAAAATCGGCGCCGGGACGTTCAGTCAACATTTTGTACGAAAAATTTTCTTAAAATTGTCGTCGGGGCTATACGCAAACCCTTTGCGGGGGCCCCTTAAATTGCACATCAGCAGAGGGAAATGATATGTGCAATTTTCCGACAATTTTCTCAAAAATTTTTCTACAAACTGTAATCCCTCACTCTACGGCGTTTTTTGCTAAAGGGAAAGTGTGTGCCACAGAAAAACGGCTCCCTTGCCTAAAGGGAGCTGGATTTGCCAAAGGCAAAGACTGAGGGATAATTTAACACTTTTGCTCCAAAAGTACCCCGTCGGAGACATAAAAAAGGATAGCAATTATTTTTTAATTACTATCCTTGACAGTACACTTCATACGGAAACGTGAGTTTTTTCTTACTTATAATCTCTCAAAAAGTCTTTGTTGATTTCAAAAAGCTCATCACACATATTTTTTATTTCTTCCATGGAGCACACCGCAGATGTAAGAGGGTCCATATATACTGCCCTGTATACAAGCTCTTTGCTCTTTTTCATAGCAGCTTCAACTACAAGATTTTCAATTCGTGCAGTTGTATTTACAAGTATTGCAAGGTGTTCGGGAAGAGGCCCTGCAATAGTTGTTTTGAATCCCATTTTGTCTGCAACCACAGGAACTTCAACACATGCATCATATGGGAGATTTGGAATAGAACCGTTGTTTATAACATTACCGTTAAATACAAAGGGCTTACCGTCACCGATTCGTGCATTGAAAATTTCACCTGCATATTCATCACTGCGGTTAAGGTCAAGTTCTTTTTCCATCCATTCGTCAAGAAGAATATTTGGATTTTCCCTTCTGTCTTTTCTTAAGTTAAGTGAAAATGCGTGTTCCCCGGGGTTCCAGTTTGTGCCGTGGGTACAGTATTTTTCAATAAGGTCGGGGCGTTTTCGAAACCACTGATTGTATTCGGAATTGTGACCACTTGATTCTGTTACGTAATAGCCAAGCTTTAGGAACATTTCGTTTCGTACCTGTTCTTTGTTATAAAATTCCTCATTTTCCGAAATAAGCTTGCGAAGTCTTGGATACAAATCTTCACCCTTGTGCTCCAAAACCGTATAGAACGCCTGATGATTAACACCCTTGCAAAGGTATGTAATTTCCTCTTTTGGAATGTCAAGCCATTCAGAAAGCATTTTGATTGTACCCTGTACGCTGTGGCAAAGCCCCGTTATTTCAACATTTGTGTATTTTTGCATAGCACCGCAAAGCATAGCCATGGGGTTTGTGTAATTAAGAAAAACTGCATCAGGACAATATTTTTCAATATCCCTGCAGATGTCAAGCATCAGGGGAATGTTGCGTAGTGCACGGAATATGCCCGAAACACTTCTTGTATCGCCTACGTTAATATCCACACCGTATTTTTTTGGTATAGTAATATCATACTGCCATATATCTATGTCACCGTTAAAAACTGTGCAAAGCACACCATCTGCACCCTTTAAGGCTTCAATACGGTCTGTTGTGGTTGTGATTTTACACTTTGTGTTGCCGGATTCTTTTATAATTCTGTTTATGGCAACCATTGTACGGTCAATATTTTCCTGTTTTATGTCCATCAGGCAAAAATGAGCATCCTCAAAAGCAGGAAAAGTTATAAGGTCTTTAATGCACGATGTGGTAAATTGCAGACTTCCTGCACCTATAAAAGCAAATTTTTTCATTCTGATACCTCCCTTTCATAAATTCAGTATATAAAAAAACAAAGATGAATTCTATACACAGACCTGTCGTTTATATGGATTTTTCTGCTACGCTTGATTTTTGTATAATCATATGATAATATTGTGACGAGGTGAAAGCTATGGATTATCCTGTTGGGATAGACAATCTTTGGATGCGTACAAACCGTGAGGTGAAGGACAAATTTTTATATATAAACAGCTGCGGATTTCAGATTAATAACATTAAAAGGCACATAACCCTTCGTTCAAAGGGGAGAATGGATTATTTGTTTTTGTACATTATAAAGGGGAAATGCATGGCAAGAGTAAAAGGTGAAGAAATGGTTTTAAATGCCGGAGATATGTTGGTGTATAAACCCTATGAACCCCATTTTTACATATATCCCGAAAATGTGGAAAGTGAAGGGGCGTACATTCATTTTACAGGAAATGCTGCAGAGGAAATTGCAGGAGATACCAGCATTCTGCATACAAAAAATGAGTACGAGGCACAAAAACTTTTAAGCCGTGTAATAGACGATTTTACAGAAGGTGCAGATAATTTAATGAGCATATCATGGTTATTGCAATTTTGTGAATTATTTAAAAACAGGGATACTCTCATAAAGGACGAAAGGATTCTTGCTGTACTTAAATACATAAACAAAAATTTTTTGGAAAATAATGCAATGGATTTTTATGCCAAAATGTGCGGGGTAAGTGTCGATAGATTTGCACACCTTTTCAAAAGTGCTGTGGGAGTATCGCCGGGAAAATACATAACGGATATACGGATACGGCAGGCAAAATATCTGCTTGATTTTTCAGACCTTAATGTTAATGAGATTTCTTCGGCAGTGGGCTTTGAAGATGCGCTTTATTTTTCACGTGTTTTTAAAAAATATACAGGTGTTTCGCCGCAAAAGTACAAAGGCTGAAAGTAAAAATTGCTTTACAAAAAATGTTATACATGGTATAATCAGGACAAATTTTAAAAAAGAAGGGCACATTTTTATGAAATCACAGAAGTATCTTGAGGATAAATATTTAAGTATATTATTATTTGTTTTTTTGTTTTTGCTGTACGCAGTGGTGTATATGACAAAAAGCATGTTTTCATCCGCTATGGCAATTATTGTTGAAGAAGGTGTTATGACTAAGTCACAGACCGGACTTATAAATGCTGCGTTTTGGGCTGTTTATGCATTGTTTCAGGTTTTTGGTGGTTTGGCTGCGGACAAATTCTCACCTTTTAAACTTATTATTATAGGTGTTGCCGGAGCTGCAATTTCAAATTTGGTTATTTATTTTAACCAGAGCTACGCGGTTATAATGACAGCATGGATATTTAACGCCATTGCACAGTTCGGACTATGGCCCGGCGTTTTTAAAATTCTTTCAACACAATTAGCACCATCTTTAAGAAGAACAGCTGTTTTTTGGATGTTGTTTGCAACCAGCCTGGGATTGGGTTTAAGTATGCTTACAGCATCATTTGTAGGTAATTGGAAATATAATTTTTTAATTTCTGCAACAAGTCTTTTTGTTATGGGACTTCTTTATATAATCCTTAATTTCTTCCTGAATAAAAGAATGGTGGAAAATGAGGATGTACAGAGCTCAACCGTTAATAGGGGTGCTTTTGAAAAAGCACCAATGCTGCCATTGATGTTTTCATCAGGACTTATAGTATTTTTAATTGTGTGCTTTTTAAGGATATCCGTAGATAATGGTATAAAAATGATGACACCGGTTATGCTTATGGAATCATATAGTGGACTTCCTGCTGCAATATCTACCAGAATGAGTTCGGTTCTGATTATTTTTTCGGCACTTGGAGTTATTATGGCAGGTGTGGTTCAAAGAAAAGTAACAAAAAACGAGGCAAAAGCACAAATTATTTTCTACAGCATAGGCATTATTCCCTTAATAGCAGTTTGCTTTATTGGCAATATTCATTACGCATGGATTCTTATAGCACTGTCTTTTACTATTTTAATGCTTCAAGGTGCCGGTCCTTATAGCCAGACATATGTGGCTTTGCACTTTGAAAATGCCGGCAGAATTGGAACAGTATCCGGAATTTTAAATGCAACTGCAAGTGTGGGAAATATTTTTGCATCGTATTTTTATGCAAAAATGGCAGAATTTATGCCCTGGGTAATAATAGCTGTAATTTGGCTGGCATCAGTTGCTTTTTGCACAGTACTTTGTACTGTGGTTTTGCCTCGCTGGACAAGGTTTACAGAGAAAAATTAAGTACTGATTGTACTTTTACATAATGAGTGACGTCGCTACTATATTAATAAAAAAGCGAGGTTGTAACAAAATAAAACCATTTTGCTACAACCTTTATTAGTTATCTGATATATTTTAGTGTCACAATTTCAAAATTCTTAAGTCTGATATCTACATCTCTGCCATTGTGCGAAAGCTTTTCGATATTGTTTTCCATAAGGTCACAGATGTAAACTTCCTTAAAGTCAAAGCCTGCGGTAATTGTAGTCTTTGCCTTTTGGTTATATGTTTCGTATAGACGGACTATAACGGAATTGTCATCTTCAGCCTTTTTGACTGTTTCAATGATTACATTTTCCTTATTGCTTTTTATAAGTGAGAAGTTGTCACAAAGTGTGCCATTGTTTGCACCAATCTTGCAAACTTCCAAAGGAATGTTAAGGGCATAACCTTCTTGAACGGTTTTTCCTGTACGAAAATCTCCTAAATGTGGATACAATGAATATGTGAATGTATTTATTCCTCTATCTGCTTCCTTATACGGATATGTTGCGGCTTTTAAAAGTGATATTTTCATGACGTTTTC
This sequence comes from Clostridia bacterium, assembly GCA_045541135.1. Classification (GTDB taxonomy): domain Bacteria; phylum Bacillota; class Clostridia; order Monoglobales; family Firm-18; genus CAZNKU01. The sequence goes on from JAZQIO010000021.1 coordinate 4,569, forward strand.
TTCAATATTGTAACCGTATTTGCAGTCATTTAAAATACTTACACCGTAATCATTTTCCGAAAGGTCTGCCCATTTGTGTGCACAAACTTCAAATTTCGCAGCGTCCCAGCTTGTATTTGCATAAGTTGGTCGCTCTACATTACCAAACTGAATGTCGTAGGTTGCAAATGTGTTGTGAATATCCACAGGGAATGCAGCCTTCATAAGTATATGGTCTTCATGCCAGTCAACTGTTGTTACAAAGTCCACTCTCTTTGAACCTTTGCGAAGAATTATGTCCTGTGTAATTTCAGACTTTTGGTATTTTCTCTTTATACGAAGTCCGTTTTTCAATACTTCAACAGATGAAACATTGTCTGCAATCCACTTTTTCTGCTTGTAGTATTCCGTAATTTCCCATGCGTCATATTTACGTGGGTAGTCCTCAAACATTTCAAGTACATTGGCTTCCGCATTTTTCGCAAGCACTTCTCTGTCCTCAATCTTATCGTAAACTGATACTATGTGATATTTGTCGTTGAATACCACTTTTACAACATCGTTTTCAATACATTTTTCACTTACTTCAATACCATTGTCAACATATTTTTCCTCAATAACTTTAAAACCGTGAGCAGGAATGTTTTCTGCATAAACAGTTTTGCCATCAACCTCCACGTAGTCACTTACCTCAAATGGCGACGGATTGTATACAAACAGACCACCACCTGTTTTTAATGAAGAAATAATGTTTTGCTTTTTATCCTCAACAATTTCTCTGCCATCTTTTAAAATCTGTGCATATTCAATGTCCGTTACGTCATAAACCGGTCCTATTGACGAGCCGGGGATAATGTCGTGGAATTGATTTAAAAGTATTGTAGTCTGGTTTTTATTTAACGTGTCTTTTGGATATTCTCCTCCATTTAGTGTCATATCTGCAACGGAAATATTTTCCGCATTAAGGTGAATCAATTCAGACTTTCTGTTATTTTTCTTATTCTTTGCTATTGAAGTGTATGTACCTCTGTGCATTTCAAGGTACATTTCACCTTTCCATTTTGGCATAGTTTTTAGTTCTTCTGCACTCTTTTTGAACTGTTCTTCTGCCTTTTTAAAAGTTTCCTTTGCAGGCTGTATTTTAACAGCAGGCATACCCGGAATACCATGCTTTAGACGTGCATAATTTTCCATCATTTCATACGTTGGTCCGCCGCCACCGTCACCAAAGCCAAAGGTGAGTATCGTATTTTCCGTAAGCTTTTTATCCTTATATACTTTCCATTCGTTGAATATTTCGAGAGGTCGCAGGCGTTTAACATAACCGCTTGCGAATTTTGAATAAATTTTTGTTCCGTCAATACCCTCCCATATAAAGTCATCGTGAGGCATTTTGTTGGTTTCGCTCCACTGCATTTTTGTGGTAAAGAACTTATCTACACCGCTTTTTTTCAAAATCTGTGGCAAGGCACCACTGTAACCGAATACGTCAGGTAACCATAGTATCTCACTGTCTACTCCAAATTCATCTTTCATAAATCTTTTGCCAAAAAGAATTTGTCTTATTAAACTTTCTCCGCTTACAAGGTTGGTGTCTGCCTCAAGCCACATTGCACCTTCAACTTCCCATCTGCCCTCGGCTACACGTTTTTTGATTTCTTCATACAAGGCAGGGTCCTCTTCCTTAACGTGCTGATACAGTTGAGGCTGACTTGACATGAATTTGTATTCATCAAAATACTTCATCATATTTATGACTGTTGAAAAGCTTCGTTGTGCTTTTTCTCTGGTCTGTGCAACTGTCCAAAGCCACGCTACATCTATGTGGGTGTGTCCTATACAGTTTACAATGCCCTGATTTTTACCACATTCTTTTTTGTAAAATTCCGTATTTAAGTAATCTGATGCGGCATCTATTCCATTATAAAAATTTTCGGAATAAAAATGTCTTAAATCCAGAAGCATTGTTGCCTTGTCAAGATGATTGCGTATTATGATATAGTCGTAGGAGTTTTCCGAAAGTAAATCCATGCAATCAAACGGAATTTTTATGTCATAATACAAAGCTTCGATTTTTAAATCTGTTATTTTTAATGCGGTTTCAACCTCAAATTTTATATATGTAAGAGGCATTTGTCTGTTCATCATACCTGTGTAAAGGTATAGGTAAATGTCATATTCCATGTCGCCTTTTAGCGGAAACCATGTGTGGTTTATATCCAGTGCCTGTGTTGTAACACCGTCTACGTAAACAGTAAACTGTGGATTTGTGGCATCCCAGTCACCTTGTGTACCTGTTTTGGCACAAAAACGCACTTCCTTGTTTTCGTCAACTTCAGGTGTTTTTATTTTTGTATGTAACCAAAAGTGGCTGTCTTCACCCTCAAAATATGTGTTGCTGTCAAGCTTCTTCCAGTCTGCATCGGCTGAGGGAGGAATGTTGTTCTTTTTATAGCCGTCACATTTTACGTATTCAAGTTCTATGGGTTGTGATGAAATTGTAACAAGCTGTGAAAGTTTTTCCGTCATTACACGTATTTTTTCTTTTATCATATCCATAAAAATCACCTCGTGTTATATTTGTTAAAAACATAATAAAATATTTTTGATGAAAATACTACTATTGACGTGATATAATTTTTATGTTATTGTGATATTGAGGTGTGATTATGGAAAGAAAAAAGATATATGCCAAGTACCACGTAGACGGGGATTCGGGCTGTAAATTCCGCTATGTACGAAGTGATACGGAACGGTTTCGCCCACATTGTCACGATTATTATGAATTTTTTATGGTAAAGCAGGGTGATGCCCACCACATTGTAAATGACCAGTACCAGATTTTAACAGAAGGCAATTTGTTGTTCATACGTGATTTTGACTACCACGACTACAAGCGTGCGGACAATAAATATTTTGAATTTTTAAATCTTGCGGTTTCTGCAGAGGTTATGGAAAGTGTGTTTGAATACTTGGGTGAGGACTTTCCAAAGGATAAATTTCTTACTGCACCTATGCCGCCTATGGTAACTTTGCCCATAACGGAAAGAGAAAAGTTTTTTTACAGTCTTAATGAGCTTAATCAGGGTGGAGATATAAGGGCGGTACGTTTGAAGCTTAAAACATTACTTGTAAATGTTTTTACAAATTACTTTATGAACTATTCTTCAAACACAAGCAATGTACCCCTGTGGCTTGAAATGACATACGAAAAAATGAAAAATCCAAAAAACTTTATATCGGGTATGGAAAGAATGTACGAAATTTCAGGCAAAAGTCGTGAACACCTTTGCCGTTCACTTAAGGAGCATTATAACACTACTCCGTCGGCATTGGTTAATGAGTTGCGTCTGGAATATTGTGCAAATCTGCTTATAAACAGCAACCTTTCTGTAACGGACATATGTTACAGCTGCGGATATGACAATCTTTCATGGTTTTATAAAGTATTTTGTCAGAAGTTTGGAGTTACACCTGCAAAGTACAGAAAGAACAAAGGGATTTAGGCTTTTAAGCTTAAATCCCTTTGTGTTATTATTTCAAATAAGCTTCCGATTCTTCCCAATATTTCATAGATTCTACCGGTTCTTCGTCAAGCTGCCAGTATTGAGTCATCATACGTTCTTTGTTCGGTCCTGACTTTGCAACATCTGTCAAATACTTTTTAAAGTCCTCTGTTGATATTTCGCTTACAGGTGCAAAATCCTCGGATTTACAGTAGGAAATTAAAGTGTCAAGCATAGATGCAACAGCAGGGCTTTCCTTAATTTTTGTAAAGTTAAAGCCTGTAATCAACAGCTTACCCTTACCAACCTTAATTTCAAAAGCATAGCTGAAATGACGCATTGTTCTGTCATACATAAGTTCAGGCAATGCAAATTTTTTAGGGTCAAAACGGTCACGGTTTGCCTTGTCAAAACCTGAAACAATTGATTTTACAGCAGTCGGGAAATCGTCAAGGTTAATTTTGTCGCTGTCATCAATTAAGTCATAATACTGATAATTAATCTGTCCGTCAGTAACAAAGCCGTATTTTGAAAGCAGTTCCTCGTCATCCTTACCGCCGTTTATTGTACCGCGGTCCCAGATTACGCCCTTGTATCTTTCCCAAACTGCCCGAAGTGCATACTGTGGTACAGCCTGAGCTTTGTCAAGCAGATGTCTTGTCCAGCTTGTGCGGTATATAAGCATTACATTTTTGCCCTTTTCAAGGTCATCAAAAAGTTCGTCATCAAGCTTGTCTGTTATAACAAAATTGTCATCATCTGTAATTTTGCGTGCATCCTTTATGTAATCTTCATCCATTTTAACGGTGGCGCAAATTTCTTCATTCGCCTTTGGGAACACCCATATTTCCCAGCTGTTTTCACACTTTGTACCGTCTTCAAAATCAATTTTGCAGGAAAGTACAAGCTTTTCTGCCTTGTCAACCTTTGGCAGATTAAGTTCTAAAGAGCATATTGTGTAAAGACCTGATTTAAATGTGTCCACATTATCTAAAGTTCCCTGATTGTAAACCTTTTTGCCCTCTACCTTAAATGAGAATGTTCCCTTTTCAGGCGGATTTATCATATACTGTGAAATAAGAACAGGAACTTTGGCAATCTCGTTTTCAGTAAATATACGTTTCGGCAGCTTTGCAAGCACAACGGTATCTGCATTGAATTTTCTGAATTCCTCGGCAGATATTCCGTGAACATCGTCAAAGCAGTCTACAATACCGTTTGAATTTTCGTATTTATCCGTATCTGCAAACTGAAGCATATGGAAGCCTGAAAGAAGGTTGCTTGAACGTATTCCCTCCAATGCAGTTTTCCAGCATCTGAACTGGAAGTCCTTTGTTATCTGCAAGGTTTCGTGAAAGTTTTCCTTATACCCCTTTGCTTCAAGCATTTTTATTTCTTCATCTACCCACCAGGGTGCTTGGTGGCCGTACTTTTCAAACTTTTCCTTTAAGGCATAGTAATCTTTCCATGAGGTGTAGTGACAAACCTCGTGGGCAATAAGAGGTCTTTCAAAGGCTATACCTCTTCTGATTTTGGAATTTTCTGTATCCTTAACCATCTCACGGTTGTTTACCGTACCGAAGCAAAGCAAATTATCTGTATTTTCAAACATATCTGCATTTTTGCCGTAGGGGAAGAAGTAGCCCATATGCTGAACGTCAAAGTCAACATAGTCACGGTCATATTCACCGTGTGCACAGGTGTCGAGGAAAAGTCTTGTAGGGTCCTTTTCCTTAATGAAATCACGAATTTCTTTTACTCTCGGTTTTTTGCCCGGTTCTCTTATTTCATTACCTATACAGTAAACCATAAACGAGGGGTGGTTATAAAGGTCGTCTATAATATTTGTAAGCTCTTCATTGGTTACAAAATCATTTTTACCGTAAAGCATTTCGTGAAGATTATCGTATACAACCTTATCCTTACGCATTTCTATATGTATAAGCATACCAAGCTCGTCTGCCGCCATAAAGCATTCGTGAGGTGGTGTTACGGAATGAAAACGAATTGTGTTAAAGCCATAGCTTTTTGCCATGGTGATATTCTTTTTGTAAAATTCGTATTCCGACAAATTGCAGTTGTTCTGATGCTCGTGTGCCGCCGCACCTCTTATATATGCACGCATATAAAATGGGAAGCCGTTTAAATATATATTTTTTTTGTCCGTATCAAAATAACGAAAACCGAAACGGTCGGAAATATCCTCTGTTTCATTATTTTCAAAGATAATTGATGCTTCAAAAGTATATAAATTCGGATTTTCAACAGACCACGGCTTTGCATCAAAGGATGATGTTACAACAAGGCTGTTTTTTTTGACATTCTGTTCAGTTCCCTCAACAGCTTTATTTCCGCTTTGGTCTTTTACGCACCATTTTAATTTTTTTATATTTGCTTCAGTATTTATTTCTGCCTTAAAGCCTTCGCAGACTTTTCCTGCAGTCAGTTTTAAAATTGTATTTTTTTCTGTTTTCATAAATACACCCTCTTATTTTATTATGACATCATTATACAATCAACTTTTTTCAATGTAAATTGCAAATTACACATAATACATTGCAAAAACAACACCATAATGATATAATGTATAATAAAAGGAGGTAATGTTATGTATGATGTGATTTCCTCGTATGTAGATGCAAGCATAAGCTATCATCATTTATGTTACAGGGAACATGATAATCCCTGGCCGAAACCCCACATCCACGATGCCTTTGAATTTATTTTTCTTAAAAAAGGCAATGTTACTTACTCAATAAACGAAAAGACATACGAGCTTGGTGACAACAGCTTAATTATTACACGGCCTCATAAGCTCCACTCCATAAAGCTTAATAATCCGGATGTGTATGACAGATACGTTATGATATTTGACGAATATATGATATGGCCCGATATATATAAAAGCCTCCCTGAAAATTTAGATGTTTTAACCTTTAAAGCACCGCAGAAGTTTATTTCGTTATTTGAAAAGACAGATTTTTACTGTAAGCATTTTGAAGGTGAAAGCTTAAAAAACATACTCTTTAACACCATTGAGGAAATATTTTATAACATCGTTGCAGTATCCGAGCATTACCCCGAAAGTATTTTTTATAACAAATATACGGTTAATCCCGTGCTTGCAAAGGCTATAGAATATATTGAAAAAAACATAACGAAAAAAATTACTTTAGACTTTCTTTGCGGTGACCTTTATATATCCAAAAGCTATTTAAATAAAATTTTTGCGGAAAATTTTAATATTTCACCTAAAAAATATATTAATCAGTATAAGCTTGCTCTTATACAAAAGGAGCTGCAGTCAAATGCAAAGCCTACGGAGATTTATCAGAAATACGGTTTTTCAGACTATTCTGCATTTTACCGTGAGTATGTAAACTTTTTCGGCCATCCACCCTCAAAGGAAACGGGCAGAAAAAGTACATAATATATCAAAAAAATGTTGACAAAGATAATATAAAGTAATATAATAATAACGATACTGAGATTTGGAGACGTATCAAAACAGAGGTGATGAGCCTCTGTTTTGGTGCGTCTTTTTTCATTTATTTAGAAAAACAGGAGGATTTAGTGTAATGTATGATGTTGCAGTAATTGGTGCAGGCGTTGTAGGCGGTATGATTGCAAGAAAGCTTTCATCCTTCGACCTTAAAATCTGCATACTTGAAAAGGAAAATGACGTAGCTATGGGTGCTACAAAGGCAAATTCCGCCATTGTTCACGCAGGTTTCGACGCAAAGGAAGGAAGCCTCAAGGCTATACTTAACGTAAAGGGTTCTGAAATGTTTCCTCAGGTTACAAAGGAGCTTGGGGTTAAGTACATAAACAACGGTTCTATCGTAATAGGCTTTAATGACGAAGACCGTGCTGTAATTGAAGAGCTTTTAATCCGCGGTACTAAAAACGGTGTTAAAAATCTTTGCATTGTTGAAGGTGATGAACTAAGAAAGCTTGAACCTAACATTTCCGAAAATGTTGTATGTGCACTTTATGCTCCTACAGGTGCTATTACCTGCCCGTACGAGCTTACAGTTGCGGCAATTGGTAATGCAATGGACAACGGTGCAGAACTTGAGCTTAACTTTCCTGTAGAAAAAATTGAGGACAAGGGTGACTACTATGTTCTTACATCAGGTGACAAAACTGTTGAAGCAAAATACATTGTAAATGCTGCAGGTCTTTATTCAGACGAAGTTGCATCAATGGTTGGTGACAACAGCTTTAAGGTACATCCACGACGCGGTGAATACATTTTGCTTGACAAAGAATGCGGTGACCTTGTAAAGACTACTGTTTTCAGAACACCAAGTAAAATGGGTAAGGGTATCCTGATTTCTCCCACAGTAGACGGCAATTTGCTTACAGGACCTACATCGGTGGATATGGAAGATAAGGAAGATAATTCCACACATCAGGAAGGCTTTGCAAGCATCATCCGTGAAGCTAATGAAAATGTAAACGGTATCCCCTTCAACAAAACCATCACTTCATTCTGCGGCCTTCGTGCGGCAGGTGATACAGGTGACTTTATCATAAATTCAAATGTTAAAAACTTTATAAATGTAGCAGGAGTGGAATCTCCCGGTCTTTCCGCTTCCCCTGCAATTGCCGAAATGGTTGCAGAAATGCTAGGCAAAGCAGGTTTAGAACTTAAAGAAAATAAAAACTTCAACCCAATACGCAAGCCTGCACATGCTTTTAGAGAAGCAAGCATGGAAGAAAAGAACAAAATGATTAAGGAAAACCCTGCATACGGCAAAATTGTGTGCAGATGCGAAACAGTAACAGAAGGTGAAATATTAGACGCCATAAGAACTAATCCTAAGCCTCGTGACCTTGACGGTGTAAAACGCCGTACAAGAGCACAGATGGGCAGATGTCAGGGTGGCTTCTGCGGTCCGCAGATTGTGGAAATGCTTGCAAAAGAGCTTGGCATTAAGTACGAAGAAGTTACAAAATTCGGCGGTAATTCAGTAATGAATGTGGGTAAAACAAAGGATGGTGAATAATATGACAGATTTGGTTATCATAGGTGGCGGTCCTGCAGGTATGAGTGCCGCAGTTGCCGCATATGAAAGCGGAATAAAAGATATACTTATTTTGGAACGTGACGAAAATCTTGGAGGTATTCTGCAACAGTGTATTCACAACGGTTTTGGTCTGCATAAATTCGGTGAAGAGCTTACAGGCCCTGAATACGCATGGAGATACGAACAGAAGGTTCGTGAACTTAACATTCCCGTTAAGCTTAATACAATGGTTCTTGATATTACTGAAGATAAAGTAATTACAGCAACAAACTGCGAAGACGGTCTTTTTCAGATTCAGGCAAAGGCTATAATCCTTGCTATGGGTTGCCGTGAACGTGCAAAGGGTGCTCTAAACATTGCAGGCTACCGTCCTGCAGGTATTTACAGTGCAGGTACTGCACAGAAATTCGTTAATATAAAAGGTTATATGCCCGGTAAAAACGTTGTTATTTTAGGTTCAGGTGACATCGGTCTTATTATGGCAAGACGTATGACTTTAGAGGGTGCAAAGGTTAACGCAGTATGCGAGCTTATGCCATACTCAGGCGGCTTGGCACGAAATATTGAACAGTGCCTTAACGACTTTAATATTCCACTACGTTTAAGCCACACAGTTGTGGAAATCCACGGCAAGGAAAGAGTAGAGGGCGTAACAATTGCAAAGGTTGATGAAAAAAGACGCCCAATTGAAGAAACAAAGGAATTTATACCTTGTGACACCTTGCTTTTATCAGTAGGTCTTATACCTGAAAACGAGCTTACAAGAAGTGCAGGTATTGAAATAAGCGGTATTACAAACGGTGCAGTGGTTGACCAGGACAGACAGACTTCCATAGAAGGTGTGTTTGCCTGCGGTAACGTGCTTCATGTACACGACCTTGTTGACTTCGTTTCCGAAGAAGCTGAAATTGCAGGAAAAGCTGCTGCTGAATATATAAACGGCGAAAATGCAGATGCCGTTGATATAAATATTAAAACAGACGGTAAAATCCGTTACACAGTACCTCAGAAGATTACAAAGGATAAGGATATTACAGTATTTTTCCGTGTTGCAGATGTGTTCAGAAATGTAAAGGTTAATGTTATTAAAAACGGCGAGAAAGTTTATTCAAAGAAAAAGGTAAAGGTTGCTCCCGGTGAAATGGAAAGCGTTAAGCTTACAAAGGATATGTTTGCAGGTACAGATGAACTAAGCTTTGAGTTGGAGGTGCTGTAAAATGAAAAGAGAACTTACTTGTATAGTATGCCCTATGGGTTGCAGTTTAGAGGTTGAGCTTGACGGTAAAAAAGTTGTAAGTGTAACAGGTAACACTTGCCCAAGAGGTGCAAAATACGCAGAGGCTGAATGCACAAACCCTCAAAGAACCGTTACAACAACAATGAAATGCAGTGACGGTTGTATGGTTTCCGTAAAGACAGATACAACAATTCCTAAAGATAAAATTTTCGAATGTATGGAAATTATAAATAAAACCACAGTAAGCTTGCCAATTTCTGTCGGAGATGTTATAATTAAAGATGTATTTGGAAGTAACGTAGTTGCTACACAAAACAGAAAGTAATTTTTTAACAGGAGCAGTTTTATGAGAATATCATGGCTGACAAATCGGTTCAGAATTGCAAAATCAGAGATTAAAACATATTTAGCAAAGATTAAATTAAAATCAAAAATGAAAAGTGGGGATTTTATAATGGATACCATTAAATTTAACAAAGGTAATTCACAGGTTGTTGCACACAGAGGCTTAAGCGGTTTAGAGCCTGAAAACAGCATTGCGGCTTTTATTGCTGCAGGTAACAGAAGCTACTACGGTGTTGAATGTGATGTTCACGTTACAACTGACGGTAAAATTGTTGTAATTCACGACGACAAAACCGGCAGAGTTGCCGAAAAAAACATTACTGTTGATGAAAGCACTTTTGAAGAAGTTCGTTCAGTTAAGCTTGACAACATAAACGGTCAGGAAAGAAAAGTTGTTGGTGCAGATGTTCACTATAGCAACAGAGCAGATCTTGTTGTACCTGAAATGCACGAATATATTAATATCTGCAAAAGATACAACAAAAAGTGTGTTTTAGAGCTTAAATCCAGAATAGAAACAAAATACATTCAGCAGATTGTTGATGAAATAATGGAACTTGGCTATCTTGACGGCGTGATTTTTATTTCATTTGACCTTGATAATCTTATTGATTTAAGAAAAATTCTTCCAAGACAGCGTATTCAGTATCTTGTGGGCGACTATAACAACGACGTGCTTGATATTATGAATAAATATGATTTTGACCTTGACATTTACTATAATTCTCTTACAAAGAAAATTGTTGACGAGGTTCATGCAAACGGTCATGTTGTAAACTGCTGGACAGTTGATAACAAGGGCGATGCTGAAAGACTTGCATCCTGGGGTGTAGACCAGATTACAACAAATATTCTTGAGTAACGGAGGTGTCCTATGGGGACTTCTAAACAAAGCAGGATTATTGCGGCAGTTCGTACTGCGGAGGAATTTGAAAATGCAGTAAAATCCAAGGTTGGCATTATATTTCACTTGAGTCCTGACCTTCATACAATAGCGGACCTTGCCAAAACAGCACACAGCTACGGTAAAAAGCTTTTTATACATTTAGACCTTGCTACGGGTATAGGTAAGGACAAAAGCGGTATTATGTATGTGAAAAATGCAGGTGTAGACGGTGTTATAAGTACAAGGGTAAGCATTATAAAGGCTGCAAGGGAATGCGGAGTATTTACCGTGCAGAGATTTTTTGCAGTGGATTCACAGTCGGTAGATACAACTGTTGAAGCTGTAAAGTCTGCCAAGCCGGATATGTTGGAAATTATGCCCGGTGTTCTTACAAAGGTTATTAAAAGACTTCGTCAGCTTGTAAAGGTGCCTATTATTGCAGGCGGACTTATAGACAGTGTTGATGAAATTGAAGAAATTTTGGAAAGCGGAGCAACGGCAATTTCCACAAGCAAAAAAGAAATATGGGATTTATAGGTGAGAGTATGAGCAATTTAAAGGATAAAAGATTATTTCTACTTGATATGGACGGTACAATTTACCTTGATAACGACTTGTTTGACGGCACATTGGAGTATTTAGACCATGTTAAAAAAATTGGAGGAAGATACATTTTTGTTACAAACAATTCCTCCAAAAGTGTAGATAAATATGTTGAAAAGCTTGCATCATTGGGCATCGAGTCCACTGCAGATGACTTTTTAACATCTACAAATGCAACAGTTTTGTATTTGCAAAAGAAAAATTATAAAAAGATTTATGCCTTCGGTACAACATCTTTCAGAGAACAGCTTGCCGATGGCGGTCTTCCTATAACAGACAAGCTTGAAGATGATATCGATTGCCTTTGTATGGGCTTTGATACGGAATTATCATTCCAAAAGCTTGAGGATGCCTGCATACTTTTAGGCAGAGGTGTTGACTACATAGCTACAAATCCGGACTGGGTGTGCCCTACATGGTACGGTTATGTGCCCGACTGCGGCTCTGTAAGTGAAATGCTTTACAATGCAACAAAGCGCAGACCTAAATTTATAGGTAAGCCACAGCCTGATATGGTGTACCTTGCAATGGAAAAAACAGGCCACAAGCCCGAAGAGGCAGTTGTTGTAGGCGACAGACTCTACACCGATATCGCCTGCGGTGTAAATGCTGGTATTTCCACTGTTTTTGTACTAAGCGGTGAGGGTACAATGGAGGATGTTGAAAAAGGCGAAACAAAGCCCGAATTTATTCTTCCGAATATTCGAGAGCTATATAATGAAATTAAATAAAGTTGAGGCGTTTTTAAAACGCCTCTTTAAAAAGGAAACTTTGTTAAAATATTCACACCCCTGTGCTCAGGGCTTTTAAGCGGTTGTTTACAAGGGGGCAACTTCTTAAATAAATTTCTCCAACTTTTTCTCAACACAACAACAATATCCATTTTGTCATTTGCCTGATTACCTCTTAGGTTAAATGATCTCCCCTGAGTACAGCGGTGTGAGTATTTTTTGTTCCAATTTGACAGATTATTATGTTTTTGGTATAATAACATAAAGTAACCTTTTGAAAAGGGGGTTTGCTATGGGTATATTAAAGGCTAATTATGAAAAACTGAAGGCTTTTTTTCTATCTCCCATGTTTGGCAGATTCATAGCGATAGGGCTTATAAATGGCTTTAACGGCATATTCTTTTCTTATATAATTTCATTGTTCCTGCCGGTTAATATTTCCTTTATAATAGGATACTTAATATCGGTCTGTATATCGTACTTTTTAAATTCCTACTTTGTTTTTAAAAGACGTTTTACTGTTGAAAGATATATTAAATTTTGCATATCCTACATTCCGAATTTTATCATTCAGAACATTGGGGTAATTATAATGTTTAACTGGCTTCGCTGGCACGAAATTATTGCATTTACACTTGCGGCATTTATTGCCGTACCAGTAACATATGTTATTTTAACCTTGGTTACATTTAAAAATGTAAAGCAGTAATTTAAAATTGGATATTTGATTTTAACATCGCAGTTTTTCTGCGGTGTTTTTTTATGTAAAAAAGTACATAATAAACTTAAATGGAGGTTTATTATGAAAAAATCAGTGTGGACAGAAAGTGTAAAATTACCGTCTTTTAATGCTTTGGAGGGTGATGTAAAAACCGATGTGCTTATTATAGGCGGAGGGCTTTGCGGAATACTTTGTGCATATTTTCTTAAAAGGGCAGGAATAGATTATGTCCTTGTTGAAGGCAGTGAAATTGCAAGCGGAACAACAAAAAATACAACTGCAAAAATTACTTTTCAGCACGGACTTTTGTATCATAAAATAATTAAAGACTATGGTATGGAGTTTGCACAAATGTATCTTGGTGCCAATGCAAAGGCTTTTTTTGTGTATGAAAAGCTGTGCAAACAATTTAACTGCAATTTTGAATATAAGGATGCTTACACATATTCTTTAACCGACAGACTTAAAACAGAGGAAGAAGTGGTTGCTTTAAATAAGCTTGGCTTTAATGCACAGTTTGCGGAAAATACAGAGCTTCCTTTTAAAATATCCGGTGCGGTAAGGTTTAAAAATCAGGCACAGTTTAATCCTTTGAAGTTTGTATCTCAAATAGTAAAGGGTTTAAATGTTTATGAAAACACATTTGCCCGTGAGTATACACCTGACGGAATAATTACGGACAGGGGGAAAATACGGGCTGAAAAAATAATTGTTGCAACCCATTTTCCCTTTTTAAACAAACACGGAAGCTATTTTTTAAAGCTTTATCAGCATCGCTCATATGTTTCGGCATTTGAAAATATGTGTAGCTTAAAGGGTATGTATGTTGATGAGGACAAAAAGGGTATGTCATTTCGAAGCTACGGCAATTTAACCCTTGTGGGCGGTGGCGGACACCGCACGGGTAAACAGGGCGGATGCTGGAAAGTGCTTGATGAATTTGCAAAAAAATATTATCCTGATTCAGTTTTAAAATATCAATGGGCGGCACAGGATTGTATGAGCCTTGACGGTATTCCATACATTGGGCAGTATTCCAAAAATACGCCAGATATGTATGTGGCAACGGGCTTTAATAAATGGGGCATAACCTCATCTATGGTAGCCGCTATGCTGCTTACAGATATGGTGCAGGGTAAAACCAATGATTTTGCAGAGGTTTTTTCTCCACAAAGAAATATAATAAAGCCACAGCTTTTTGTAAACGGCTTTGAATCTGCAGTAAATCTTATTACACCTACAAAAAGGCGTTGCCCGCACCTTGGCTGTGCCCTTAAATGGAATAAGGCAGAGCACAGCTGGGACTGCCCCTGCCACGGTTCAAGGTTTTCAGAGGACGGAAAGCTTATAGATAATCCCGCCACAGGTGATGCAGATATAAAAAAATAAATTTTTACAACATTTTCCTTTCCAGAATTGTATTACTTATAGAAGGACATATTTTACTTTTTTGGAAAGGGGATTTTTTATGAAAAAGACATTGGCAATTATACTTTCAATGGCACTGATTTTTTCAATACCGCTAAGCTTTAATGGTGGCACAGCAGGTATAACACCCTACGTACGTGCAGAGGGTATTATAGAGGGTGACCCTTTAAAGTATCTGGAAAGTGTGGGCATAATGGAGGGCTATGAGGACGGCAAGCTTCATCCCGAGCGTACCCTTACAAGGGCGGAATTTGCCGCAATTTTATGCAGAGCATATCCCGATGCTATAACTCATCAGCTGGCATATATGTTTTCCGATCTGCCCGAAACACATTGGGCATATCAGTACATACAAAAAGCTGTAAATGCAGGGTGGCTTAAAGGTAATACAGACGGCACCTTTGCACCCGATGAAAACATAACCTACGAACAGGCACTTACTGTAATGTGCCGTGTGGTTGACGATATTTATATGTATAATCCTAAATATCCCTATGATTATGTTGCGGCGGCTATAGATTATTCTCTTTCAGACGGTGTGGATGCCGTAATAGGTGAGGTTATAAACCGCGGACAGGCGGCACAGATTATAGTAAATGCTATTAATTATAATAACAGCACTGTTTCTATGTACACCGAAAACTCAAAATCATCGTATCAGTTTTCAAATATGTCAGCTTCGTCAGGTGGCGGGGCAGGCGGTGGAGGAGGTGCTGTTATGTCGGCACCATCTGCGGACTATGCAGTATATGAGGCTGAAATAGTAGAATATTACAATACGGAAAGCTATTCGGCAAATGAAGAAAATGTGTTTAAGAATGCAGTTACCTCACCGCTTTCAACCTTTTCAATTGATACGGATACAGCATCCTACAGCAATATGAGAAGATTTATAATAAACGGTCAGAATATACCCGACGGCTCAATACGCAGTGAAGAGCTTATAAATTATTTTGACTATGCAAAGGCAGAAACCGAGGAGGGTAAGCCCTTTGGAGTAAATTTTGCGGTTTGCGAATGTCCATGGAACAGTGAGAATATGCTTGCTATGGTTACTGTTTCGGGCGAAGAACTAAAGGAGTCAAAGCCTTCAAATATTGTATTTTTAATAGATATATCAGGCTCTATGTACAGCTATAACAAATTGCCATTGGTAAAACAGTCACTTTCCTTGCTTTTGGATAAGCTTGGAGAAAATGACAGGATTTCAATTGTTACTTATGCTTCGGGCACAGGTGTGGCACTTGAGCCTACTCCTGCAACGGAAAAAGAAAAAATACTGAGTGTAATAGACGGCTTACAGGCAGGCGGTTCAACAGCAGGTGAAAGCGGTATTAAACTTGCATACAACCTTGCAGAGGAAAATAAAATAGACGGCAACAACAGAATTATTCTTTGCACAGACGGTGACTTTAACGTTGGTGCATCTTCCGATGCAGAGCTTCAGAAGCTTATTGAAGAAAAGAGAAAAAGCGGAATTTACCTTAGCGTTCTTGGCTTTGGTATGGGCAACTACAAGGACAGTAAAATGGAAATTCTTGCAGACAAGGGCAACGGAAATTATGCTTATATAGACAATCTTCGTGAGGCTAAAAAGGTGTTGGTTGACGAAATGTCAAAGACCATTTACACAATAGCAAAGGATGTTAAAATTCAGGTGGAATTTAACCCTGAAACTGTTTCGGAATATCGTCTTGTGGGTTATGAAAACAGACTTTTAAATAACGAGGATTTTGACAACGACAAAAAGGATGCAGGCGAGCTTGGTGCAGGTGCAACCGTAACCGTGCTTTATGAAATTGTTCCTTCAAATGGAGCAGGTACAAAACAGCTTAAATATCAGGATAGAGTAACAACCGGCAGTGATGACCTTATGACCGTTAAAATAAGATACAAAATGCCTGACGGTAATGAAAGTATTTTAAGTGAATATCCCGTTTCTGCAAAAATGACAGAAATGACAGAGGACTTTAAATTTGCATCAGCCGTTGCAATGTTCGGTATGATTTTAAATGATTCCGAATACAAGGGCACATCCACATTGGATTCTGTTATAGACCTTGCAAGACAGGGAATAGAAAATGACCCTTACGGCATAAGAAATGAATTTGTACAGCTTGTGGATTTGTACAGATATCAGCATAAGTAAAATTTAAGGCAACCGTTTTAGGCGGTTGCCTTTTTCTGGTGTGAATAAAAATAAGTTATGGTAGCTGTTTTTATTATATAAAAAAGTCTGCCACAGAAATCGCAACTGAAGCTTTGGAAAGATTGTATGTAGATTGAACGTATTGTGCTGTCTTTAATGAAATATCCTCCATTTTTCGACGATGAGCATCTTCAATCAACATATTTATTGATTCCTTAATGGTATCTACTCTGCCAGATTGCAACATTCGTTTTATTGCCAACAAGTTGGTGGGATTTGTGTATTCTATACCAATAGGACAGTTTTCATAAGATTTGTAGTGGTTCTCTAACCCTTCGGAAACATATTGGTATGTGTCTATAGCTTTTTTGAGTTCAATGGTTCTTCTGTTGTTACGTATATTAAAAATAAATATTAAGGCACCGCCTGCTATAAAGAAAGGTACAAGTATTAATACATATGCGAGTGATTCTTCTGATGCTAGTAAAGAACCAATCAAAAGTAGTGATATAAAAGACATAACGGCTAATAGAATAATCCCCCAAACTAAAGCAGCTTTTGCACATACAGGACTTAATTTGTTAATACGTTGTGTGGATTTATCGTATTCGTCATAAAAATCTTTTTTTTCATTGAAGAAGTTAATGATGTGATCCATAAGTTCTAATTCGGATTGTCTGATTGACAACGAAGAAACAGAATTTGAAACATTATATCCACAATGCTCACAAAAATTTTGTGTATTCGTTATTTCCTTGCCACAATTTTTACAAAACATATTATCAACCACCTATAACTTTTTGAATTTAATATAACATATGAATGTGCTTTTGTCAACGAAGATGGTATGACAATATCATAATGCCTATTCGTCACAGTTTTTTATATTTCGAAGTCCATTACAAGCGGTCAGTGCTCAAAGGTTGCTTTTTGTGTGAATCTTTTTCATTACAAATCATAATATGTTTAAAAAAATACAATTAAAATATTGAAACATAGAAAAAAACGTGATAAAATTATATTAATAAATTACAAGTGAAGGAGAGCATTATATGAAAACTGTACAAGATATTATTGCCATGATTAAAGAGCACGACATTAAAATGGTAGACTTTAAGATGGTAGACATTAACGGTCAGTACCGTCATGTTACCATTCCCGCAAAGAATTTTTCTGAAAAAACTATGAAAAACGGTATCGGCTTCGATGCTTCAAACTACGGTTATGCAGTGGTTGAAAAAAGTGATATGGTATTTATCCCCGACCCCGATACAGCAGTTATTGACCCATTCTGCGAAATTCCTACTTTGTCAATGACAGGTAATGCAATGATTATTGACAGCCCTGAAAACAGACCTTTGGCACAGTACCCACGAAATATTGTTCTTGCGGCTGAAAAATATCTTAAGGACAGCGGTATTGCAGACACAATGCTTATTCTTCCTGAGTTTGAATTTTATCTTTTCGATAATGTGGGCTGGGAAGTTAAGCCCGAATCCATCGGTATGACTTTAGATGCTAACCAGGCACATTGGAACAGCGCTGTTGACGGTCTGGGCAACGTGGTTGCAAAGCAGAAAAACTACCACATTGCAAAGCCCTTTGACGTATCCTACGAAGCACGCAGTGAAATGTGTATGTTAATTGACGATGCAGGCATCGCTCTTAACTACCACCACCCTGAAGTTGGTGCAGGCGGTCAGTTTGAAATAGAGCCTGAGCTTGGTCAGATGTCAAAAATGGCAGATGCCACAATGATGATTAAATACATAATCCACAACACAGCAAGAAAGTACGGTATGTCCGCAACATTTATGCCAAAGCCTGTTATGGGTGAAGCAGGTAACGGTATGCACGTACATATGCTTCTTTTAAAAGATGGTCAGCCTGTGTTCTCTGATGATAACGGCTATTCTAATTTAAGTAAGGAAGCTCATTGGTTTATGGGCGGTTTACTTAAACACATTGCGTCACTTTGTGCAATTACAAACCCAAGCACAAACTCATTTAAACGCCTTGTACCGGGCTTTGAAGCTCCTGTTACAGTTGGTTATGCTACATCTAACCGCAGTGCGGTTATTCGTATCCCTGCATATGCAAAGGCGCCTGAGCTTCGTCGTTTTGAGCTTAGAAACCCAGACGCTACATGTAACCCATATTTCTGCTATGCGGCAATTTTAATGGCAGGTATTGACGGTATTAAAAATCAGATAGACCCACACGCAAACGGCTGGGGTCCATATGATATGAATCTGTTCCACCTAAGCGATGAGGAAAAGGCAAAACTTAAACACCTTCCAACATCACTTGAACAGGCACTTGATGCACTGGAGGCAGACCACGACTACTTGACAGCAGGCGGAGTATTCCCTGAAGAATTGCTTAAAAACTTTATTACAACAAAGCGTGACGAATGCCGTCAGCTTGCGGCAATTCCACATCCTGCAGAATTTGATAAATATTATAATTTATAAAACAAAAATCGGCTCGGTTTATTCGGGCCGACTTTTTTGTAATTATCTTCCGTATCTGTTCATATAATCAAATAGAATATGAATGAATACGGAGGGCATGCTGACTATGGATATTGAGGAAAGGACAATTAACATAGCTCACTACATTATAGATAAAAAGGCCACCGTAAGGGCTGCGGCAAAATACTTTGGAGTTTCAAAATCTACCGTACATACAGTGAGAGTAACATAGAAACTTTTTATGTTTCAGTCTTACTCTGTCTGTATTAAAATTTTAAGTGTATAAATTATAGATGCAGGCAAGTGTTGCGTTTAGTTTTGTAAAAAACTCACCGTCAAAATTTTCTCAAAACCATTGAAAGTTATGACTAATTATGCTATAATATGATATATTTGGAGAGTTATTCGGGTAGGTGCTATGGTGGAAAACGTAAGTTTATTAAAAGTTAAGACGATGGGCTTTCAGGATCAGGTAAAGTTTGTTCGTATGCATCTGCAGCTCAGTCAGGAAGAGCTTGCACGTCAAATGGGTATTTCCTTTGCAACTGTAAGCAGATGGGAACGAGAAAACAGAAAGCCGCAGCTTGCTCTGCTCGGCAAGTTCTATTCCTTTTGTCAAAGGAACGGAATAGAAATAGACTTATCTGATAATACGAATATATGATGGAGGAATAAAAAATGAGTATAGCTTATGGAATCCTCTGCGTCATATCGCTGGCTTTGATTGGTGTGTGCCTCGCAGTTGACAGAAAAAAAGATATATGTTTGTTGCTTTTATTTATATCGGTGTTCGTGTGTAACTTAGGACAGTTTTTGATTTCGGTTGCACCAAGCCTTTCCTCTGCACTTAACGGTAATAGGATTGCATATTTAGGTCAGGTTTTTCTGCCACTTCTTATGCTGAAAATGATACTGAATTTATGTAGTCTTAATTATAAAAAGTGGCTTCTGCCTACGCTTTCATTTATCAGCATAGCCGTGCTTTTCGTAACACTTACACCCGGATTTTTTCCTTGCTATTATAAAAATGTTTCAATAGAGGTTGCAGATGGAGTAACAAGGCTTATTCGTGATTACGGCCCTTTGCACTTACTTTACTACATATATCTGCTATTGTATTTTGCTTTAATGCTGATTGTAATTATACATTCTGCAGTTAAAAAGAAAATTACATCTACACTCCACACAACCTTCTTATTGTGTGCGGTGCTGTGCAGTATTGTAATATGGCTTGCAGAACAGTTCTTGCCCCGTGGATTTGAATTTTTAACGGTGTCCTATGTGATTTCCGAGCTTTTCATTTTGCTTTTGTACGGAATTTTACAGGAGTACGGCATCAGGGGTGAAAACGGAAGCATCATAATCGCAAACACTTCAAAGAAAGCAGAAGAATATCTGTCGGGAGCGATTCAATCTGACGATGATAGCACAGCACTTTTTAGTGAAAAAGATATTGACTGCATATTAGCATGCGAGAAAATCGTCAGTCGGATTACCGAAAGAGAAAAAGAGGTCTTGATAAAACTGCTTGCCAACAAACAACGAAAAGAAATTGCAGACGAGTTGTTTGTAACCGAGAGCACTATCAAAAAACATACAAGCTCCATTTATGCAAAGTTCAATGTAGCTAACCGATTTGAACTATATGCTAAATTAAAAAAATATATCTGAATCTGACAAATTTGCCGTCCATTGAAAAATGGGCGGTTTTTTTGTGCAAAAATCAGGCATGGTAGCCCTAAGTCCACCCCTCAAATCAGCAAAAGTAGCCCTAAGGCTAATATACAAAATTAATGTTTTTAAGTAAAATTATATTATAAAAAAGTCACTATTGTGACTGTCGTTCGCACAGCTCACTTCCATAAGTGGACTTTTTTGTAATTTAGTAAATTGCTAAAAAAGCAATTTACTAAAAGATAGATAAAGGAGGTAGTACGATGCTGAGTCCAATCACAAAAAAATACACAGACGAATCGTCAATGAAACAGTTTAAGTTTGTTTTCTATTGCGACTGTTGTGGTAAGGCAATCCAAACACAGGCCTATGACTTCAACAGTGCTTTTGTACAGAAAACATTTTTGTCCAATGATGAAAAAGAAGCGAGAGCTATTATCTATGCAAGCGAACACGGCAAGGCTTATGAGCGTGCAAACAACGAAGTTCGACTGAACCTGAACCGTTGTGAAATATGCGGTGAGATGATCTGTGAGGATTGCTCCGTATATTCAGATGAGCTTGGTGGCGGAGTTTGCTGCACAAAATGTGCTGAGGCAAACAACGAGATAAAAATCGCAAAATAAGTACTCTACCATTATGAAGGGAGGTAAATTCCATGGATGTGGTACAAAATTATAAATGTCCTTGTTGCACGGCACCCCTTGTGTTTGATGCCGAAACGCAGAACTTAACATGTGAATCATGCGACAATACTTTCCCGCTTGAAACGATGCAGCAAATGACAGAAGGCTCTGCCGATTCCGGTGGCACATCAAAATACGATTGGGAAAGCTATACGCCAAGAAATTATGAAGACACAAACGAGGTTACTCTTTCAAATTATTCATGCCCATCCTGCGGAGCAGAAATTCAGGGCGATGATACACTTGGCTCCACAGTTTGTCCATATTGCGGCAACTCCACTATTGTCAAAGGACAATTTGAAGGAACACTAAAGCCTGATTACATAATTCCGTTTAAGCTAAATAAAAAATCTGCAATAGAGGCTTCTGCGGGTGATTTCAAAAATGCACCGTTTCTTCCCGACAGTTTCAAAAATAAAAAGAAAATTGAAGAAATGGCAGGCGTATATGTTCCATTTTGGATGTTTGATTGCGATTGTGATGCGGCAGTAAGCTACAATGCAGAAAGGATAACCGCATGGAGCGATTCAAATTATAATTACACTAAAACTGATTATTTTAAGTTATTCAGAAGTGGTACTGTTGGCTTTGCCAATATTCCCGTGGATGCCTCTAAAAAGGCTGACAATACATATATGGAGGCTGTAGAACCCTTTAACTATGAAGATGCCGTTGAATTTAGCGGAGCTTATCTTTCGGGATACTTAGCTGACAAATATGATGTTTCGGCTGAAGAAAGTATTGAACGAGCAAATGAGCGAGTTGAAAATTCAACCATTGAGGCATTTAATGACACTACCAACCGTTACACAGCAGTAATTCCCGAAAACTCAAGGGTAAGCTTTTCAAACGGCAAGATAAGATATTCCCTCCTTCCTGTATGGATGCTTAATATTAAGTATATGGATAAAATGTATAAATTTGCCATTAACGGACAAACAGGCAAAGTCGTTGGTGAATATCCTGTTGATAAAAGCAAAAAGTGGAAGTATTTTTGGAAGATTGCAGGCATTGCATATGCAGCAGCCGCCGCTATTGGCTGGATGCTTTTGCATTAAGGGGGTGGTCGATATATGAAAAAATTACTTTCTTGTGTTTTACTTACTCTACTCTTGCTCACTCTGTTTTTGCCCGTATATGCATCATTTGAAAATCCTTCAATTGTGGATGAAGCAGGATATTTAATGCAATCAGAGCTTGCTTCCCTTTCAAAAGAGCTTGATAAGGTCAGAGAAAAATACGATTTTGAGGTTGCAATTTATACAGAAAGCGATATGACATCAAGTTCAGCAGAAGCAAGTGCAGATGATATATATGACTATAACGGCTATGGAGCAGGTGAAAATGATGACGGTATTATGCTTTATATCTGCTCAGACACCCGTGAATATCACTTTACCACTCACGGCAAAGGATTAAAGTATTTCAATTCAAACGGACTTGCATACTTGGAAAGCAAGGTATTACCTTATCTTGAAGATGATAACTACTATAAGGCGTTTTCTGTTTATATAGAAACCACAGAAGAACTTCTCCAAATGGCAACGGATGGCAAGCCATATAACGAAAAGCAATACAGTATGAAATATCTGTTTGGAGTTATTATAGTATGCCTTATCGCTCCACTTTTGATAGCTTTCTTGATGATGAGAAAAAAACTCAAAAAAATGAAAACAGCGGTAGAAAATGATTATGCCGCAAATTACATAAAGCCCGGCAGTATGAATCTGACGACTTCAAGAGATTTGTTTCTGTATTCAAGGATTACGAAAACAGAAAGACCGAAATCAAGTTCGGGCACACATACCTCATCCTCCGGCAGAACGCACGGCGGACGGGGCGGAAGTTTTTAATTAGGAGGAAGAATATGAAAAAAGTATTATCAATTATTTTGTGCTTGACAATGATTTTAAGCATGACATCTGTTGTATTTGCAGAAGGTTCAAAATTTACCGATGTTAAACCTGACAGTTGGTATTACGAAGATGTTGATAATGCCGTAAGGCTTGGTATTATCAACGGAAAAACCGAAACAACCTTCGCTCCTGATGATAACCTTACATATGCTGAAGCAATCAAGCTTGCGGCTTGTATGTATCAGCTTTACAAAGACGGAAGCGTATATCTTGTACCCGGCGGAAATCCTTGGTATCAAATTTATGTTGATTATGCCAAAGACCACGGAATAATAACAGAAAACTTTTTCTATAAGGTTAGTAACATTAACGAAAAGGCTACAAGAGCAGGATATATGGAAATATTTGCAAATGCCCTTCCCGATGAGGCGCTTATTGGTATAAACAATGTTCCTGACGGCTCTATTCCCGATGTTCCTATGGCTTTCGAGAGTTCAATCGGTATATACAAGCTCTATCGTGCAGGAATTCTGACAGGTGTGGATGCAAAGCACAACTGCAAGCCGGAGGATAACATCAAAAGATGTGAGGTTGCGGCAATCATCACAAGAATGATGGACGAAACAAAGCGTGTTAAGTTCAGTATGGGAACAACCTCCGAAGAACCTAAACCGGAGGAGTCTAAAGGCGATGAACCTAAAGCAGAAGAACCCAAACCGGAAGAACCTAAAGAAGA
>JAZQIO010000022.1:0-27044 GCA_045541135.1 Clostridia bacterium
TGATATTTATTATGTTATTAAAGAATTGGTGTGCACCCTTTATTACGATATTGGGTTCATTGTATTAAACATTACGTCCAATGCCATAACAGATAGAGTAATTGATACAATTTATCAGTTACTCTATCGTTTTTTTATGCCCAAAAACACCTTATTTCAAGCACTTGCTTTGATAATGAGGGTTCATTTTGTTTTCTGTATTCTATTTTTATCTTGATTTTCCACTTTAATTTTGAGGTTTGTTAGAAAAATATCCATTCCTATCGTTTAAATAAAAAATAACCTCTGATTAGAAAAGATTTTGTTTACCAAACGGTGCATTTATTTGTAACTTCTTTAAATAAGAAACTCCATACGCTATCAAACAATGATAGTTCAAATTAGTACAGAGTTTCGTTTTTTTCGTCTTTTATTTTGGATGGAGAGTATCCGAACATTTTTAAAAAAGCTTTATAAAATCCTGAATAATCTTCATAACCGCAATATTCAAAAACCTCCGTGGGTTTGGCACCGTCTGCTATTAGGCTGTGTGCATATATAAGTCGCTTTTCTGTTATATATTTGTGTAAGCTTGTACCCATCTCGGACTTAAAACTATGGAGTAGTGACGATGTGGATATATTCAGGTATGCGGCAATATCGCAAATTGTGAACCTTTGGTGGAGATTGCCTTCGATAAGCTTTATACAACGTGCTGAAATACTGTCTTTTGCTCGGTAAGTTGGTTCGTAACCGGCGGTATCTGAAAAATACAGTTCGGAAATCAAAAGATTATACAATGCATACAACAAATGCTCTACTCCTTCTTTCGATGTGGTCATAACCTTGCGCATACGCTCTATTGTATATGCCATATCAGGGGTGATATTGCGTATGACAGATATTTTGTCAAATACACTGACCATTTCTTTTGGCACATAATTTTGTGGAAAATTGAGTACAAGACGGTTGTATGCATTCTGGTTTTTTATCTCGAATTTATGATAACACCCTTTGGGTATTATCAGCAATGTAGCTTTTCTCAACTCCTCATAATGATTTTCTGATAAGAATGTTGCATTGCCGTCTATATAGTACAATATTTCGTTATATTCGTGTATTTCGTTGCCTGACTCTATAGATTTGCCCTTGGCATAGCGGAATTTTATTTTATTGTAGTTTTTTATGTATTCAAAGCTTTTATCCATATATATATTATAATATGTATTTGCGGTTTTGGCAATGTTTTTTGCTAAAACGGCAATTTACATTTCTGTTTTAGTATGATATTCTTAACCTAAAGGTGGGATAAAATGAAAAAAGATGTTATACAAAACATACTACACAATAAACTTATTGTGATAATACGAGGCATAGATGAAAAGAAGCTTTGCCCTCTTGTACAGGCTATGTACGACGGAGGTGTGCGTCTTGTAGAATTAACTTACGACAGTAGCGGAAAAGCTGAAGACAGCCGTACTGCCGAAAACATAGCAATGCTTAAAGAAAGATTTGGAGACATTATGCACATTGGGGCAGGCACTGTAACAAACAGGGAGCAGGTGGAACTTACTTATGGTGTTGGCGGAGATTTTATAATATCACCCAATGTAAAAGAAGATGTAATCAAGACTACGTTAAAGCGTAATATGGTATCTATACCCGGTGCACTTACACCAACGGAAATTCAGACTGCCCATGATTATGGTGCAGATTTCGTCAAGTTGTTTCCTGTAACAAGTATGGGACCTCACTATGTGAAAGCGATCAGAGCACCTTTGAGTAACATCAATATGCTGGCGGTAGGCGGCATAGATTTGGATAACATACGGGAATATCTGGATTGTGGCATATGTGGGTTTGGAATAGGCTCAAACATAATAGACAAAAATCTCATTGCGGCTTGTGATTATGGGGCTATCACTGCACTGACAGAACAATATGTAAATATGGTTAGGAGGTAAAATATTGGCAAGTTACATAACCATAGACGGAGGGACCACCAATACCAGAGTGAAGCTTGTGTTGGATGGAACAATTGTCGACACTGTTAGTCTTGGTGTTGGAGTAAAACACAATACCGACGGTAATGAGGAATACAACAGACAAATAAAAACTGCCATAAAAACTTTGCTTAATAATAACCACAAAAATGAAAGCGATATATGCTGCATACTTTGTTCGGGTATGATTACGTCGGAATATGGTTTGTGCGAACTTCCGCATACGGATTTGCCGACCGGTATAGAAAAACTGCACAACACTATGCATCAGACATATATGGATGATATATCTTCCATACCCTTTGTGTTTATAAGGGGAGTAAAAACAGATTGTGCTTCACCAATCAGTGCAGATGTGATACGTGGCGAGGAAACGGAGATTGCAGGCTTGACTCATCAATTTGGGAATAATTGTTTGTACATACTGCCGGGGTCTCACTCAAAGCACATACTGACGGATGAAATCGGCAGAATATGTGATTTTCATACTGAATTTACCGGAGAACTTATAGAAGCGGTGGCAAATAATACCATACTGAAGGATATAGTCAGCCTTGAATGTGATGAGGTCGATTTTACTGCACTGCAGGCAGGATACGAATACTGCTGTACAAAAGGTATAAATGCGTCATTTTTTAAGGTTCGGACACTTAAAAAGTTTTTTGGATATTCAGCAGAACAATGCACATCTTTTTTTGTAGGCGCGGCAATGTGCAGTGAAATAAACAATATTATAAAATTCAATGTGGAAAAAGTAATAATAGGAGGTAAAAAACAGTTGCGCCTCCCTATGGAGTATCTTATAAGAAAGAACTCGCAAAAAAAAGTTGTTGCTGTAGGTGACCATTTATCAGCCAATGCGGCAACATACGGAATAATAAAAATATATGAATACAGGGAGAAAAAGTATGAGTAATGCAAGAAAATACACACAGGTAATTTTACCGCCATATGACGGCAGATTTGCCAAAGAAATCCGCCAATGGGAGGGGTGCCCAACTATCGCTATCACAAATGGCGGAAGAATATATGTTGGATGGTATACCGGAGGAAGCAGAGAACCCCACATAGACAACTATAATTTGCTTACATACAGCGACGACCGCGGAAAGACTTGGTCTGAGCCTATACTGGTAATACCAGGTAGTCGTGAGCATTTGATACAGGCTCTTGATATACAGCTTTGGGTTGCTCCCGACGGCAGATTGTTTGTTTTTTGGGTACAAAATAATGTAGAGGAAGCGTGTATCGGCAAGGCAGGATATTACTCTGATGGATATTTGTTTGTTGACGAAACACACGCTCAGTGGATGATTGTGTGTGACAATCCTGACAGTGATATGCCAACTTTTTCCGAACCAAAATGTATAGACAAAGGTTTTTTGCGTTGCAAACCTTTGTGTACCAAAAGCGAAAGATGGTTATGCTTCAATTACTCTCAGGACTCTAACAATTATGAATACTCTATATCCGACGATTGTGGTAAAACTTTTAAAAGACACATCGGAGCACAAAAAATACCTACACCTTTTGATGAAACTATGGCATATCAGAAAAATGATGGAAGTATACGTATGCTTGCGAGGTCATTAATAGGTGAGCTTGCAGAGTGTACATCGGAAGATGATGGTGAAACATGGTCAAAAGCTGTTCCAAGCGGTATTGATAGTCCATGTACAAGATTTTTTGTGTCAAAAACACCATCCGGCAATGTGTTACTTGTAAACAATGATCACAAATTTTCCAGAACTAATATGACAGTGTACCTTTCAGAGGATGACGGGAAAACATGGAAATACAAGCGGTGTATAGATACATCTCCCAATACATCGTATCCTGATGTGGATTTTTACGACGGAAGAATATACTTAGTATATGACAAAAATCGAGTACCTAACGGCAAAATTATGTTTGTTTCATTTACAGAGGATGATATTAAAAATCCTGATTACATATTTGAATTAAACTGCATAAACTGATTTTTTAATATTTTCTTGGAGAACAGCCGACAATTTTCTTGAATACTTGAGAAAAGTAATATTCGTTAGAAAAACCGCATTCTTCGGCTATTTCTCCAAGAGTGAATATTTTTGCCTTAAGCATTGTTTTTGCTCTGTCAATCCTTACCGTGGTTATATAATCGCTTGGTGCCATTTCGTAGTGCTTTGTAAAAAGTCTTTTAAAATGTGACCTGCTGAA
Organism: Clostridia bacterium; assembly: GCA_045541135.1. Classification (GTDB taxonomy): domain Bacteria; phylum Bacillota; class Clostridia; order Monoglobales; family Firm-18; genus CAZNKU01. Next base: position 4,182 of record JAZQIO010000022.1, read on the forward strand.
GCCCGATATCTTTGCCAGCTCATCTATTGAAATTTTATTTCTGTAATTTTCGTTTATATAATTTTTTGCCTTTTCAATATTTTCTATGGAGTTTGATACGGTATAATCTGTATAGTATTCAAGGTAAAGATTGTAAAGTATTTCATACACTATACGTTTTATGTTTATGTTGTGAGCTGTGCTCATTTTAAGCGTACAGCGCCTCCCTTCCTTGAAAAGATCCAGGAATTTTTCATAGTGACTTGTATTTGTTACACGTTTTATATAGGGTATTGTTTTATTATCAATATCAAAGGAAAGTATGTAATATGCATAGTAATCTTCTTTGGAATTCGGGTTGTCAGACATTGAATAAGCTTCCCCTTTTTTTAAAAGTAAAATATCCCCTTTTTCGATTTTGGTAAGTCTGCCTTTTTTGTTGTGAATCAGCGAACCATTTTCAACAAAAACAAGTCCGTAATTTTCACGGCAACCATCTTCGTAAACAAAGGGAATCTTTCTTTTTCTGTATTCAAAAGAACGGACTTTTGTTACGGAAATATTGATATTATCAAGATTTATCAGGTTATTCATATAATCACCTCTTTTTTATTATACACAATATATTGTGGTCTGTCAAATATGAGCCAATATTATAAAAAATGGTTTAATTTTACATTGTATTTATAGGTAGATTGTTGTATTATGAAAATATAATACGATTTTAATGCAATTTTTTAAGGAGTTTGACTATGAAAATTACAGTTGATGCATCTAAACAAATAAGAAAGGTTGAGAATTTCTGGAACAATATTCACTTTCATCCGACAGACGCTATTGAGGATATGTGGGGACAGTTTGTTCTTGATAATATTGCAAAGGATAATGTTGCAAAATATATAAGAATGTATTCTATGTTTGAGGATATTGTTACAAAGGACAGTGAAGGTAATCTTTGCTACGATTATACACTTACTGATGAAAGAATAGATTATCTTATGTCAAAAGGTTTCAAGCTTTTAATATGCTTTAACTTTATGCCACCTTGCATTGCTTCAGACCCGTACTTTAATTCCGGGCTTAACAGATACAAGACAAAATGTGTAAACAGTTCTGCACCTGCCGATTATAATGATTGGGCAGAAATTTGTTATCAGTACACAAAGCACCTTGTTGAAAGATATGGAGTTGAGGAAGTTTCAAGCTGGTATTTCCATTGCTGGAATGAGCCGGACGGTGGATACTGGCTTAACAGAATGGGTAACGGTGAGTATGACAGACTTGGACTTACAGACAAGGTTGATGAATACATAAAGCTTTACGATTATTTCCAGTATGGTGTACATAAGGCTTGTGACAAGGTTAAGGTCGGTGGACCGTCAGCGGCAGGCAGTGACAGATTTATAGAAACTTTTGTTCAGCACTTTGCAGACGGCATAAACAGTGTTACAGGAGAAAAGGGTACAAGAATAGACTTCTTCTCAATTCATGTATATTCACAGGGACTATATTCAGGCTTGCCAAACAAAACATTTATGAGTCCTGACAACATCATTCAAAGATTACACACACTTACTGATATGTACAGAAGATACGGATTTGGCGACAAGGAAGTGTTGGTTGATGAATGGGGTGCTTCAGGCGGTGGATTTATTTCGGCAGACAAAGACCCTATTATGATTTTCAGAGAATGTGAATATTTTTCGGCATTTCTTTTCAAGCTTATTGATAGAGTTATGAATGACGAAAAGCTTGATAAAATTTCAAGAATGATGATTTGTCTTTCCGGTCAACATGAATCAATTAAAGACTTTGACGGTTTCAGAAGTTTCTTCACTTTGAGCAACTACAAAAAACCTATCTACAATGCCTATGCACTTGCGGCAAAGCTTGGTGAAAATGTGGTTGAAGTTGAAATGGATGAAAATGATGAACACATTGGTGTTATACCTACCATTGACGAAAACGGAAATGTTAAAATTGCAGTTTACTATATGATTGATGAGGTGCTAAAGCCTCTTGCTACAAAGAGAATACACGTTAAAATAAAAGGCGTTGAAGGTAAATACACACTTAAACATTACAGAATAGACGAGCATATCAGTAATTCCTACGGTGCATGGAAGTGTCTTGGTAAGCCTGCTAACGTAGTAAGAACTGAAAAAGAAGAAATTATGACAAAAGGTGAGCTTTCACTTTTGTATCCTGAAGAAGAGGTTGAACTTAACGGTTGTTATGATGAAGCAATTGTTATGACTAAAAACTCTGTATCAATGATTGAACTTATCAAAGAATAATATTCAGGAACTTTGTTTTACTTCGTATTATGATTTTTGATATTTTCGGTTGTAATAAGAGGCCGACAACTATACCCCCTATAGTTAAAATTTAATTCAGATATAAATACTCCGTCGGCCTTTTATATAACTTTTAAATTCATATAAAACAGGAGAGTGAACTTATGAAGAGATTTGCTGCAATAATCCTTATACTGACACTTTTGGTTGTTTCGGCAGGATTTACAGTATACGCTGCTGATGAATATGTTTTTACATACACAGTAAGCAGTGGGGAGGCTACAATTACAGGAGCTTCCGAGATACCTGAAGATTCTGTGAAAATAGTTATTCCGTCCTACGTTTCTGACGGTGTTGATGAATATAAAGTTACTGCAATAAAGGCAGATGCCTTTAATGGGAATACTTCTTTAAAAGGCGATCTTATACTTCCCGCTACACTTAAAAGTGTAGGAAACAATGCTTTTAAGGGCTGTACCGGCATTACTGCAGTTATCATAGAAGACGGTGCTGCCATAAAATTCGGAACAGCGGTTTTCCAGGGGAGCAGCGGAATCAAGTATGTTAAAATTCCTGCCGATGCAGATATAAGTGCTTCCAATAACATATTCAACGGTGCCATAAAGGGAACAGGTAATTTAATAGAACTTGAAGAAGGTCTTACAACTATGCCTTATCAGGCATTCAGACAGTGCGACGGTCTTGAGAGCCTTGTTATGCCAAGCACCATGACAGATATCCGACTTGCGGCATTTTTCATAAACCAGAATCTTGAAGAACTGTATGTTCTTGCGGATGATGTTAATTTTTTAAGCACAGATTCATTTGATGCTTCCGTAAACTCAAACACTTCTGTTGGTCTTAACCCTGTAACAGGTACAAAGGGTATGGGTAGTCTTACAGCGGAAGGCTCAACAAAAATATATGTTGTTAATGATGCTGTTAAACAGGCATTTATGGATAGAGGTTGGCCTTTGGAAAGCAGAATAGAGGTTATGGCACATAAAACAGCTTTCTTCTATGATTCATATAATCAGCCTTTGAAGGTTGAGGACGAAGATGATGACGGTTTTATAACTTTGCCGGAACCAAGAGGCAGAGAGGGATATAAATTCCTTTACTGGAAAATAGGTAATTCAAAATATTTCCCCGGCGAAAGCTATGGTATTACAAAAAGTATTTCTGTTTCTGCAGAATGGGTAAAAGATACTGAAGAAAAAACCGTACTTTATAAAAACGTATCCTCAAATCAGCAGATAAATGAATTTGAAGATGCACGGATAGGCAGAATTATTTGCACAGAGCTTGCGAATAAAGAAGTTGAACTTACTTTTACAGATTCAAATGATAATACGGTTGCGAAAAAAGTTATTTTCGACAGCAACGGAAAGTGGATAAATTTTGATGACACTACACTTTACAAAAAGATTGTAATGACAGACGGTTATGATTATTCCAAGCTCTACATACTTGCAGTTTCGGAAAATAACTTTAAGGTTGATGTTGAACTTCGTGAACCGCAGATTATAGCAATGCCGAAAATTGACGGTGTAGATGATGTAGCAGAATTTACATGGACTTCATCAAATCCAATTGTTATTTCGGTTAATGACGGTGTTGTTACAGGTCTTGCAAGCGGTACTTCCAAAATTACTGTAAGCTATGGAGAAACTTCGTATTCATTTGATGTTGAAGCCTTTGGCGAAATGGCAATTTACATCAAAAACGGACAGGAAGCAGAGTATCTTGCAGATAAAGCAAAGGTTTTTGGCGCTATAAATACAACTGTAAAAAATGAAGATTCAAGTGCATTGAAAACTGTATTTACATCAACAGGTGATGAGTCACTTTCCTACATAAAGGATATTGATATTTCAACCTTGCCTGCAGGTGATACAGAGCTTACAGCACTTGCAGACAGATTGATTTCATACGGTGAGTTTGATTTTTCATCTACCGACAAGGTTTCGGAATTTATACAAACACTTACTACTGAAATTGTTGTTGGTAAATTAGATTTACTTACAGATGTTGAAGATGTAGAAAGTGTTTTATCAACAAACAACGATTATTACAATCTTCCTTTGGAAAATAAGTATTATGTAAAACACAAGGAAGATGTGCTTGCAAATTTTGTGGATTATAAAGCAACTAATATAAAGGGTTTAAGAGAGGATTTTAAGAAAGCCTATGTTATGACAGCTGTTGAAAAGGCTGTTACCGATTCGGGCTACACGGTTTTGCGTGGTGTAATCGACGGATGCGTTGATGAAATCGGTTATGATAAAGATCATTATGATGATATAAATACATCGGCATTCCATAAGAAATTGTTAAGTGATATTAAGGACAGAAAAATTGAAACAATAGAAGACCTTAAGGAATATATAGACGAGTCCGAAGGGGTTGAATCAGGCAGCGGTTCCGGTGGAGGTTCAGGTGGAGGCTCCGGCGGCGGAGGTGGCTATATTGCTCCCGTAAGCCCGAGCACAGGAAATACAAGCTTTGTTACCGAAAATGATTACGAAGAAATGGTAAATGTTGAACTTCCAAAGGATACATCATCTGTTTTTGCAGATGTGGAAACTGACAGATGGTCTTATGAAGCTATTCAGTACCTTGTGGCAAAGAATATAATTTCAGGTTATGAAGACGGAACATTCAAACCTCAAAATAAAATTACAAGGGCAGAATTTATTAAGCTTATTTCAAATACCTTTGGATTTGAATACGAACAGGCTGACGGTGAAAATGTATTTGCAGATGTAGATGTAAATGACTGGTATTACAAAGACTTAATTACTGCATACAACAATAAAATTGTTTATGGTGACAATAATGGCTGCTTTAATCCAAATGCAGAAATTACACGACAGGAAATGGCAACTATTCTATACAGAGCCATTGTTGCATCAGGGACAGATTTTGAAACTGTTTCGGCTGTTAAAATTACAGACAGAAACAGTATTGCTGATTGGGCTTATACATCAGTATTCCAACTTGTGGGTATGAATATTATAAACGGTTATGATGACGGTTCATTCAAGCCTGTAAACAAAGCAACACGAGAAGAAGTTGCAAAGCTTATTTATGGTGTTGCAGTTAAACTTGAAAATGTTAAGGAGGCGGAATAATGAAAAAGAGAGTGATTTCTGTATTCATTCTGGCAACAATGTTTTTAAGCCAGACCGTGTATGCCGGCATAAACCGCTATCCTGAGATTGATAATCTTATTGAAACACGAAGACATGAAGATGTAGAGGCGCATGTAAAAACAGAGAAAAACGTAATAAATCAAACTGCATACACAACTGTTGAAATTGATGAAAATACAATTATCGGTCCTGCGTACCCCGAAATTTTAGGACACGGTGGAGAAGGCTTTAACACTTACGATGAAATATGCCTTAATCCTGACGGAACAGTTTCTGAGGAATTTCAAAAGCTTTGTGATGAACAGCTTTACGACGTTCCTGTTGCTCGTTTCGGCGGACACAACAGTAACTACATAAATCTTATTGAACAGATAGGGCCTATGTCTGAAAGAAAGGTAAGTACACTTCAACTTACAAAGGAAGAACTTGCCATGTTCCACCCTGAAGCGGGGAAGGAAGAATTTCTTTCTCACACAATGAGTATTGGAGCTTGCGGTACTGTTGAATTTATAAAGGCTATGCAGGCACAAAATCCTGATATTCAGTTTATATTTGTTATAACACTTACACACGGCTCAAAAGAAGATGCGGCAAACTTTGTAAGATTTTGTCTTGATGACCCCTCGGAAAGTGAATGGGGTAAGTTAAGAGAAAGCTACGGTCTTGATAAAATTAATATTCTTGCCCTTGAACTTGGTAACGAGCTTTATACAGCCAAACTTATATGGGGCGAACAGGCAACAAATGACCGTTGCACGTGGTATATTAATAAGTTTAAGGAATTTACGGAAGAAATTCATAAATACTACCCTGAAGTTGAAACATCACCTTGCCTGATAGGCAGTTATCAGGAGGAGGGCTACGTTGATGCTGACGGTCGAGGCGGAGGCATACGTGCACTTTGGAACGAAAGAATCGTTGCAGAGCTTGGCCCGGATATGAAGTATTATAATATGCATCTTTATTATTGCGGATACGAGCCTGCATACTGTACAAATGCATATGTGTACCTGGAAAATTTCCTTATTGAACATTTTGGAGAAAATCACGGTAAACAGCTTCTTATAACAGAACATGCAAAGTGGGCGGCACAAACACAGTTTTCTACATCAGCTTCTTTGGAATCTGCACTTTCAACGGCACAGTATTTAAATACACTTTACGGTTGGAACGACTTTATACGCGCGGCTACATATTATTGCTTCACTTCGGAAAATCAGTGGGCACTTGTAAGAAGAAACTATGACGGCGACCTGGTGGTAAGCGGTGTTGGTCAGATGTACGGCTTATACCTTGACGGTATTGGCGACAGAGTAATAAAAACCACATCAATTCCAAAGGATGATACGGAATATTGCGACAAGTCCTCCACAAAAGCAAGATTTTCCGCACAGGCGTTTGCTGAGGGCGATAAAACTCTTAAGGTAATTCTTACAAACCGTCTGGAGGACGTGAATGTTGATATAGATTTCAGTTTCCTTAAAAATAAATATACCTTAAAGGAAGAAACTGTATTTACAGCACCTAACACATTGTCATTTATCTACAACAAAAATACTTTGGATGTATTCACAACTACAACAAATTCAAAAAATGAAGCTAACTTCAATCACTATGTAATGCCTAACAAGAGTATGGTAGTTCTTACACTTGAGGCAAACGGTACAATTCCCAAATTTGGTGGCGATGAATCAACAGACGAAGCTATTTATGAAGGTGAACAGCAGTTTACGGACATTCAATACCATTGGGCAGAAAATGAAATTAATCTGCTTGCACAGGATGGTGTTGTTAATGGTATCGGAAACGGTAATTTCAATCCTGATGCCACTGTTTCCAGAGCAGAATTTGCAACAATGTTAAGTAAATTCTTCCCTGAGGGAACAATTTCTCAAAGCTTTAATGATGTTTTAGAAAGTGACTGGTATTTTAAGCCTGTCGGTACAATGTATAATATGGGCTATATGCAGGGATATAACGGTAATTTTAATCCAAAGGGACAGATAACCCTAAAGGATGCAATTATCACACTTTACAGAATATGTTCAACCAAGGATAATTACATTACTGTTGGTGAACGCGATGAAATTATAGAAAGCCTTGGGATAAATACAAAGCTTTCGGACTGGGAAAAGGATGCTTTTGCATACGCTTATCAAAATAAATTTTTGACTAAATTTTATGAGGTTTCCGATATTAAACTGTCGGAAGGTTTAACAAGAGCGGAAACGGCTGTTTTGATTTACAGATTAAAAACTAATCTTGGTTTATCAGTACTAAGCGAGGAGGTGACACAGTGATTAAGAAAATATTAAGCTTGCTTTTATGTTTGACAATGCTTGTAACAACAGCAGTATTTGCAGATGAGTTAACAGAGGAAGATGTACTTCAGATGGAAGAAGAATGGGAATTTGAAGGAGAAGAAGATGACATTGATATGGACGACAGCGACGATGCTTTGTACGGCGGCAGTGATGATGAGGTAATTGACGATTCCGTTCAGGTTGCTGAAACCTTGGATTCAAATACCTTTTCCGATATAAAGGATGCGGATGTAGGAAGAGTTGTGGAGGTTTTAACGACTCTTGGCTTTGTTAACGGCTATGAGGACGGAACGTTCAGACCTGAAAATTCTATTTCAAGAGTAGAGTTTATGACTATTCTTATTCGTACTTTAGGTATAAAGGAATCAGAAGCGGCTGTTGCAGGTTATAACTTTTATGATGTCACTCCCGGAACCTGGGAATATAACGTAATGTCATTTGCAGTTAAAAACGAGATGCTTACCGTTTATAACGATAACACCGTAAGACCTTATGAACCAATTACATACCCCGAAGCAATAGTAGCATATTTAAAGGCTATGGGCTATGAGGTAACTGCTGAACTGACAGGTGGTTATACATACGGCTATGAAACAGTTGCAAATAAGCTTGATCTTAACAAAGGCATTGACGTAAACGGGCCTATGACACGTGCCACAGCCGTAAGACTTGTTTATAACTGTATAAAAGCACCTATTAATAAAGTTATATCATCAGGCACCTTTGTTTCATTCAGTAACGAAACAGGAGAAAACATTCTTTCCTGCTACCATGATATTTATTATTCATACGGTGTTGTAAATGCCAACTGGTTAAGTGGTATTGATGATTATAAGCCAACAAGAGCCGAACAAATAAATATAGACGGTAAAATCTTTGAAATCACTGACAAGTCATTTGCGAAAATGCTTGGTTACAAAGTCGATTATTATTATACTGATGCGGATAACAAGCTTACGGCACTTTTACTTCAAAAGCATAAGAATGTTGAAGAAATAACCGTAATGGCTGATGATGTGGTAAGCTATTCAAATGGCACATTAAAGTATGCAGGTGTAAACGGAAAAACACATAACATTAAGATTGAAGCAGACCATACTTTTATTAAAAACGGTAAAATGAGAGATGATTATTCGTCAAAAGATTTTAAGCCTGAAAGAGGATATATAACTGTTGTTGCAAATGATGGTGCAAATTATGATACAGTGTTTGTAAACGAATACTATAATACCGTTTCCAATAATGTTACTGCAACAGACGGTATTTTGTACATTACCATGAAATACGGTGCAAAAGCTCTGGAACTGGATTTGTCCGACAAGGATATTTACATAGATATGTATACTGATAATGTAAGAATGAATGTTAATATCGGCACGGAGGTTTATACAGATAATAACGGTCAGCAACAGATACGAACAAATCTGCCCAATATTCCGTCAAATTCTGTTTTAAGTATATTTGCAGATGAACTTGTTGCACAAAACGGTAAAATGTATGTCGCTGATAATGCAAAATATATACGTATCATTATAAATACTCCTCAGGTTATAGGAACGGTAGATGCTTCGGGTACTGATACGGTAGAAATTAAAGGTAAGGAATACGAGATAGGCAAACCAAACTTTTTAAACGAAGAAAATGCGGCATTCAAGGTTGGCTGCAACGGCAAATTCTTAATGGATTACTCAGGTAAAATTGTTGCGTGGACACCGGTTGTTAATACAAACGATTATGTATACGGCTATTTGATACAAATGTCAAAGCAAAGCGGAATTTCGGATATGTATAATGCAAAAGTGCTTACTGCAAGCGGTGATATTTTGAAATTCACAATTGACCGCAAGACTTTTATCAATGATGTACGTTCAACGAGCACGGATAAGGTTCTTGAAAGAATTACACAGTCTGCTAAACTAATTGATGCAGATGTAACAGGTACATCACAGCTTATAAAATACATTGCTGATGAAGACGGATATATCAAGAAAATGCAGACAGTAACTGCAGATATGGGTGTTGCTGAAAAATATGATGAAAAAATACAGCTAAAGCGTGATACTGCAAAAACCACTTTTTCATACAGAGCAGAGCTTGGACACATTTTTGTTAATAAAACGGTAGCTGTTGACAAGCTTACAAATTCAACGGGAAATACTGCGGAATCAACCCTTGCAATATCTACATTTGCAGGTAAGCCTGATGTTATATTTTCCGTACCTACAACTCCAACACTTGACGAGGAGGATTATTCTGTTATTGAAGAATGGCTACCTTCAAACAGCTACAAAACTTCTGAACTTTACGATGTAAATGACAAATTACAGCCCGGTGCAGTTTTGGTATATCAGGATGTTACGGATTCTCCCACATTTTCAAATCCAATACTGTTGGTAGAAAAAATAAGCATGGCATTAGATGAAGACGGCAATGAAGGTGTTAAGCTTCAAGGTTGGATGGGTGCAATGCAATTTTCATATTTTGCCGAATCTGAAGATGTTGTTAAAGGCGTTAAAATAGGCGATATAGTTATGCTAAAGGGTAAAAATGATGTTATAGAAGAATGTGAGATTATTACAAACGTAAAGGATGTTATTAATGCAGACTATACCGACCCTTCTGTAACTGCAACAGTACCGTCCACAGTTCCTCAAAAGGGCGCGGTTACATTCTCTATGTACGAAGCTTATGATACAGATTCTGCAAACAAAATCGTATTGTATCAAAGAGGAACAGATGTTGACGGTGATGGCAGAAGAGAGGGCTTTATGAGAGCTTCATACTGGCATCCGAAGTCTTCAAGCTTCCAGTACGGTGCAACCCTTTGCAGCTATGATTTGGATTCAGGTAAATTCACTCTTTCATCTGCAAGTATTTCAAATGTAAAGGGTGCGGCATCCTACGGTCATGGTTCAAGCTCTAAATGCCTTATTGCAGAACAGACAGGATATAATATCCGATATTTACTTGTTATAAATGTAAATTAATATATTGGAGGGATTATTTTGAAAAAGATTAAGAGTTTATTTGCTGTTTTAACAGTAATAGCAATAATACTCACTCAAACGGCATTTGTTGTAAGTGCAGACAGCTCCTATACTTTGGGATATTCACTTGCAGGAAATGAAACAGAAGGCTATACACTTACTTTGGAAAGTCTTACACAGGCTGATGGTGTAACAGAACCTTATGATGTTGTTGTTCCCGACACTGCAGGCTATGATATTGACGGCAATGGGACAATTGAGGCAAATGAAAGCGGTATTCCTGTAACAAAGATTGATGCAAATGCATTTGTGGGTAACAAAGACAATAAATCCACACTTGTTCAATCCATTACCATAGGAAGTAATGTTCAGACAATGGGTGACGGTACATCCGCTTATGTTTTCCGTTATTTGCCGAAATTGACAGAACTTACAATTCCTGATAATGTAACAAGCCTTAGCGGCAGACAGATTGCAGAGCTTTCCAATGTTACGGAAATTACTTTGGGCAAGGGTTTGGAAACAGTTACTTACTACTGTATTTACAAATGTAAGTCACTTGAAAAAATTAATGTTACATCCGAAACCTTTAAATTCCATCTGGACGGTTTTTATCTGAATAATCCTGATGGTACAACTATCGACATTACTGCATGTAAGGATATTACAATAACAGGTCTTTTGCGTAATGCTGAGGGTGTTAAGTTTGTTGTGTCAAACGGTAATGTGTATAACAAGCTTATAGCAGCAGGTTACACAGATGCTGATATAGACTACAACATGGCAGACGGAACTGAAATTACAGTACCGTCAGTTGACGGAAAATATGCTTTGAAGTACACAGTTTCAGGCAAAAACGTAACTGTAAACGGATTTGATACGAACCCTGAAGAAGCTGTAGACCTTGTAATTCCGTCTAAAGTTACAGATCCTGTTACAGGACTTACATTTACTGTTAATGCAGCAGCGCAGAGTGCCTTTGGTTCAACAAACATAAAGAGTGTAGTTTTACCGGGTACAATCGAAACTATGGGTACACGTTTGTTCCAGAATTGTGATTCTCTTGTAGATGTAGAATTGCAGGAAGGTATTACAAGTCTTAATTTCTATATGTTCTATGATTGCCGAGTATTGTCTAAACTTATTATTCCTGCATCAGTTACATCTATAGACCTTAAGTCAATGCAGGCGGCACATCAGCTTAAAACTGTTGTGATACTTGGTGAAGATGTTAAGTTTACAAACAAGGTTCTTTCAGGTAAGGAAGTTGGCGGTACGGTATTTTACGTTAAAAATGATACTGTAAAGGCTGCTATTGATGCTACGGGCAGTGATGCTACATATTTCAATAAAGCTGAAGTACTTGGAAATGAAACAGGTGTACCTTCACTAAGCTATGCAGAAAATGTTGTTACACTTACGGTACCTGCTTATATAAACAGCTACTCAGTTTTAGTTAGCCAGTTTGCCGACGAAAATCACACAAAGCTTGAAAGTGTAAAGGTTTATTCTGATACCGCAGTTGTTCCGGGAACTTACAGCTTTGATGTGACACCTGTGGAAGGTAAATATTATAAAGTATTTATATTCAACAGCTTAAAAGGCGCAATGCCACTTAATAGCACAATAGAATTTTAATTTTAAAAGGTTTAATGGCTCCTTTTCGGAGCCATTAACCATAATTTTAGAGGTGATTGTTATGACAAAATCTGTTAAAAAATTAAATATAATAAATCTAACAAGGATATATATTGCAATTGTGCTTGCTGTATTTATCATGTTTAATTCATTTGGATTGGTACTTGCTGAAAGTACTTATGAACTGTCATACAATGTTGTTGATGGCAAGGCATACATAACAGGCTTTGCCAAAAGTCCCGATGTGTTTGTTGACCTTGTTATTCCTTCAAAAATAGATTCTTACCCCGTTGCAGGTGTATCGGACAATGCTTTTTCAGGGTCTACCGACATAAAAAGTGTTAAAATTGAAGACGGAGTATTAAGTATCGGTGCAAACTCTTTTTATAACTGTACTTATCTTGAATACGTGGATGCAAGATATATAAAAAATATGGGTGCATCAGCCTTTAAAGGCTGTACACAGCTTTCACATATTGAGCTTGGTGAAGGTCTTAACATCATAGGACAACAGGCTTTTTACAACTGCCGTAAGCTTCAAAGTATAATTATTCCAAGCACAATTACAAAGGTGGATGCAGGTATATTTGCACAGTGCAGAAGCTTGCAGACTGTTGTACTCCTTGGTAAGGATACCTTTACGGGTTCAACTTTTTCAAACACAATAGGTATGGACCTTTCAACACCAACTCATTACTATGTAAGAAATGAAAATGCAAAAACAACAATTACCTCTAACGGGGTTTCGGCAGAAAATGTAACGGTTATAAACGATAATATGCTTGTTTTAAAAGACGGATACAAACAGGGTATAGCCTCTGTGATAGATTGTGGTGATACAGTAACTTTACCTGAATATTCAAGACTCAGATATAATCTTAAGGGCTGGAGTGACGGTATAAATACTTACCCTGCAGGCAGTAGTTTTAATATTTCTGACTTTGCGGTTTTAGAAGCTGTGTGGAGTTTTGACAAAAACGAAACTGAACGTCTTTCGGTTAAGGAATTCAAAGAGATAATTTATAATAAAAATTCTACTGATGAGCTTGTAAGATGGGACGAATCAGACATTGTGGATAACAGCCTTACACTTGATGTGTCTGTGGATGAAGGTAATGTTGTAATGGACAGTAATCTTCAAAGACTTTTTGGTGTACAGTTTGAAATAAGCGGAGAAAAATTGGTTAATGGTGAAAAACAGCTTTCCGATGCTTACATTAATTCTGCTTCAAATATCGGAGCTATTCCCGTTGCACGTTGGGGCGGACTTTACACAAACAGAGTAAATCTTATAAAGAGTGTGGGTCCTTACGCAGAAAGGGGAACATGGACATCACTTAACATTGAAAACGGAACAACGGAAACAAGAGGACCAATAGCATACGGACCTGTGGAATTTATAAAAACCGTACTTGCCACAAATCCCGATGCAGAATTTGTATTTGTTATAAGTATGTTTGACCAGACCCCTGCAGAAACAGCACAGTTTGTACATTTTCTTCTTGACGACAAGAATTCATCACAATGGGGAGCGCTTCGTGTAAGTATGGGACTTGAAGAACCCGTAAACGTAATAGGGTTTGAATTGGGCAATGAAAATTATCATTCAATAGGTGTAACTTTCCCGGGATTTGATGAACCTTTTACTGCAGAAGCTGCCGCAGAATATTATACTGAAACAGCAATGCAGCACGCACAGGCTATTCGTGGTGTAAGTAAGGACCTTAAAATTATGCCTGTGGTTGTAAGAGAATCTACTCCTGAAAAGGGTATGGTATGGAACAGAATTGTTGCTAAAAAGTTAGGCGCTTATATTGATGACCTTGTGGCAGTGCACTTTTATTCGGGAAATTCAACATTCCGTCACAAGGCAAATGATGATATTTATGCAAATATAAAACAAATTTTTAAGGATGAGCTTGGTCCTGATAAAGATATAAAGTTTGCGGTTACCGAACACGCACTTACAAGCGAGGGTAACTACGTTTCGTACACTTCACTATGGGCATGTCTTACCGATTCTCTGTTCTTTTCAAATGCAATGAATAACGGTGATACAGCACTTGCTACATATCACAATTTTTACAGTAATAATTTGTGGTCGTATGTTCAGGATACAGGCGGAGAATACATACCCACAGGCATTGCGGATTTTTATAATCTTTATAAAACCATGCTTGGTGACAGAGTTGTAAAAACTACATATAACGGATATGACGGCTCGGACAATTCTCCTGAACAGTATGCATCAGTTGTGGCTATGGCAACAGATGATGACCAGCTTACACTTGTGCTTACAAATGCTTCAAATTATAATGAATATACTGTGAATTTTGACTTTGTGAATGAATATGATTTAGTCAGTGAAACAACCTTTACTGCACCAAATTATTATTCCTATAAAAACAGTGAAAATACAAAAGATGTTTTCACCACAACAACAGTTAATAAAAATACAGAAAATTTCAATAGTTATACCCTTGGAAGTAAAAGAGTTGTATTTCTTAAGCTTAAGGCAAAAACACCTATAACAACTGTGGAAAAAACAAATCCTCTTGCAGATGAAAAGGATGATGTTGTTTATAATGACTTGCTTTACGGTGCAACTGCAGAAGAAAATGTGTATCACTTTGCCAATGCTGAAAAAGTGAGAAGAATTGACTATTCGGGAACAAGCACAAACTTTAAGATTTATCTTAAAAATATTTCGGGTGTCTGGGAAAAGTTTGCTACTTCAAATTCTTTTGAAAACGGCAAAATGCTTAATGTGTATAACGAAAATGTATATACTGCAATAAAGATTGAGAACGCAGATGTTTCGGATTTTAAAGTATTTTCGGAAATTAGAGGAACAACAGATATGCCGTTTGCAGACAGTTCTTTCAGACTTTATCCGAGAATAAGTGGTATAGATGCTTTTGATAATTATTCTGCAACTGTTAATAGTGGTTACCTTACATTTGAAAATAATGAATTTAAAGCATTAAAAACAGGTGAAAGTAAAGTTACAGTCGTCAACTGCACAATTAATTTAAATGTTTATGCAGAAAAAGAAAAGTTTGAATTTGTTGAAGATTTTGAAGCTAAAGAGCCTGTATTAGTTTCGGGCATAGGTGAAACCTTCGATAATTGGGTTGCATACAGAACAAGTGGTTTTGCACAGCTTGGTATTGATAATTTCAGTAATTATTCGCAAAAGACAGGAAAGGGACTTATTATAGTTCCGTTTTGCAATGGGTCGTCAATAGACAGAAGTGCCGTTGCATATTATAACGGTGACCTTTCCAAACTTTCCGACAGATACACAATTAATTTTGATGCTTCCCGTACTCATGCATCCGATAATTTTGGTGTAAGATTTATGGTTCATAATGACAACAACAATTATTACCAGCTGCAGGTGGAAAAATACGGTGCACTTATGAGCCCTGCGTGGGTGCTTTATAAAGTTACCGACAGCCAGGCTACGGAGCTTACAAGAGGATACACATACGGCAACAGACTTGGAACGGGAACAATAACCTTTAAAGTTACGGTAAATAACGGTAAAATAAGCTGGAAAGCATATAGTAACGGTGATATATATGACGAATATTGCGGTGAATATGTAGACGAAAATCCTTTTGTTTTTGACGGAAACGAAGCAACATTCGGATTTTTCGGTACTTATGATGGCTATATGACAGAAACCAATGCCATACTTGTTGATAATATTAGTGTTGAGAGTCTTGATGTGGTTGACAGTGCACAGTATGAAGTTAAAAACGGACTTGTATATATAACTGCAGAAGACTATGATATTTCCAAAATGCTCGAAAAAATCGGTGGTTATGATACAGTTTATACTGACGGTGAAATGTATTTTGCAGCATCTGTTGAAGCTAAAAACATACTTTCTTCATCGGGCATTGCAGCAAAAAATCTTACAGTGGTAGAAGCAGCAGATGTAAGCGAAACAGGTGATTATAAATTAAGCTATGCACTTAATCCGGATAAAAAAAGTCTTGCTGTAACAGGATTTCAGGTATACCCGTCATCAAAATATACACTTGTTATTCCCGATACGGCAAAGTTTGATGCCGATGGTGACGGCACAGAGGAGGAATATCCCGTAACTGCCATAAATGACGGTGCATTTGCAAAGGGTTGTAATACTACACATAAAAATTATATAGTTACTTATAATGAAAAAATATTAAATGATTTAATAACAGGACTTCAGATAGGAAAAAATGTCACAACCATTGGTACGCTTGGCTCTTCATATACGGGTGTGTTTGTATACTGCCCTAAGCTTACTTATGCCGTTATACCGGATAACGTTACCTCCTTTGGTAAACAGGTATTCTTCCGTTCGGGGATTACATCTTTAGAAGTTGGTAAGGGTGTAACATCTATGGATTACAAGGCACTTTCAACTAATAAATCTCTTGTTGCCTTAAAACTCCATACTTCCAATCTTCACAGCGGTGCATTTTACGGTTGCGGAAAAATTGAAGAACTGCATATACTTTCCGATTCTTTAACTGTTAAAAATAATAAAGTACTTGAGGGACTTGCTTCGGATTGTATTTTATATGTTAAAAACACAGATGTTAAAGAATATCTTGTTTCCTGCGGATATAGTGCGGAAAAAATAATTATTTTATCATCGGCTATTGACTTTAATGCTGAAACAAATAAAATATCTGTAACTGTTAAAGAAAACATTGAATCAGCAGACTTGATTTTTGCAGGTTATAATGGTAGAATGAAAGAATTAAAGGTCATAAATGTTAAGAATTTAGTAGCAGGTGAAACTTGTTATTACGACTTTCCGTTTACTTACAATCCTTCCGGAAAATACAAAATTTTCTTGTTTAACAGCATTTCGGATTCTGTTCCGTTGCTGCCTTTACTGGAAATCAATTAATTATTAAGTTTTTTTGGAGGCTCATTATGTCGGAAATAAAAAAATTGCGTTTTTGGGGAACTTCTGCCGGCGAGGGTGTTCCAACTCCTTTTTGCCGTTGCGAAATATGTGAATATGCAAGAAAGCATGGTGGTAAGGATTTACGTACCCGTTCCTGCTTCAGACTTGATGATTCTGTTATGATTGATGTGGGTGCTGATTTTATACCCCAGGCACACCGAATAGGAGAAGATACATACGATGTGGAACACATTGTATATTCACACACTCATGATGACCATTTTAATCCAAAGGTATGGTGGTTTCGCAAAGTCAGTCCGGTGCGAAAAAGTGATAAAATAAATGTTTATCTTTCGGAATACGGTGCCGAAGCCATTAAAAAACTTTCATGCGGAAATGAACCATATATGGATTCGGTAAATATTCATTCATTAAAGTTCTATGAAACATACGATGTGGATAAGTATAAATTCACTCCACTAAAGGGACATCATCATACAGGTGTGGAGGCTAATTCCGCAAATTATATAATAGATTTTCCCGACGGCAGAAAAATGTATTATGCTTTGGATTCAGGACCTTATCTTGAAGAAACATTTGAGTATTTAAAAAATGTAAAGCTTGATATTTTAGTCAGTGAGTGCACATTTCCTGTTGAAGAAATGGGTATAGATGTTCACATGGGGCTTACGGAAGTCAGAAAAACATTAGACAGACTATTTGAACAGGGAACAATAAATGAAAATACAAAAATTTATATGACACATATTTGTTGCATGGGAATGAATCACAGTCAACTTGTAAAATACTGGGAGGATACAGCACCCATGTATGATATTACGGTAGCCTATGATGGTATGAGTATGGAAGATGTATAAGTTCCATAACAGATAGAGTAATTGATACAATTTTCAGTTACTCTACACTGTACATTTCTATTATAATAATTGAACAACTTCTGATAAATTTTATGAAATTGACAAAGCAGATTGAAAGGTAGGATTAATATGAAACTGGCACAGGAGCTTTATTTCAATGAAGAACATATAGAAAAAATTATTGAACGTACAAAGTCTGAAAAGTTTTCTTCAATATGGAAGGATATTAAGGATACTGCGGACAGAGTTTGCGAGCTTGGAAACATTGCCTTTCCCGAAGATACATTTACTGTTTACTACTTTGTAAGAAAACGAATGAGCGACCTTGCTATGGCGGCTTTGGTTACAGAGGACGAAAAGTATATAAAAGAGCTTAAAAAGCAGGTTATGTATTACATCGGAGAATCTATGGATTTCTGGCAAGGACCCGCATATCCAAACAGACCCCGTACAAGAATTTATCACGGCAAGGAAGTCCTTGCAGGTGAGCTTGAAACCGCTACAATAACTGCGGCAGTGGTCATGGCTTATGAATGGGGATATTCGTTTTTTGACGAAGATGAAAAGAAAGCAATTAAAAAGACTTTACTTGAAAAGCCATATATGCTTCTTAAGAACTCCACACTTTTCCAGATGGAAAACTGGGTTATGAATCACCTTTGTGTTATTGCGTCTTCATTTGTACAGCTTTTGCTTTTAATAGAAGACGAACTTCCTTCATTTGAAGAGGATATGAGCATTGCAACAGAGGCTTTAAGACTGTGGCTTGAAAAGACCGAGGCAGATGGCAGTTATGGAGAAGGGTATCACTACTGGTCATATCCTATAAACTGCCTTTCATCTGCGGCATGGTCGCTATGGCACACAAAGGGCAGACGCCTTGATGGTATGAATAACTGCCGTAAATCCTTTGAATGGGCAATATATAACCAGATTGGTAAATATGAAATTGAGGGCTACGACAGACCTGTAGCTGTTGCCACAAACTTCCATGACTGTCCGTTTTTATTCCAGATGGAAGCACCTGAGGCTCTGCTTTATGCAAACTATTTTAAAAATCCTGTTGCACAGTGGTATCTTGATGAATTTTTAATGAATAACCCTCCAAGACCTGATGCATTGCATACCACATGGCACATTTTAAATACAATGCTTTTGGCACTGTATGATGAAGAGAACTTTTCCGAAAAACCCTCAATTTTTGAACCTGAAAGAGTATTTGCTGAAACAGGCTTTACATATCTTCGAAGCTCATGGGA
The DNA here is from genome assembly GCA_045541135.1 of Clostridia bacterium. Taxonomy (GTDB): domain Bacteria; phylum Bacillota; class Clostridia; order Monoglobales; family Firm-18; genus CAZNKU01. The sequence goes on from JAZQIO010000022.1 coordinate 23,611, forward strand.
AGGTCTTTGCGGTAAAGGCAACGACACGGTAATGCAGCTTCAAAGCGGTGGCGGTGGACGTTCACGTTCACATCAGCACTTTGATAAAAACAGCATAATGTTGTTTTCAAAGGGTGAATATTTCATCTGTGATCCCGGACATTCATGTTACAGAGGCAAATCTCACGAGGATTACGACACACATACATCAAGTCATAATACAATCTGTATTAACAACAGTGACCAGGTGCTTAACTTTGTTGAAAAAGGAATGCTTCATGACGAGGTTCGTGACTACACATCCCACAACAACAAAGCGATTGTAACCTATAAGGATTTTCACGAAGATGTATCATTTGTTAAAAGCCATGCGGAAAAATGCTACTCACCTTACCTTAAGTACTGCGTAAGAAACATTTTGTTTATAAAGCCTGATTTATTTATTATATGGGACAGAGTTGAGTGTAACAATAAAACAGATAAAATCGAAAGCGGTTTTAATATAAACAACTACGACGGCAAATTAAAACTTAATATAAACGGAAACGAATTTTTTGCACAACGTCCGAAAGCTGACCTTTATATGAAGGTGATGTCTGACGTTGAATATAAAACAAGCATCTGTGACGGAAAGCTTCACATGGCATACCACATAAATACAGAACAGGAAATCGAAGGCAAGTTGGGAAGTACAAAGAGAATTGTACTTGAAAGTGAAGGTAAAGCCAACTATTTCACAGTAATATGCCCAATGGATAAGGGAGCAAAAAAACCTTCAGCAAAATGCGACTTCGCAGATGACAAAACCACAATGACTGTTGAATATAACGGTCACAAGTACGAAATTACATTTACAAAGAATGACATACTCTACAAATGTGATGACGGAACTTATTATACTTTCTAAAATAAAGGAGAATGTGTTATGATTACAGGTATTGAACATACAGGATTAGTTGCAAGAGATACAGATAAACTTTGTGAATTTTATGAAAAATATTTTGGCTGTAAGGTGATTTTGTCATATCCAAACGGCACAAAATTTTTAAAATGCCACAACGGTATTATTGAGGTTTATCCTATGAAATCCGATGACGAAACAGTTTGTGACAACTATGTAAAAGGGCTTCGGCATCTTGCATTTGAAACCGATGATTTTGATAAAGACAGACAGATGCTTTTAGATGCAGGAGTAAAGCCTGCCGCAGAGCCAATTATAAAGGATACAATGAAGCTTGCTTTGTTTTACGACCCTGAAATGAACTTGTTTCATTTGATTCAGCGTCCTGAATCTTTGCTTTTAAAATAGGGTGTTGAACATACATGGCAAAGAGATTTTTGAGGTTTATTTAATAAATTCCAATGTGTGAATGAACCTTCCTTAATGTAACAGGATTCATTGTATTAAACATTACGTCCAATGCCATAACAGATAGAGTAATTGATACAATTTATCAATTACTCTATCGTTTTTTATGCTCAAAAACCCTCATTTCAAGCACTTGCTTTGATAATGAGGGTTCATTTTGTTTTCTGCATGTTATTTTCATTCCTATTTTTGCTCTTGATTTTGATTTTTATTAGAAATAACTATTTTCCTATCGTTTCAAAAAAGCTATCGTTTAAGAAAAATAATGAAGTTTATCACTGCTTTGCTAAGGGTTATAAAAAGATATGGTGATTAAATAATTGTGTAAATATTGGGTTTAAAAAATTAGTCTTATTACCATAAATTTAATCTTTTTTCTGTAAAAAGATATATTTTGAAAATATGAAACCAGAATTTAGAAAAGCAATATGCGTTACAGTTGCATAGATATGCTTGATAAATAACATTCTTTTTTAAAAGTTATGTGTATGCATAAGAAGTTGGTTAACGTTTCATGATTTTAAGGTAAGCAAATCCTTAGAGCCTCATTCTGTTTTATTCAATTATCGCAATTATTTGAGTGATAAACTTGCTTTTGTCTTTATGTTGCGGTGGCCCTTCAAGGTAAATATTACGGAACACACCCATCAGTTTCAAATTGTTTTCCTCTGCGTAGGAAACAAGTTTTTTTCGTGCTTCGGGAATATTCTCATAAGCACCGTGATGAAAAAACGAAATGGCTTTGAGTTTGGGATTGTTACTTACATATTCGCCCTTGCTTCCTTGCGGTACGGCAACGCAATATGAAACCTCCTCAGGAGCTTCGGCTGTGTGCTCTGTATAATACATTCGTCTTGTTGTATCTGTTCCGTACAATCTCATTGCTTCAAGTGCCGTATCCCTTAAAAGGTTTGTTTTGTCGGTAATAGAGGTTGAGTTATACACACGGCAGTAAATGGTTTGCGGCTCAATGGTGATTTCTCGTATAACATCACCTTTTTTTCGTGTTCTCTCCTGCAATTTCTCTATGGTGAGGTTAAGTTCATCTCTCTTTTTTTTTAGTCGGTTTATAACCGGCTCCAAATCAGTCGAATCATCAAAGTATTCCCGTATTTCATCAAGCGAAAGACCTAAATTCTGAAAAACACGGATTGTACGGATTTGAGTAAATGTATCAATGGTGTAATATCTATTGCCGGTGCTTCCGTATTTTTTGTCAGGAGTTATAAGACCTTTTGTTTCATAGTTCAATATAATTTTTCTTGTGATTCCAATGGCTTTTGCTATCTCGCCGATGGAAAATAAATTGTTATTATTCATAAAAAAATCCTCGTTTTTTATATAAAATAAATATTTTTGAAGAGATTTAAAAAAATCCAAAAATTATTGCATCGCCCATTGATGGACGGTGTATAATTATTATACCATAATATGTCAGATTTTTCAATGGGTAATAAATAATGTGAAATAAAATAAGTTTGACATTTTTAATGTGGGCATTATGATGGCATTTAGAACAGAATAGCAAGCCATTTAAAAAAATTAATTTTGGAGGAATATATTATGAAGATTATTAAAAGTTTGTTATCAACGGCATTGGTTGTAATGTTAGTTCTAGGAATGAGCGTATCGGTTTTTGCAAAAGGAAACATTTTTGTTGACCTTAATGAAGTTGAATCTGATACCCCGTCACAGATTGTTAATAACAGGACAATGGTTCCTGTTCGTGCAATAACCGAGATGCTTGGCTATGATGTTTACTGGCATAACGATACACGTCAGGTTGATGTTTGCGAAAAAGGAAGTACAGTTCCCGTTATTGCGATGCAGATTGACAGTACAAAAGCTTATTACACAAAATATGATGAAGAGCTTGGCGATAGTGTAGGTGTTGAGGTTATACTTGATTCTCCTGCAACAATTATTAACAACAGAACCTTCGTTCCACTTCGTTTTATTTCTGAAGCAGTAGGATATGTTGTAGAATGGATTCCAGAGACAGAGGATGTATATCTTTTCTCACCTGAGTATATTAAAAATCATCAGGGCGAAGGTAAAGGCGGAGAACACGGCGGAACAGGTGATG
>JAZQIO010000023.1:0-24004 GCA_045541135.1 Clostridia bacterium
ACGAACCAAATACGCCGTATAGTGAGGGATTGCAAATCGTTTCGAAGTTTTTGGTAGGGTATGGCGCTTGCGACATACCGCTAATATACAAAATGGTTCGTCGAAAATCGCCGAACCCTACCAATTAAAAATTGCCGCCCCCCGCGGACAGCGGAAACAATACAATGTCAAAATTTATAATAATTTGTCGATGAAAAAGTATTGAAAAATCTCTTTCGCTTTGCTATAATATATTTGCGACTCGCTTTACATATATGTATTGCATAAAACTGAAAACAGTTATCTGAGAAGTTTCATTTTTAAAAAAATGTAACCTCTCTTCTTTGATTGCTGTTTCAGTGCAGTGCAAAGTAGGCGAGTCGCAATCGTAACGAGGTTGCGTTTTTTGCGTCGGCTTCGGTCGGCGCTTTTTATTTTATTACAAAGGAGTGTCAAAAATGGAAGTTACAACAGAAATGTATACTAAACTTTTTAACGAGCTTACAGATATTACAAACGAACTTGAAAAAATAAAGGAGAGGATAAAAAGTATTCAACTTGAAACAGAAGAAATATACATAAGACAGGAAATATAATAGTAAGGGGCTGTAGCAAAATGATTTCATTTTGCTACAGCCCTTTTTAAACTTTTATGCAGTGCACATGACTATTTATATGTCGCACCTGTAATATTCCTTTTCTTTTTCTTTTTTACCAAGATAAACATTATAATACATATACATAAGCTGTTGGTCGCCACATGGGTTTGCAAGCACAGAAAGCTCGGTACCTGTTTTTTCAGCAACAAGCTCTCTTGTATAGTCAATTGCTTCATAAGAATCATCACAATAAGCGCCAATCAGCATATCGGTTTCGTCATATACAAGTATCATACCGGTAACGTTTCCATATTCCGTTCTTTTTTTTGTTTTTGTTACGACATCACCCATTCTGGAAATAGTAGCACCCTTAGCTTCTCGTATTTCAGCCTTTTTGTTTTCATAGTCTGAAATTTTTTGCATAAGCACAAAATCGGCATTTTTTTCGAACTTTGCTCTGTCATATCCTTCAAGAGTTTCGTTCATAGATGTTTCCAAATCAAAATCAATCTGTGCCATGGTAGTAACCTTTTCGATTATTTCTTCTCTTCTTTTTGTCTTGACAGTAACAAGTATATCCCATTCGTGCTTTAAAACAGAGTATCTGAATTCCGGCTTAAATTCAGGCACATCAAAGCCAAAAAAGGGATTTAGATGTTTTTTCTTACACAAAGCTAAAGCTTCATTGCAGTTAACATCTTCAAAACCGTATTTCTGGCTTTTGACATCTATAAATGTTTCCTGAATGTGTAAGGTTTTTTCTGTACTGAAATTATCCTTGAAATACGTACTTTCAATAGGACCCCTCAAATCGGAATATATGTGCCACGGTTTATCATATTCATGGTCTTTGCCTATGTATTCAAACCACGGTTTTACAGGAATTAATGGATAATCCTTGCCACAAAATTCTTTTATACGGGATTCATAGCAGGTTGCATTTGACTGTTGAATAGCTGTAAGTTCAGCTATAAAGTCATCTGCTTTATTTATCGCGTCAACTTTTTGAGAATATTCTGCATAGCTTTTTCTCAGACGGAAATTTTCAAAAATTCGTGCAAGCATTGTTATAATACCGCCTACCGCAACAAATATTATACTTACTGCCGAAACTCCTCCGGGTATTGTAATATCCGAAAACAGCAAGTATCCGCAACCAACACATAATGCCACTTCAAGAAATATATAAGCATAATATCCAAATGTTCCGATTGTTTCAGAACTAACCCTGTTTATGAATGAAAAGAAGCTCCATGCTCCTATAACTATAAGGGATATAATGCACATAGCAAGCACACCGATAGGTTGCTGTACAATAGATGTATCAAGGTTTGCACCGAAAATTTTTTCACCTAACCATGGAATATGTGCAACAAACTCGGCAATAGGTGGCATTGTAATTATAACAGGAATACAAAAAAACAAGAAAAGCCACAGGGGAATAATTCTGAATTTTATTGAGTCCATAGCTTCTCTTTCCAGAGTTTTGTTAACACGATCTCTTTCCGTAGTAAGCTTTTTGATATTGTAGACTTTTTCTTTTACTGCATCTTTGTCATAATCCAACGGAAATAATCTTTTAAGATTAAGAGCCGAATATTCTTTTATCTGTTGTAAATTCATAAAATCACCCCGTTATTTCAATAAGAATACCATAATTATCATTGCACCAACAACTACAATATAGGAAATTAAATCAAATCGGCTTACCGGTTTAGGAGTTTTTTTCTTTTTTAAAAACATAGTACTTATCCTTTCTGTTCTTACATTACTTCTTTACCTGTGCAGTATGGGAAAATCTTCAATAATTCCCCGTTTTGCATAGCTGCAAAGTAAACGGCTTTCGGTTTTAAGCCATTCGCACATCTGTTTGTTCAAATGAAATTCGTCGGGATTATCAAAGGGAAAATCTGCTTTTATACCTTCAATGTCCGCATTTTCAATATGTTTTTCTGCTAACTTTACGGAACGTACCAAGTGAAAATATGATGTAACTATTGCAAGGCGAAGCTTTTTGTCGCCAAGCTTTTCCGTAAGCATCTTTCTGCTGAATGTCATATTTTCAAGGGTTGTGGTTGCCTTTTCTTCACATAATATGCAATCCTTCGGCACACCTGCCTTCATCATATATTCCGCAAGTGCCTGTGCTTCCGTAACACTGCCAAAGGGGGTGTTTTGAAAAAGTCTTCCCGTTGTGATAAACAGACTGCACTGACCGTTGTGATAAAGGCTTGCGGCAGCTTTTGCACGGGATTCCATAACATCTTCATGACCTCCTAAAACCAAGGCAGCATCAAATTTACCTTCAGGCTCCTTGTAATTTCCGTATACAAGGACTTTTTTTATGTCATTTGGCAGACAAATTGCCTGTTCGCGTGTAAGTGCAGATGCCATGTCGCCCTCTTTTATTTCAGGTATGATAACACTTGCTTCATCAGCTATGTAGTTTTTGTCAAGGGTTGCAATGTCAACACGTTCCATGTACGAAGGTCCGCCGTTTTCGTCCTTTTTCAGACGTAACACAAATGGGAAGGAATTGATTTTTGTACACAACTCAAAATCCCTTTCCGGGAAAACGTGTTTAAGCTCCGGTTTGAAAAACTGTGCACCTGAAGTCAGTTTAAGAGCTTCAATCCGTTCTTCTATATCCTCAAGAGGCTTTCCCTCCAGACGGCTTTTTATATATTCGGCACAAAGTGTATCTTCATCGGTTTTTCTGCACCCCATAAGCCCCATACAAACCAAAGAAACGTGCTTTGGGTTGGCGTAGGTTATATAATCGGCTATTGCCTTTGCACATACCAAATTACCGCCTATGATTTCGTCAGCACCTGTTGCATTTACAATTCCCTGTGTACCTGCACTGGTGGTGTGAATTACAGTTTTGCCGGTGAAATCAACGTTTTCTATCTGTGCGGGTGAATTTCCATGGTCAAAGCCTTCTACCTTAATTCCCCTGCGTTCACCGCACAAAACAACGTCGGGATTAGCCTTTTTGTATTCAAAGGCAGCTTCAATTTCCCCTATGGGTATAATTTTTTCTGCATTGTTTTTAGTTAAATATGTCTCCATTGAAAAGGCACGGAAAACATCAATAATAACTGTAAGTCCTTTTGCTTTTTTTGCACCCTCGATGTTGTGTAAAATTTCAATTTCCATAACTTTAATAGTTCCTTTCTTTTACAAGCTTTTTGACAGCCTTGAATGCCGCCTTTTCACCCTGCTCATCTAAAATTACAAGTATTTCGTGTAACTTTTCCGCAGTTTCGGGATGCATTACATTTTTTGCATTGCCTCTGTTAAAGTATTCCAGGGGATGATGGTTGCTGTAATTTTTACCCTGATAAATTTTACTTGCGGCAACACGGTCGCAAAACATTTCCGCAAGGTAACGTGCAGGCATTTTAACAGGACTTACAAGCTTTGTTTGAGGGTTGTAGTCTGTCCAGTATTCAAAATGGTGGCGGTTTCTGCCCTTGTGGTGCATCCAGGCAAGAGAATATCCGTACTCTGCACGTTCACCCTCGTTGGGACTTTTTGTGCCTGTGTAGTACTTTATGCCCTGCTTAAATTCCGTAGGCGAATATTTTGACATATCGTGAAAAAGCCCCTGCCATAATATGCCGGACTTTGCACAGTGACGTATAACCGTATGACGGTGCTTTGTAATTGTCTTTAGGTGACCAAAAAATTTTTTCATTTTGAAACCTCTTTTATATAGATAACTGCAAGGGAACAAAAGCCCTTGCAGTTTTTAAAATTTGAATAATGTAGGGTTCGACGATTTTCGACGAACCGATTATATTCGGTACATCCTGAAGGCTGTACCCTACTTTTTTCAGGGATAAACGAAGTTTATCAACCATAATTATTAATTATTCATTATTAATTATCAATTCTTATAACCGTTCTTGTTAAGACTCTGCCATTTCCATGTATCATTACACATATCCTCAAGTGTCTTTTTAGCCTTAAAGCCAAGCTCGGCCTTAGCCTTTGCAGGGTCTGCATAGCAAACTGCAATGTCACCGGGACGTCTGTCAACTATCTTATAATTAATGTCGTGTCCGCAGGCTTTGCCGAATGCCTTTACCATTTCAAGCACGGAATATCCGTTGCCTGTACCTACGTTGTAGGTAAGCACACCCTGTTTTGTAGCAATTTTTTCAACTGATTTAACGTGAGCATCTGCAAGGTCAACAACGTGAATATAGTCACGTACACCTGTACCGTCAGGTGTGTCGTAGTCGTTACCGAATACTGACAGACATTCCAGAGTACCGATAGCAACACGTGAAATGTAAGGTACAAGGTTGTTTGGAATACCGTTGGGGTCTTCACCCATTGTACCGCTAGCGTGTGCACCAACAGGGTTAAAGTAACGAAGTATTACAATGTCCCATTCGTTGTCTGAAACGTAAAGGTCACGCAAAATTTCTTCTATAAATAATTTTGTTCTGCCGTATGGGTTTGTTGCGTGAAGAGGGAAATCCTCTGTAATAGGCACTGTTGCAGGGTCACCGTAAACTGTTGCAGAAGAACTGAATACAATTTTCTTAACGTTATGCTTTGACATAATGTCGCAAAGGTTAAGTGTGCCTGTAATGTTGTTGTGGTAATATCTTAATGGAATTGCAACACTTTCACCAACTGCCTTTAAGCCTGCAAAGTGAATAACCGCATCTATTTCGTTTTCCTCAAAAACCTTGTTTGTAGCATCGTAGTCAAGCAAATCCACTTCATAAAATTTAAAGTCCTTGCCTGTAATTTTTTTAACTCTGTTTAAGGATTCCTCACAGCTGTTGTCAAGGTTGTCAAGTACAACCACGTTGTGACCTGCCTCTAAAAGCTGTACGCAGGTATGACTGCCTATATAGCCGGCACCGCCTGTAACTAAAATGTTCATTCCAAATTCCTCCCATTGTAATTATAATTTAATTATACACCAAAAAAATTGTGTTGTAAATGGATTTTGTTAAAAAACAAACGACTTAAATATGCAAAGTTACAGTCATATTTACAAAAATTTAATAAATTTTCAAAAAAGTATTGCATTTTTAAATATAAGGGTGTATAATACTGATTTGTAATAACTCTGGAGAGTCTCTTTTTGAGCGCCGAAGGTGTAAGGCAGCCGATGAAGCTGGTCGATCTCTCAGGCAAAAGGACAGAGCGTTATAAGCAGATTTGCTTTCTCCGGTTATTGAATTCGGAGAAAGCTTTTTTTGTCTTCCGAATTCGAAAATTTATTTTTGAAGTCTGCATATGGCAGACAGAAAGGGAGGAAAAAGTATGAGTTTCAGTGAAATTCTTACGAAAATTGATGACTGGGTATGGGGTATACCACTAATTGCACTTATTTTGATTGTTGGTATTTTGTTGACATTAAGATCAAAGGGTGTACAGTTTTTGCATCTTGGCAAAGCGTTTAAGTTTATGTTTAAAGATGAAGAGGGCAGCGTAGGTGAAGTTTCCAGCTTTGCTGCTCTTTGTACAGCGCTTTCCGCTACAATCGGTACAGGTAACATTGTCGGTGTTGCTACAGCTATCTGCACAGGTGGTCCCGGTGCACTTTTCTGGATGGAGGTTGCTGCACTGTTTGGTATGGCTACAAAATATGCAGAAGGCTTGCTTGCTGTTAAATACAGAGAAGTTGGTCCTGACGGCAAGGTACTTGGCGGTCCGTTTTTCTACATAGAAAAAGGTCTTGGCAAGGGCTGGAAATGGCTTGCAGTTTTGTTTGCTATATTTGGCTTGATGGCAGGTCTTTTGGGTATCGGTACAATTACACAGGTTAACGGTATCGCTTCTGCAGTACAGAACTTCTTTGACCCTGCAAAGGCAAGCACAATCACTTTGTTTGGTAACGCTTATCCAACAGCTACAGTTATTGCAGGTATTATAGTTACAATCTGCGTAGCTTTGGTTATTATCGGCGGTCTTAAGAGAATTGCAAAGGTTTCTGAAATTATAGTTCCGTTTATGGCTGTTTTGTATGTACTTTGCGGTCTTACAATTATTATCTGTAACATCACAAAGGTTCCGGCTGCAATTGTTACAATTGTTCAGGGTGCGTTTAATCCTGCTGCTGTAACAGGTGGTGTTGTTGGTACAATATTCATTGCTATGCAAAAGGGTATTGCACGCGGTATCTTCTCTAACGAAGCAGGTTTAGGTTCTGCTCCTATCGCAGCAGCTGCTGCAAGAACAAAGGAACCTGTACGTCAGGGTCTTGTTTGTATGACCGGTACATTTATCGATACAATCATTGTTTGTACAATGACAGGTCTTGCAATTGTACTTACAGGTGCATGGCAGGTACCGGGTCTTGAAGGTGCGGCAGTTACTTCATACGCATTCCAGGCAGGCTTGCCATTCCTTAATCCAACAGCTTCTGCATTTGTAATGATGATTTGTCTTGCATTCTTTGCTTTCACAACTATTCTTGGTTGGGACTACTATTCAGAAAGATGCTTGCAGTATCTTGTAGGTGACAGAAGACCAATTCTTATGGGTTACAAGGTTCTTTATATCATTGCTGTATTCATCGGTCCATACCTTACAGTTTCGGAAGTTTGGACACTTGCAGATATCGTAAACGGCTTAATGGCATTCCCTAACGTAATTGCACTTATTCTTCTTAGCGGTGTTGTTGCAAGGGAAACAAAAGACTACATTGTAAGATATAAATCTAACATAGTAAAATAATAAGTGATGCAAAAGTATATAATGCAGAATTAAGAATGAAGAATTAAGAATGAAGAATGCAGAGTTTTTTGATGAAATGCTCTGCATTTCTTTTTTTATAGGAAATTATTACTTTTTATATAAAAAACAGGAGCCACTTGTGATGGCTCCTGTAATTAATTAAAGTTTAATAGTTCAAGAAAAATTCCTCCAAGCTCCCGAATGTAAAAGGTGGGAAGCAAAGTTATAAGTGTGTTTGATGATACGCTGTAGCTTTCCATACCAAGGTCTTTTGCAATTTCCGCCGCTCTGTGCTGATGAAATTCGCTTGTTATAATTGTTATTGCCTTTGGCAGATTTTCCTTTTCAATAACATTTTTGGAATACATAAGATTTTCTTTTGTGGAGGAGGATTTATCCTCCATATAAAGCCTTTCGGGGTCTATGCCCTTTTTCACAAGATATGTGTACATACACTGTGCCTCGCTTATAGGCTCGTCATCACCTTTGCCACCGGATAATATGCACTTTGTATCAGGATTTTCCAAGAGGAATTTGTATGCCGCATCAAGGCGTTCCCTAAGCATTCTGCTTGGTCCTGTTTCCTTTACCTGGCAACCCAATACTATAACAGTAGTTTCTCCCTTTGGCGGATTGTCTGCCGCTCTTGCCATTTTAGCTGTTGCCCATACTGTAAATATTAAAACTGCGACAACAATCAGGCAAATAACACTTATAAATATTTTTCCTGCACCTGTTTTGCTTAAAGCTTTAAATCCGGCGTTTACTTTGTCAAAAAATATTCCGTATGCAAGAATAATCAGAGATAAAATCAAACCAACTGCATTACCTGCATTTAATATTCCTATAAAAATAAGAGGGCATAAAAACAGTACAAAAAGCCCTGTGCCAAGCAATAAAATAATTGCTCTTAAAATCTTCATATTATCTACTCCCTGATGTAATCAACCAGCTCTTTAATTGCATTTTTGTCTGTAAAATCGTCATTGGCATCACAAAGCTCAACTAAAAGCTTTTCCATTTCCGTTGGATTTTCTTTTCCTGACATTATTTTTTTCAACGTCTTAAGTGCCGTTTTATGTGTAAATGAAAGCTCGTCGGTTTTCATTTTACCAAGAAAATTGAAAACTTTCACATTTTCAGGCACGCCGTTTTTAAAGTTTTTTTCCACAACCATTTTGTCGTAGTATTCTCTGTATTTCAGCGGTGTAATGCCTGTTGAATATACCGCAACTTTTTTATCTTTAAGCTTTTCTGCATTTTTTACAATAAGGCTTACACCGTTTATTACCTCTGCATATAAGCCGCCACCGTATATAATGGCATCATATTTTAAAAGGTCATCGGCTTTCACTTTTTTTGCATCAACTGCCCTGCAACCAAGCTCTTCGGCAATCCAGAGGGCGTACTGCTTTGTAGAGCCGTATTTGCTTTTGTAAACAACTATTGTGTTCATTGCTTGCCTCCTTAATTTTCCTCTATTAATTCAAGATGTTTTCTGTAAATCGGGTATTGGGTATTTCCCGGCCTTTCGGGAAACATCTTTGTTGGTGCTTTATCAAAAGGAACCCAAATAGCATCGTCCACTTCCTGCGAAAGCTTAAAATCCGCCTTTTTTGTAAAGGCAACAAAGCCATGCATAAGCTGTTCACGCTTTTGAAACCAGTATGTACCTGCATATTCAAGACGTTCTGTCTTTAAGCCAAGCTCTTCTTCAATTTCACGAATTGCAGTTTCCTCTGCATTTTCACCGGGTTTTATATACCCTGCAACGTATGTCCAGTGCTCGTTGGAAAGATAGCTCTGCTTTAACATTGCTATTTCTTTATATTCATTTGCAACCAACATTATTACACAGCTTGCAAATGTGTCAAACCAGTATTTTTGGCAGGCTTCGCAGTATGGAACATTTCCATCATCACCTGCAGGCTTGTCTGTTAATTTCTCCCCACATTCGGGGCAGTATTTGTAGTGCATTGTTATGCCTCCTTATTTGTGCTTTATGCTCTTGTATCTGTATAGTCCTATTATTGATGAAGTTATTGCTATCATTTCATTAACAACACCGCCCCAGACATTAAAATATACATTGTATATAAGTATCATTGTTGATGTTAAGAGAATACTTTTTCGTAAATTCTGTACATTGGGGAAATATAAAAACACGGTATTTACCGCCAATGCAATAATTATCAGTAGGGACATAGGTCCTTGCCATGATACAGCACCCATTATTCCCATAATCCCTGCAAGTGCATATGGCCAGAATGAATAGGAAAATAACCTGATGTCTTTTCTGTAAATAATAAAATTTCTTATAAGACATACAAAGTTTAATAACATTCCCGACCATGCATTTAAAAACAAATAGCTTATACATATACTTAGCGTAGATAATGTTTGCACAACAATAAGCTTTTTGTGGTCTTTGCACTGATATGAAAGAAATGTCAGCAATGCCGCCAACCACCCCAATATTTGTCCTGTTAAAACCATTGATTATTCCTCTTTCCTTTTGGTGAAATTCATTTGCCGTCAGGCAAACTTAGCCGTTGAAGCAGTGTGACGGCTTTACTTGTTATTTGCTTTCAATGTATTAATAGATTTAACGAGCATTCTTCTTATGACACCGCACTCCTGCAAGAGCTCTTTTGAGGTTTCTTCAGTAATGCAAGCTGAACCAACAAGCATTTCAATCCAATATTCAGTTTCTGCACATTCTTTAAGTGCAATGTGAAACTTATTTATAAAATCTGCCTTGCTTGATGCATAATTTGCCTCGTGGATGTTTGCTCCTATTGATGTGGCACTGCGAGTAATCTGATTTATGAGAACACCTCTGCCATTTCGGGTATTAATTTCGTCACAGACAGATATTATTTTTAGTGCTAAGGATTTTGCCCGTGTTCTTAATTCTGAATCTTTCATTAAAAATCTCCTTTTGGTGAAGTTTTTGCTATTGCAAAAGTGAAGTAGCTCGCTTTGCTCACAGTGAAGTTTTGTTCTTATGAACAAAGTGAAGTTAAGTTTGCCACTCTGCCACAAGGCAGAACTTCACTTACGAAGTAAACTTCACTCAATTTATTGAACTTCACTTGCCGTCAGGCAAACTTAGCCGTTGAAGCAGTGTGACGGCTTCGACGTGACTTGTACGCGGAAACATATCCACGGGATAAACAGTATCCGCCTTATATCCGTAGCTGTCAAGAATTTTCAAATCCCTTGCAAGTGTAGCGGGGTTACATGAAACGTAAACCACCTTTTGGGGTGAAATTTCGTCTATTGTCTTTAAAAGCTTTTCGTCGCACCCTTTTCGTGGAGGGTCTATTATAATAACGTCAACATCTTTAAAGTTTTCTGCCAAATCCTCTGAGCTTCCAACATAAAATTCTGCATTTTTTATGCCGTTTAAAATTGCATTCCGCTTTGCATTTTCAATTGCTTCGGGTACGATTTCAACACCTGTTACAGACTTCGCCATATTTGAAAGATAAAGCCCAATTGTACCAATTCCGCAATACAGGTCAAGCACCTTTTCCGTACCTTTAAGGTCTGCAAGCTCAGCTACCTTGTCGTACAGCACTTTCGTCTGTTCGGGATTTATCTGGAAAAATGACTGTGGTGAAATTTCAAAGAACAAGTCGCCGATTTTGTCTGTAACCGTATTTTCACCGTTTAAAAGTATATTTTCCTTGCCCAAAATAACATTTGTATTTTTGGAATTTATATTTTGAATTATTGAAATATCCTCACCAAATTCGTTTTTTAGCATACTTACCAGAGAATCTGCATGTTTTAAATCCTTTGATGCTGTTACAATGCACACCATCATCTGATTTGTAAGTGTGCATCTTGTGAAAATGTGGCGTATAACCCCTTTGCCCGTTTCTTCATCGTATGGCTTTACGTGAAAATCCTCCATAAATTGCTTTACAACTTCAATTACACGGTTTGACTTTTCGTGCTGAATAAGACAATTTTCAACGGGAATTACCCTGTGGCTTCGTGGTGCGTAAAAGCCTATGCCGTCAGGTGTTACGGGAAATTGTGACTTGTTTCGATAGTGCATTTTTGTACTGCCCAAGGTGTCCGCAACGGATATTTCAAGTCCGCCGATTCTCTGTATACAGTCACGAACCTTATTTGTTTTGTTTTCAAGCTCCATTTCATATGTGCAGTGGTGATAATCGCAACCACCGCACTGATAAAACACGGGGCATTTTGGTTTAATTCTTTGAGATGATGGAGTTATAATGTTTATAAGCTTGCCGAAAGCATAGTTTTTTAAAACCTTTACTATTAAAACTTCGACGGTTTCACCTATAAGGGCATAGGGAATAAATACCGCAAAGCCTTCAATTCTGCCTATGCCCTCGCCCTTTTCGCCAACACCTGTTATTTCGGTTTTGTAGGTTTTGTTCTTTTCAATCATACAATTTCACCTGTCATAAATTCGTCTTTGCAGCCTGTAAGCTTTACGTTTATTGTTTCGCCCTCGGCACTTTCACCTTTGGCAAAAACCTGTATAAAGTTTGGTGTGTGTCCTTCCCACAGACCGTCTTTACTTTCACGTTCAACAAGCACACTTACTGTTTTGCCAATGTATTTATCAAAAAATTCTTTTTTCAGAATCTTGCCTGTTTCTATCATCTTTTCACAGCGGACGTTTTTGATGTTTTCATCCACCTGGTTTTCCATTTTGTCTGCAACTGTTCCCTTGCGTCGTGAGTAGGGGAAAACGTGAATTTGACTGAAACCGGTTTTTTTGACGGTTTCAATGCTTTCTTCAAATTCCTCATCCGTTTCACCGGGAAAGCCCACCATAACGTCTGTTGTAAGTGCACAGTCCGAAAATGCGTTTTTAAGCATATCTGCCGCCTTTAAATATTCCTCTGCTGTATAGTGACGTTTCATACGTTGTAAAACCGTGGTACAACCGCTTTGCAACGCAAGGTGGAAGTGGTGGCAGAAGTTTTTAAGCTTTTTTGTACGTTCTATAAATTCCTCTGTTACTAAATTTGGTTCAAGAGAGCCAAGACGTACACGTTCAATGCCATCAACAGCACATACTGCCTCTATAATTTCTATTAAGCTGCTGTTTGTATCAACGCCGTACATTGCAAGGTTTATGCCTACAAGTACAATTTCCCTGTATCCGTTTTTTGCAAGCTCGTGAACTTCCGAAAGTGTAGCTTCTATTGTCTTTGAACGTAGGGGACCCCTTGCAAATGGGATTATGCAGTAGGTACAGAAGTTTCTGCAACCGTCCTGAATTTTAAGTGTGGCACGGGTGCGGTTCTGGTGTGTGGACTTTAAGTCCTCAAAAACCTTTGGAATTTCTGCTTTTACTCTGTTTTGTCTGTTGCCGTCAAAGCTTTCCACATATTCCACAATTTTTGTGCGGTCTGTTGTACCCATTATTATATCAATATCTTCAATTTTTGCAACCTCATCCGGAGAAACCTGTGAATAACATCCCACAACCGCAACAATACTTTTTGGATTTTTCTTTTTTGCTCGTCGTATCATCCGGCGTGATTTACGGTCACTCATTGCAGTAACCGTGCAGGTGTTTATAACAAAAATGTCTGCATCTTCACTTTCCGTAACTTCATAGCCCGCATTTTCAAAAAGACCTTTCATAGCCTCTGTTTCATATAAATTAACCTTGCAACCAAGAGTTAAAAACTTTACTTTTTTCATAACGTTACCTCAAAAAATATAGATATATTCATTTTAACATAGTTAAAAGGATTTCACAACATAAATTTGTGGGAATTTAATCAATTTACAAATTGACATAACCTCAAAAAAAGTGTATTATATATATAAATAAAAATTCAGGAGGAATAAATTATGAAATCATTTAACATTATGTTGGACTCAATCAACAAGGTAAAGGCATTTGTAAACATTGTTGCAAAATGTGATTATGATGTAGACCTTACATCAGGCAGATACGTAGTAGATGCAAAGTCTATTATGGGTATTTTCTCTTTGGATTTGTCAAAGCCGATAAAGCTTGATATTCACGGAGATGACAGCAGTGATTTTGAAGATGAAATCAAGGAGTTTATAGTTGAATAATTTTTAGCGGAATGTAAAAATAGCGCCCAACGCAAATTTATATGATGCAGAATTAAGAATTAAGAATGCAGAGTTATTGTGGAAATGCTCTGCATTTCTTTTTTAAAAAGGAACACAGCGTGTTTCCACCATAATTCTGCACTCTGCGCTTTGCATTCTTCATTAAAAAGCCTTTGTTTTTTGTTGACACTTTCTGCGCTTTGTGGTAAAATATCTAATGGTTTAGAAGGACATTTCGGAAGGAGATTATTATGAACTATACTCTTAAAAATGCAATGGTTTATATTGAAAATGGATTTGTAAAATCAAATGTCAATATTTCAGACGGACGTATAGTATCTGTTGACGACAGCACTTTAGAGGGTGGTCGTGTTTTTGATTTTGAAAATTGTTATGTATTCCCCGGTCTTACGGATGTTCACGTACATTTAAGAGAACCGGGTTTTTCATATAAGGAAACTATGAAGACGGGTACGAAAGCTTGTGCAAGGGGTGGTTATACCAATGTATGCCCTATGCCGAATTTAAAGCCTGTTCCCGACAGTTTCGAAAATTTAAAACAACAGCTTGATATTATCGAAAGGGATGCCTGCATAAATGTGTATCCATTTGGTGCAATAACTGTTGAAGAAAAAGGTGAAGCACTTGCAGATATGGACGCTATGGCACCGTATGTAATAGGCTTTTCCGATGACGGCAAGGGTGTGCAAAGTGAAGATATGATGCTTGCGGCAATGGAGATTGCCAAAAAGTATGACAAAATAATTTCCGCACATTGTGAGGACAACAGTCTGCTTTTCGGCGGTTATATCCACGACGGTGAATATGCAAAGCTTCACGGACACAAGGGAATTTGCAGCGAAAGTGAATGGGGCCCCGTTAAAAGAGATGTGGAGCTTATTAAAAGAACGAGTGTTAAATATCACGTTTGCCACATTTCCGCAAAGGAAACTGTTGAAATTATAAGAAATGCCAAAAAAGCGGGTGTGAATATAACCTGTGAAACTGCTCCTCATTATCTTGTAATGAATGATATGATGTTAAAGGAAGAGGGACGCTTTAAAATGAACCCTCCAATCCGCAGTGAGGAAGACAGGCTTGCACTTGTTGAAGGTTTACTTGACGGTACAATAGATATGATTGCAACGGACCATGCACCCCATTCCGCAGAGGAAAAGGGAAAGGGTCTGGCTGAAAGCTTAATGGGTGTTGTAGGTATAGAAACTGCCTTTGCAACAATGTATACAAACTTTGTAAAAACAGGCAAATTAAGCTTGGAAAGGTTAATGGAGCTTTTCCACGACAACGCAAAGGAAAGATTTGGCATAGGTAATGACATTAAAGCAGGCGAGATAGCAAACCTTACTGTGTTTAATCTTGATGAAGAATACACCGTTGACCCTTCGGAATTTGAATCTATGGGTAAGTTTACACCGCTTGAGGGCACAAAGGTATTTGGCAGATGCAAACTTACAATTTGCAATGGTAAGATAGTCTGGGAGGAGATTTTATGAAACAGAGTATTTTTGAAATAATTTCAAATAAAAATATTGCTGAAAATGTTTACGAAATGGTGCTTTTGGGTGATACCTCGGATATTACCGCATCAGGTCAGTTTGTAAACATAAAGCTTGAAGGTATGTTTTTAAGACGTCCCATTTCCGTATGTGATTATGATGAAAAGACTTTAACGCTTATCTACAAGGCTGTAGGTAAGGGTACGGAAGCTATGGCTAAAATGGAAAAAGGCACAAAGCTTGATATCCTTACAGGTTTGGGTAATGGATATAACCTTGAATCAAGCGGGGACAAGCCCTTGCTTATCGGCGGAGGTGCAGGTGTACCCCCAATGTACAACCTTGCTAAAAAGCTTATTGCAATGGGAAAAGATGTTACGGTTGTGCTTGGTTTTAACAAGGCAAGCGAGGTTTTTTACAAAGAAGAATTTGAAAAAATCGGGGTAAAGGTTGTAATTACTACTGTTGACGGCAGTGTTGGAGTAAAAGGCTTTGTAACCGATGCAGTGAAAGATATTGAATATACATACTTTTACGTTTGCGGTCCTGAGCCGATGCTTAAGGCTGTGTATAACGGCACAAATACATCAGGTCAGTTCAGCTTTGAGGAGCGTATGGGCTGTGGTTTCGGTGCTTGTATGGGTTGCTCCTGCAAAACAAAGTACGGTAACAAGAGAATATGCAAAGACGGTCCTGTGCTTTTAAAGGAGGAGATTATATGGTAGATACAAAAGTAAATTTAAGCGGGCTTGAGCTTGACAATCCCATAATCCCTGCCAGCGGTACATTTGGTTACGGTTATGAGTTTGCAGAGCTTTACGACATAAATGTACTTGGTACATTTTCATTTAAGGGTACTACAAAGGAAGCACGTTTCGGTAACCCAACGCCCAGAATTGCCGAATGTGAAAGCGGTATGATAAATTCTGTAGGCTTGCAGAATCCCGGTGTTGAAAAGGTAATTTCCGAAGAACTTCCAAAGCTAAAAAAATGCTTTAACAAAAAAGTAATCGCCAACGTAAGCGGTTTTTCAGTTGAAGAATATGCCTACACTTGCGAAAAGCTTGATAAGGAAGAACAGGTTGGACTTTTGGAGGTTAACGTAAGCTGTCCTAACGTACATAACGGCGGTATGAGTTTTGGAACTTTGCCCGAAAGTGCCGCAGAGGTTACAAGGGCGGTAAAGGCTGTTACCAAAAAGCCTGTATATATAAAGTTAAGTCCTAATGTAACGGACATTGTTTCCATCGCAAAGGCTTGTGAGGAGGCAGGTGCAGACGGCATAAGTCTTATAAATACACTTTTGGGTATGCGTATAGATTTGAAAACCAAAAAGCCTGTAATTGCAAATAAAATGGGCGGTTTTTCAGGCAGTGCAATAAAGCCTGTTGCAATCAGAATGGTGTATCAGGTTTATGAGGCTGTTAAAATTCCTATCATTGGTATGGGTGGTATTTCAACTGCCGAAGATGTAATTGAAATGATGCTTGCAGGTGCAACAGGTGTACAGGTAGGTGCGGCAAACCTTGTTAATCCGTACTGCTGTAAGGAAATTGTTGAAGATTTACCTGCAGTAATGGAAAAGTATAAAATAAACAGTTTAAAAGATATAATCGGAGGTGCACACTAATGGGTAAAGACGTAATTATTGCTTGTGATTTTAACAGCAAGGAGCAGGTTATGACCTTCCTTGACAAGTTCACAGGCAAAAAGCCTTTTGTTAAAATCGGTATGGAGCTTTTTTATGCAGAAGGTCCTGAAATTGTAAGAGAAATCAAGGCAAGAGGACACAAGATTTTCCTTGACCTTAAGCTTTGCGACATTCCAAACACTGTTAAAAAGTCTATGAATGTTTTGTCAAGACTTGATGTTGATATGTGTAATCTTCACGCATTCGGCACAAAGGCTATGATGGAAGCGGCTTTGGAAGGTTTGGTACGTGAAGACGGCACAAGACCAATTCTTATTGCAGTAACACAGCTTACTTCCACAAGTGAAGAGCGAATGAGAGAAGACCAGCTTATAAACGAGCCTCTTGACAAGGTAGTTATGCACTATGCAAAATGTGCGGCAGATTGCGGACTTGACGGCGTAGTGTGCTCACCGCTTGAGGCAGGTAAGGTTAAAGAAACCTGCGGAGAAAAATTCCTTACAGTTACACCGGGTGTACGTTTTGCAGACGGTGATGTTGGCGACCAGGTACGTATTACCACACCTGAAAAAGCAAAGGAAATCGGTTCAGACTACATCGTAGTTGGCAGACCTATTACACAGGCTGACGACCCTGTTGCGGCTTATGAAAGATGCGTTAGAGAATTTATTGGTTAAAGGAGATAGATAAAATGAAAAATATAATTGCTAAAGATTTACTTTCAATAGGTGCTGTATTTTTAAGACCTGAAGAACCTTTTACATGGGCAAGCGGAATTAAAAGTCCTGTTTATTGTGACAACAGACTTACACTTACTGCTCCCGAAGTTAGAAACCACGTTGAAAACGGACTTGCTGAAATTGTAAAAAAGGAATACCCCGATGCTGAAGTTTTGATGGGTACTTCAACAGCAGGTATTGCTCATGCGGCCATTGTTGGACACATTCTTGGTATGCCTATGGGTTACGTACGTTCAGGTGCTAAAGACCACGGCAGAGGCAACCAGATTGAAGGTAAGCTTGAAAAGGGACAAAAGGTTGTAGTTATTGAAGACCTAATCTCCACAGGCGGCAGTGTTATAGAGGTTGTAAACGTACTGCGTGAAGCAGGTGCAGAAGTTTTGGGTGTTGCATCTATCTTTACATATGGCATGAAAAAAGGTCTTGACAGAATGGCTGAAGCTAATGTTAAAAACGTAAGCCTTTCGGACTTTGATGCAGTTGCAAAGGTTGCGGCTGAAATTGGCTATATTAAGGAAAGTGATATTGAAAGACTTATTGCCTTCAGAAACAATCCAAGTGATGAAAGCTGGATTGGAGGCAACAAATAATGAGACATGTTTTGGATATTGTAGACCTTAGCGTTGAGGAAGTTCAAGAGCTTTTGGATACTGCAATGGATATTGTTGAAAATCCCGATAAATACAGGGAAAAATGTAAGTATAAAAAGCTTGCGACGCTGTTTTTTGAGCCTTCAACAAGAACGAGATTAAGCTTTGAAGCGGCAATGCTTGAGCTTGGTGGCAGTGTAATCGGCTTTTCTGATGCACAGAACAGCTCTTCTTCTAAAGGTGAAAGTGTTGCAGATACTGCAAAGGTTATAAGCTGTTATGCGGATATTATAGCTATGCGTCATCCTAAGGAGGGTGCACCAAAGGTTGCGGCTATGAATGCCTCAATTCCTGTTATAAATGCAGGGGACGGCGGTCATAACCACCCAACACAGACTTTGGCAGATTTACTTACAATCTACCGTGAAAAGGGCAGACTTGATAACCTTACAATAGGTCTTTGCGGTGATCTTAAATTCGGAAGAACTGTGCATTCATTGATTAACGCACTTGCAAGATATACAGGCATTAAAGTTGTGCTTATTTCACCGAAAGAGCTTAACCTGCCTGACTACGTCAAAAAAGACGTGCTTGACAAAAACGGTATGGAATATGTTGAAACATCAGACCTTGAGGCTGTTATGCCTGACCTTGACATCTTGTATATGACAAGAGTACAAAAAGAAAGATTTTTCAATGAGGAGGAATATCTTCGTCTTAAAGACAGCTTTATTTTAACACCCGAAAAGCTTGAAAATGCAAAGGAAGACTTGTGCATAATGCACCCACTTCCACGAGTTAATGAAATTTCCGTAGCTATCGATAATGATAAACGTGCCTGCTATTTTAAACAGGTTATGAACGGAAAGCTTATGAGAATGGCACTTATACTAAAGCTTTTGGAGGTGAAATAATTGAATATAGATTCAATAAAAAACGGCATAGTTATAGACCACATCACAGCAGGCAAGGGTATGGAGCTTTATAAGCTTTTAAACCTTGACAGTCTGGATTGTTCCGTTGCATTTATAAAAAATGTAAACAGCAAAAAGATGGGTAAAAAGGATATTATAAAAATTGATGCGGATATTGATATCAATATGGACATTTTGGGCTATGTAGACCCTGATGTTACAGTTGATATTATAAAAGACGGTGTACTTGTGGAAAAGAGAAAAATTGAGCTTCCAAAGACACTTAAAAATGTTTTGTTCTGCAAAAACCCACGTTGTATTACAACAACGGAACAGGAAATTGAACACGTTTTCAATCTTACAGATAAGGAAAACAGGGTTTACAGATGTATATACTGCGAATCTAAAGCATAAAAAATCCGGACAAAAGTCCGGTTTTTTTATGCTAATTGATAATTGAAAATTGATAATGGATAATTTTTGTTGAAATGCTTTGCATTTCTTTTTTTGCTATAAATAAAAATGCTTGTCTTTGGCTCTGTTTGTCCATTCTGCATCTATTTTTCCTATTCCATTGGTGTCGGATTGTTGTTTTTACTTTAGCTTTACTGCATTTCTTTTTTTAAAAGAAACACAAAGTGTTTCTACCACAATTATTAATTATTCATTATTAATTATCAATTTACAAATTATTTGCCCTGAACTTCAGTGGCGGTATTCCTTTTAATTTTTTAAATACGGAAGAAAAGTAGTTGCTGTCGTTAAAGCCGCACATTGTTGCAATGTCGGTTATTGATAAATCCGTAGTAAGTATAAGACGTTCCGCATTCCTTACTCTTACAATGGTTATATATTCGTTTATGCCAAAGCCCGTAATTGCCTTAAATTGCCTTGAAAGGTGGCTTTTACTTACTGAAAATTCCCTTGAAAGCTCATCAAGTGTAATTTCCGTTGCATAATTTTCTGTAATATATTCAGTAATCTGCTGAATAAATGATGGGGCTTTTGCTTCAAATGCAGTTTTTTCCGTAATTCGGGAAAGTCGAATTAAAAGCGTTGCAATGTAGTTTCTTATAAGCTCGTCGGAAAATTCGTCGGGGCTGTTGCTTTCCGCTTCAATGGAATTTAAAAGGCTTTTGTGTACATCTGCTTTTTTTATGTAGTATCTTTCAAAGCATCTGAAAACAGGGTCAACCTCTGCCTTTTTCATAAAGTCTAAAGTAAAGGTTATAAGCAAACGTTCAAGCTCTCCGTCTTCAATGTATGCCGTTCTGTGAATTACATAAGGTGGTATAAGCACCATATCACCCTCGTTAAGGTCTATGGTGGTGTTGTCTATAAAATAACGTGCCTTGCCCTTCCTGAGATAATATATTTCGTAGTGGTTGTGATAATGTGTGCTTGGCATTAAAACCGCATTTGTTCTTGTTCGGCGTTCTATGTAATAGGAAGATATTTCCTCGTTGTATGCGTAAGCTGCCATTTTTCTCACCTCAAATTTATTTTAACATATAAATAAATTGCTTTCAAGCAATAATTTAAAGAAATTCACCTAAAATGAGCATTTTTTTCGTGGAAAACACAAAAATATTGATATATAATGTAAATATATAAAAATAAAATGGCAAAAATTTGTTTAAAAAATATTCAGGAGGTTATGAATTATGAGTTTTGAAACAGTAAAAAGACCGGAAAGAGTTATTCAGTTTGGTGAAGGCGGCTTTTTAAGAGGCTTTGTAGACTGGATGATTCAAAAGCTTAACGATGCAGGAGAATTTAACGGCAACATCGTTGTTGTACAGCCTATCGAACAGGGTATGTGCGATATGTTAACAGCACAAAACTGTGGCTACACACACGTTATCCGTGGTGTTGAAGGTGTTGAAAAGACAATTGTAAATTCTATTTCAAGATGTGTAAAGCCTTATGAGGACTATGACGCTTACCTTGCTTTGGCACACAATCCTGATTTCAGATTTATCGTATCCAACACAACAGAAGCAGGTATTTCATATTCAGAGGGCGACAAACTTTCTGACCGTCCTGCAAAGTCATACCCTGCAAAGCTTACAGCACTTTTGTATGAAAGATTTAAAGCAGGTCTTGGTGGCTTCATCATCCTTCCTTGTGAACTTATTGACCAGAACGGTGTTAAGCTTCGTGAAATCGTTCTTCGTTATGCAAATGAATGGGAGCTTGGTGCAGACTTTATCAACTGGGTTGAAAAGGAAAATCACTTCTGCTTCACTTTGGTTGACCGTATCAACACAGGCTATCCAAAGGGTGAAGATATGAACCTTGGCTATGAAGATAACCTTGTAAACACATCTGAATACTTCCACCTGTGGGTTATTCAGGGAGATGCTAAGCTTGCTGAAGAAATTCCTTTCCACAAAATAGGACTTAACGTTATCTGGACAGATAACCTTGAAATGTACCGTACAAGAAAGGTAAGAATTTTAAACGGTGCTCATACATCAACAGTTGCTTACGCAATGCTTTCAGGTTTTGATACAGTAAAATCATGTATCGAAGACGAAAAGATGTATGCATACATCAAAAAGTGTGTGTTTGAAGAAATTATCCCTACACTTGACCTTCCTAAGGAAGAGCTTGTGGAATATGCAAACAGCGTTTTGGAAAGATTTGCAAACCCATACATTAACCACTACTGGTCATCAATCGTTCTTAACAGCGTAAGTAAGTTCAAGGTAAGAGTATTGCCTTCAATTACTGAATACATAAAGAGATACAACAAAATGCCTGAAACACTTCTTTTTGCATTTGCTCAGCTTATTAAGCTTTACAAAACAGATATGGCAAATGACGACAAGGACGTTATGGAATTTATGAAGAATGCTTCTACTAAAGAAATTCTTGCAAATACATCACTTTGGGACGAAGATTTGTCTTACCTTTATGACGAGGTGAAAAAGTATGAAGATTAATTCTCGTGACAACGTTGAAGTGGATTTGAACACAGGCCACAAAATTGCACTTTGCGATATTAAAAAAGGCGAAAATGTTATAAAGTACGGTTACCCAATCGGTCACGCAACCGAAGATATCAAAGCAGGCGACAGTGTACATACACATAACATCAAAACAAATTTAAGCGAGCTTTTAGAATATACCTACGAGCCTGAATTTGAAGAAATCAAAAGACGTGAGGAACGTTTCTTCAACGGCTATGTGCGTAAAAACGGCGACGTTGGTATCCGTAACGAAATATGGATTGTAAACACAGTAGGCTGTGTAAATAAGGTTGCTGAAACACTTGCAAAAAAGACAGGTGCAAAGGCTTTTCCGCATCCTTTCGGTTGCTCACAGCTTGGCGATGACCAAAAGACCACACAGCTTATTTTAAAGGGTATGGTTAACCACCCTAATGCGGCAGGTGTACTTGTTCTTGGTCTTGGCTGTGAAAACAACAACATTGAAGTTTTCAAGGAAGTACTTGGCGAATGGGATGACGAAAGAGTTAAATTCTTAAACTGTCAGGACGTTGAGGATGAAATTGAAGAAGGTATCAAAATCATAAATGAACTTAAAGCTTATGCAGATACCTTCAAACGTGAAAAGGTTTCCGTTTCAAAGCTTAAGGTTGGTCTTAAGTGCGGCGGCAGTGACGGCTACAGCGGTATTACAGGTAACCCACTTGTAGGCAGATTTTCAGATATGCTAATTTCCTATGGTGGTAGCACAATTCTTACAGAAGTGCCCGAAATGTTCGGTGCTGAACAGATTTTAATGAAGCGTTGTATCAACGAAGAAATATTCAATAAAAATGTTGATTTAATCAATAACTTCAAAAAATATTTCATTGCACATAATCAGGAAATTTACGAAAATCCGTCACCGGGTAACAAGGCAGGCGGTATTACAACACTTGAGGAAAAATCACTTGGCTGTGTACAAAAGGGCGGTTCTGCTCCTGTAGTTGACGTGCTTGATTACGGCGATGTTTTGCAGAAAAACGGTCTTAACCTTCTAAACGGCCCCGGTAATGACATTGTTGCCATTACAAACCTTATGGCTGCAGGCGTGCATATGGTGCTGTTCACAACAGGTCGCGGTACTCCTGTAGGTTGCCCTGTACCAACAGTTAAGGTTGCTACAAATTCCAACCTTGCTAAGAATAAGAGCAATTGGATAGACTTTAACGCAGGTGAAATTTTAGACGGAGTAGACGTTGATGAAAAATTCTTTGACTATTGCATAGATGTTGCAAACGGCAAGGAAACATGTAACGAAATTAACGGATATTCTGAAATTTCTATCTTTAAGGACGGAGTTACTCTATAATATGAAAAAGCAGAAAATGTTTCGGCATTTTCTGCTTTTTTGATAACTAATTATTTATGTATAGTTCCTCGGTCTTTTGCTGTATCTTAATTAATTTTTCCTTTATTTTTTCAAGCTGTTCAAGTGCGTCAGTAACTTCGTTAAACAATTTTGTGTACATTTCTTTTAAAACATTTACATTTGTATTTTCCATATTAAATTCCTCCTTAAATTAAAAAAAGCGCCGACCGAAGCCGACGCAAAAAACACAAGCTTCATCATTGCGACATGATTATCCACCCTAACTTAATAAGCAACAGAGGAAAGAGCTTGCATTTTTTTACATAGCAACCTCTTATGCCAATATTAAGTTAGTGAATATACTTTTGATATATCATGTCGCAAGATTATTATATCAAATTACAAAATAAAATTCAATACCCTTTTCATCGACAAATTCTCTCATAATTCTACATTTTTATTTATTATGTCTCCGACGGGTTACTTTTGTAGCAAAAGTAAGTCCCCCGCGGACAGCGGAAATAAAACAAAAAGACAATAACATTGAAGTTACTGTCCTTAATTTGGCTTTATTCTATTCTTCATCATTTAATTCAATATCGTCAAAAATAATTTTAAGGTAATCGCGGCGACCGTATAATACACGGTAAATTGAAACGTATTCATCGTCGGCTTTATAAAATACAATATAGTTTCCGCTGACTATAAAACGATAATCTGTATCAAAAGGCACTTTTGAAGATAAAGACGGTCCCAAATGCGGACAAATTGCCAAGCGGCTATAATCTTCAATTATACGTTTAATTACATTTTTTGCGGCTATGGGGTTTGACAAATCATTTTCGATATACGCTTTTATTTCTTTCAGGTCATTCAGCGCCGCAGGGGTAACTCGTATTTTCATTATTTATACC
>JAZQIO010000024.1:0-4218 GCA_045541135.1 Clostridia bacterium
TACCGCCACCTGAAGCAACTGAGAAGTACTTCTTGCCGATTTCGTTACATTCCTTTTTGTATGTGCCTGCAACAGGATGCTGGAAACGTGTTGGGTTTGTTGAGTTACCTGTAATGGAAACGTCAACGCTTTCCTGATGCATAATAGCAACACCTTCACGAACGTCGTTAGCGCCGTAGCATCTAACCTTTGCTCTTTCACCGTCTGAATATGCCTTTTCGGAAACAATGTTTAGTTTACCTGTAGCATAGTCAAAGTCTGTCTGAACATATGTGAAGCCGTTGATTCTTGAAATAATTTTAGCAGCATCTTTACCAAGACCGTTAAGGATAACCTGAAGAGGAACCTTTCTAACCTTGTTAGCTGTTTTAGCGATACCGATAGCACCTTCTGCAGCAGCGAATGATTCGTGACCTGCAAGGAAAGCGAAGCACTTTGTATCTTCACGAAGAAGCATAGCGCCAAGGTTACCGTGACCGATACCTACTTTTCTGTCGTCAGCAACTGAACCGGGGATACAGAAAGACTGTAAACCTTCACCGATTGCTTCAGCAGCGTCAGCTGCAACTGTAATACCCTTTTTAATTGCAATAGCTGCACCTACAAGGTAAGCCCAACCTGCGTTTTCAAAGCATATTGGCTGAATACCTTTAACGATATCGATAACGTCGATACCTTTGTCTTTACAAATTTTTTCAGCTTCTTCCAAAGAAGAAATGCCGTATTTGTTAAGTGTTTCGTTAATCTGATTTATTCTGCGTTCATAACTTTCAAACAAAGCCATTTTTTCTTCCTCCTATTCTGTTCTTGGATCGATGTACTTAGCTGCATCGTCAAATCTGCCGTATGTGCCTGTAGCCTTTTTCAAAGCTTCGTCAGCAGACATACCCTTTTTGATGTTTTCCATCATTACGCCAAGCTTTACGAATTCGTAACCGATAATTTCATCATCGTCAGAAACTGCAACTCTTGTAACATAACCTTCAGCCATTTCAAGGTAACGAGGACCTTTAGCTACAGTTGAATACATTGTACCAACCTGGCTACGAAGACCTTTACCCAAATCTTCAAGACCTGCACCGATAGGCAAACCGTTTTCAGAGAAAGCAGACTGTGTTCTACCGTAAACAATCTGCAAGAAAAGTTCACGCATAGCTGTATTGATAGCATCACACACAAGGTCAGTGTTAAGTGCTTCCAAAATTGTTTTACCTGCAAGGATTTCAGCAGCCATAGCAGCAGAATGTGTCATACCTGAGCAACCGATTGTTTCAACCAATGCTTCCTGGATAACACCTTCCTTAACATTAAGGCTAAGCTTACAAGCACCCTGCTGAGGAGCACACCAGCCAATACCGTGTGTAAAGCCGTTGATGTCTTTAATTTCTTTCGCTTTTGTCCAAAGACCTTCCTGTGGGATAGGAGCAGGACCATGGTTAGCACCCTTAGCGATTGGGCACATATTTTCTACTTCATGTGAGTAAATCATTTTATTTCTCCTTTCACTTGTTTATTAATGAAAATCTTACCTTATATATTTTACTTAAAAAAAGGGTAAATGTCAATGTTAATCTATTACATTGTTAATATTTTTTCAATTTTTTACATAAATTTCAAATTTATGGAAAAAAATATATAATTTTGAATAAAAAAATATTCTTTTTCAATTTATCACTTTACAACGCTAAATTATTGTGGTACAATAGTCAAAGCTTAAAAAAATAATACGGGTTATCCGTAACAAAAGGAGTTTTTAAAATGAAAAAGATTTTCGCATTAGTATTGGCATTAGTTATGGTTTTTTCTTTTGCGGCTTGCGGTCAGAAAACTGCTGATGATTTGGCAAATTCACTTGATGGCGCTTTGATGGTTGCAGAAGCAGGCTCTGCAGGTGAAGAGCTTGTTAAAGCTGACAAGGCTTTTGAAAAAGCAGAATTCACAGCTGTTGACTCTATGGCATCTGCATTGATGGAAGTTGCTTCAGGTACTGCAGACGGTGCTGTAATTGATAAAATTACTGCTCTTGGTTCCATTGGTGAAGGCACAAGCTACACAGACCTTAAAATTGTTGAAGGCTACTCATTTGCAGCTGAAGAATACGGTATTGCTTTCAGAAAAGGCAGTGACGTTACTCCTGCTGTAAATGCTGCAATTGCTGAACTTATGGCAGACGGCACAATGGATACAATTGGTGCAAAATACAAACTTTCAGAACAGCTTATTAAAAACGGTGCTCCTCAGAATGACACATACACAGAAGGAGACCTTGCAGCTATTCAGGCAAAGGGCGAAATGATTATAGGTATCACATATTTTGCACCTATGAACTATAAAGACGACAGCGGTAAGCTTGTTGGTTTTGAAACAGAATTTGCAGAAGCTGTTTGCGCAAAACTTGGCGTAAAAGCTAAATTCCAGGTAATTAACTGGAACTCAAAAGAAGTTGAGCTTGAAGCAGGCAACATCGACTGTATCTGGAACGGTATGACAATTACAGACGAAAGACTTGCAAATATGAGCATTTCTGTTCCTTATATGAAGAACGAACAGGTTATAGTTGCAAAAAGCAAATAATTAACAGTTTATAATAACAGGAAAGTATGGTTTAGATTATGAGCAATAGTAGTTTGTCGGTAGTTATGTCTGCCCTGTTTACCGGCTTTGGTGAAAACTGCATATTATTTATACTTACTTTGTTATCAGCAATTCCATTGGGATTGCTGATAGCATTTGGTACAATGTCTAAAATTAAGCCTATAAAGTACATAATGAAAGTGTTTGTATGGGTTATAAGAGGAACCCCTCTTATGCTTCAGCTTTTCATAGTATTTTATGTTCCCGGACTTATTTTTGATACGCCTATGAGAAACCGTATGCTGGCAGCATTTATTGCATTTGCAATAAACTATGCGGCATATTTCTCAGAAATATACAGAGGCGGTATTGAAGGCATACCAAAAGGTCAGTATGAAGCAGGTCAGGTTCTTGGGATGACAAAAACCCAGGTGTTTTTTAAGGTCGTTTTATTTCAGGTTATAAAAAGAATTGTTCCACCTATGGGTAATGAAATAATTACTCTTGTAAAGGATACATCACTGGCACGTGTTATAGGTGTGCACGAAATAATTATGCATGCGGAGGATTACTCAAGAGTCGGCGTTATATGGCCATTGTTCTCTACGGCACTTTTCTTCCTTGCATTTGTGGGTGCACTTTCGCTGTTGCTGAACTATATTGAGAAAAAACTTGATTATTATCATTAAAAACGGAGGTTATTATGTCGATTTTAAGCGTAAATGATATTTACAAAAAATTTAATAAGACCGAAGTTTTAAAAGGGGTTTCCTTTGATATGGAGGAAGGCCAGGTTATTTCCATTATCGGTTCGTCAGGTAGCGGTAAAACCACACTTTTACGTTGTATCGGTTTCCTTGAAACAGCGGACATTGGAACAATAACAGTTAACGATGAAGTTATTTTCGATGCCAAGGACCATAAGGCTAAAAAAAATGATGAAAAGCGCAAACTGCAGTCAAACTTTGGATTTGTTTTTCAATCCTTTAACCTTTTTCCGCAATACAACGTAATGGACAACGTAACACTTGCCCCAAAGCTTATGGCAAAGGAACGTCCGGACTTTAAGGAAAAAAAGGCGGAAATTTATAAAGAAATTGAAAAAAACGCCTACGAATTACTTGTGAAATCCGGTCTTGAGGACAAAGTGAAAAATTATCCATGTGAGCTTTCCGGAGGTCAGCAACAGCGCGTGGCTATCGCAAGAGCGCTTGCACTTAACCCCAAAATCATGCTTTTTGACGAGCCTACTTCAGCACTTGACCCCGAGCTTACAAACGAGGTTTTAAAAATTATAAAATCACTGGCAGACACTAATATGACCATGATTATTGTTACCCACGAAATGGCATTTGCAAAAAATGTTTCCGACAAGGTAATATTTATGGACGGCGGTGTTATTGCCGAAGAGGGTACTCCGGAAGAAATATTCGGAAATCCCAAAACTCAAAGATTAAAAGAATTCCTTAGTAACGCTAAGGTATAATAAAAGGGACTGTACAGTCCCTTGATTTTGTTTTAGAGGGGATAGGAAAAAATGTTTCAGAATGGACAAACCGAACCGAAGGGGTGACCCGAGACAGTACGATGGTACGGCTCGGGGGAGGTTTGTTCATAGCAAGAAAAGAGTAATTTTATGAAAAA
>JAZQIO010000025.1:0-37321 GCA_045541135.1 Clostridia bacterium
ACCGAAAATGTTGCTTTGCCATATCTTAATGGGGTCGTCATCAAACTCGTTAAGCAGATATTTCACTAAATCTTCCGACTGTTTTTCTGTTCCCACAACAGGACTCACTTCGGTTTCTATATCCGCTCTAATTAAATGTATACTTGGTGCAGATGCCTTAAGGCGTACACCGTAACGACTACCCTGACGGACAATTTCAGGCTCTTCCAATGAAAGCTCGTCAATGGAGGGGGATATTATGCCGTAGCCTGCATTTCGTACCTGTTCAAGTGCAGGGGCAAAGCGTTCGTATTCCCTTTTGATATTTGCCATTTCCACCATCATTGCCATTAATTTGTCTTCACTTTCAATTTCAAGACCGCTTGCTTCACTTAAAAGCTTGTAGAACAATCCGTCAGCAACGGATATACCAATATTTATTTCACCTGTGCCCAAATTTATATTGTCAGGAATTATTTTTTCGACATATTCACATTCTTCAATACCGCATATTATCATCTTGTAATCTTTGATTTTTTTAATGTCTGTTACAGATTTTTTTATGTAATCTGTAAGACCGGTTTTAAGCCAATGGTCAGATTCAAGCTCACCAATCCATTTTGGTAAATTTATGTTTATTTCTGATACGGGGAATTCAAACAATATGTTTTCTATTATTTCATTAATATCCTTTTCGGTAATTTCTGCACAGTTTACGGGAAGAATGGTTGTGCCGTATTTTTCTTCAAGCTCGCTTTTAAGGTTAATTGTGCGTTCTGCATTTGGGTAAGCTGTATTTAAAAGCACGATAAATGGCTTGTTTATTTCCTGAAGTTCCCGGATGACTCTTGCTTCTGCATCTTCATATGACGGTCTTTCAATATCGGTAATACTTCCGTCGGTCGTGATGACAAGACCTATGGTGGAATGGTCTGTTATAACCTTCCTTGTGCCGATTTCAGCAGCGTCTTCAAATGGTATTTCATTTTCATACCATGGGGTCATAACCATGCGTGGGGCATTGTCTTCTATGTAGCCCATAGCATCGGGTACAACGTAGCCTACACAGTCAATAAGCCGTACTTTTAGCTTTGCATTTCCGTCAAGGGTAATTTCAACAGCCTCGTTGGGAACAAATTTAGGCTCTGTTGTCATAATTGTTCTGCCCTGTGCACTTTGCGGAAGCTCGTCATTTGCTCTTTCCTTTTTATATTCATCCGCTATGTTCGGTATTACAAGCTTATCCATAAACCTTTTTATAAATGTGCTTTTACCTGTTCTTACAGGACCTACCACACCTATGTAAATATCACCACCGGTGCGACTTTCTATGTCCTGGTATATACTTTTATTTGCCATTTTCATATCCTCCACTCACGCATTATGTTTGGTATATGCTTATGAAGAATATGTCCCTTTTATGACTAAAAGCTTTGTGATGCAAAATATATAAATGAAAGTTTTAAAATTACCTTTAATTGTGAATAATTACAGTTGACAAAACATTTCTTTTTTTGATATAATTAAAGTGATTTTTTCAAAAGGTTTTTTGTTACTGACGGAATGTATGGAATGACCATAGGGGAGCTTAAAACCTGTTTTTATTGTCGACCGTCTGGGCATATCTGTATATTTACTTTGTACAGCTATGCCCTTTTTGAATTATTTAGGAGGTTTGTTATGAAAAAAGTCGGAATTATCATGGGTTCGGACAGCGATTTGCCTGTTGTTGAGAAGGCAATCAATACTTTAAAAGAATACGGCGTACCGTATGAGGTACACGTTTATTCCGCACACCGTACACCTGTGCAGGCTAAGGCATTTTCCGAAAATGCCATTGCAAACGGGTTCGGTGCTATTATTGCAGCTGCGGGTAAGGCTGCACACCTTGCGGGAGCTATTGCGGCAAATACTACATTGCCTGTTATTGGTATACCCGTTAAATCATCTACGCTTGACGGCATTGACGCCCTTTTGTCTACTGTACAGATGCCTGCAGGTATTCCTGTAGCCACTGTTGCGATTGACGGAGCTGTTAATGCCGCTTTGCTGTCTATACAGATACTTGCAGTTTCTGATGCAGAGCTTGCAAAAAAGCTTGCAAATGCAAGAGCAGAGGCTTCTGCAAAGGTATTGGAGAAGAATAAGTTGATTGAAGAAAAATTTAACTAAAATTGGAGGATACTATGGGAGGATTTTTCGGTACAGTCAGCAAACGTGATGCAATATCCGACGTATTTTTTGGTACGGATTACCATTCTCACCTTGGTACACGCCGTGGTGGTATGGCGGCATATGATGCCGGTATCGGTTTGCAAAGGGAAATACACAATATTCAAAATTCACCATTTCGTACAAAGTTTGAGAAAGTCTTTGATGAAATGCAAGGTAATTCTGCGATTGGTTGCATAAGTGACAGTGATCCGCAACCATTGCTGATACGTTCTAACCTGGGTATATATGCCATAACAACAGTTGGGCAGATTAACAATCAGGAGGAACTTATAGAAAAATATCTTCATTCAAGCTGCGGTCATTTCGGTGTAATGACAGGTGGAAAGGTTAATTCCACAGATCTTACAGCCGCACTTATAAATCAGAAGGAAACTTTTGAA
Source organism: Clostridia bacterium (assembly GCA_045541135.1). Classification (GTDB taxonomy): domain Bacteria; phylum Bacillota; class Clostridia; order Monoglobales; family Firm-18; genus CAZNKU01. The sequence continues at coordinate 2,595 of JAZQIO010000025.1, forward strand.
GATGGCATTGAGTTTGCACACAGTGTTATAGACGGCTCTATGTCGATTCTTATTTTGAAAAACGATGGTGCAATAATAGCAGCACGTGATAAATTGGGAAGAACCCCGGTTCTTATAGGAAAAAATGAAGATGGCTACTGTGTATCTTTTGAATCTTTTGCTTATAAAAAGCTTGGTTATGATGATGAAAAAGAATTAGGGCCGGGTGAGGTTGTAGAACTTACTCCTGATAAACTTACGGTTCTTACAAATCCCGGTAAGGAGATGAAGATATGTTCTTTTCTCTGGAGCTATTACGGATATTCAACTTCCAATTACGAAGGTATAAATGTTGAAACTATGAGGTACCGTAACGGTGAGATAATGGCTAAAAACGACCGTAAGGTAAAAAATGCAGAGGGTATTGACTTTGTATGCGGTGTGCCGGATTCGGGTACTCCACATGCCATAGGCTATGCTAATGAAAGCAAGGTGCCTTTTGCAAGACCGTACATCAAGTACACACCTACATGGGCACGTAGCTTTATGCCTGCAAAACAGACTGACAGAAATAAGATTGCAAAAATGAAGCAGATTCCAATTCACGAGCTTATTGAGGATAAAAACCTTTTGTTTGTGGATGACTCCATTGTAAGGGGAACACAGCTTAAAGAAACTGTTGAATTTTTGTATGATCACGGTGCAAAGGAAGTTCATATGCGATCTGCCTGCCCACCGATTATGTATTCATGTAAGTACTTGAGCTTTTCAAGAGGCAGAAGTGATATGGACCTTATAACAAGACGTATCATTATGGAACTTGAAGGTGAAGAGGGCGAAAAACACATAGACGAATACAGTGATTCTAATACGGAACGCGGTAAAAAATTAAGACAGACAATTTGTGAAAAGTTTAAATTTGCATCTTTGGAATTCCAGTCACTTGACGGGCTTATAGAGGCAATAGGTCTTGAACCTTGTAAACTTTGTACATATTGTTGGAACGGAAAGGAATAAGAATTATGAATATGAAATCAAAATCTGACAGCTACGCTGCAGCAGGCGTAGACATTACAGCAGGCTACAGAGCCGTAGAACTTATGAAAACACATATTGCCAGAACAATGATTAACGGCAAATCATCCGATATCGGCGGTTTTGGCGGACTTTTTGAGCTTGATATGACAGGTCTTACAAACCCTGTTCTTGTAAGCGGTACTGACGGTGTTGGTACAAAATTGAAGCTTGCTTTTTTGATGGACAAGCACGATACAGTAGGTATTGACTGCGTAGCTATGTGCGTAAATGACGTTATTTGCTGCGGTGCGAAGCCACTTTTCTTCCTTGACTATATTGCTTGCGGTAAAAACTATCCTGAAAGAATTGCTGAAATCGTTTCAGGTATAGCAGAAGGCTGTGTACAGGCAGGATGTGAGCTTATAGGCGGTGAAACTGCTGAAATGCCGGGATTTTATCCTGTTGACGAATATGACCTTGCAGGATTTACTGTTGGCGTTGTAGACAAGTCAAAGGTTCTTGATAAAAATAAAATCGGTGCAGGAGATGCTATTATTGCTATTCCTTCAAGCGGTGTTCATTCAAACGGCTTCTCTTTGGTAAGAAAAGTATTTGACGTTGAAAACAATGATATTAAAACACCTGTTGCAGAGCTTGGCGGAAAGTCTATCGGTGAAACACTTTTAACACCTACTAAGATTTACGTTAAGCAGATGCTTTCTGTTTTTGATAAAGTTGATGTAAAGGCTGTTTCTCATATTACGGGTGGCGGTTTCTACGAAAATATTCCAAGAAGCTTGCCGAAGGGCTTTGGTGCTAAAATTGAAAGAAATGCAGTAAAGGTACTTCCGATTTTCGATTTGCTTGCTAAAACAGGCGGTATAGATGAACACGATATGTTCAACACATTCAATATGGGTGTTGGTATGAGCGTTGTCGTTGATAAAAATGATGCGGATAAGACAATATCTATTCTTAAAGAAGCAGGCGAAGATGCTTACGTTATGGGTGAAGTTGTTAAGTCTGACGAAAGTGTGGAAATATGCTAAAGTCTAAAATTGCGGTTTTTGTATCCGGTGGCGGTACAAATTTGCAGGCTTTGCTTGATGCACAGGAAAAAGGTATTATAACGAGCGGGGAAATAGTATTGGTCATTTCAAACGTCAATGGTGCTTATGCACTTGAACGTGCAAAAAACCACGGTGTTGACTGCGTAGTTATAACAAAAAAAGAATGCGGAGGTCAGGAAGCGTTTGAACAGGCACTTAAGGATAAGTTAAATGAATACGGCGTTGATTTGATTGTCCTTGCAGGATTTATGAGTATTTTAAGTGAAAACTTTACAAAGTGCTATCCTGAACGTATTATAAATGTTCATCCGTCACTTATTCCGTCTTTTTGCGGCAAGGGATTTTACGGACTTAAGGTTCACGAGGCTGCTTTGAAATACGGTGTAAAGGTTACAGGTGCAACAGTACATTTTGTAAATGAAATTCCCGACGGCGGTAAAATAATTATGCAAAAGGCTGTGGAAATTTTAGAGGGTGATACTCCTGAAGTTTTACAAAAACGTGTAATGGAGCAGGCGGAATGGATTTTACTTCCACAGGCTGTGGAAAAGGTTTCAAAAAAAATAGCGGAGGAAAAGTAATGGATATCTATAAGATTAATACAATAGAAGAACTTATAAAAGGTAATTCCTACGTTGGCAGAGGTATTATAGTAGGTAAGACAGAAGACGGCAAAAAGGCTGCTACTGCATACTTTATAATGGGAAGAAGTGAAAATTCACGTAACAGAGTTTTCGTTGAAAACGGTGAAGAACTTATGACAAAGCCTTTTGACCCATCAAAGGTTGAAGACCCAAGCCTTGTTATATATTCAGCTATAAGAGCTATTGATAACAAGCTTATTGTTACAAACGGCGACCAGACAGATACAATTTATGACTTTATAAAAGACGGAAGAAGCTTTACTGAAGCTTTGGAAACAAGGGAATTTGAACCGGATTCGCCAATTTTAACACCGAGAATCAGTGCAATGATGACCTTTGATGAGGGCAACTTTAAATATGATATGAGTATTTTAAAGAGCGCAGATGCTATAGGGTCAGCTTGCAACAGATATACTTACACATATTCTCCAATAAGTGGTCTTGGACATTTTATCCACACTTATGTTTGCGACGGAAACCCTGTTCCGACTTTCCAGGGTGAACCTGAAAGAGTTGCAATTCCAAACTGTATAGATGCTTTTGCTGAGGATATATGGAATAATCTTGATGAAAACAACAAGATTTCACTTTATGTAAGATATATTGACCTTGCAACAGGTGAGGTTGAAAACAGACTTATAAATAAAAACAAGTAATGAGGTGTGGATTTTGAAAGAATTTGAATTGAAATATGGGTGTAACCCAAACCAGAAGCCTGCTAAAATTTATATGCATGACGGAAGTGAGCTTCCGATAGAAATTTTAAACGGTAAGCCCGGCTACATCAACTTTCTTGATGCATTCAACAGCTGGCAGCTTGTAAAAGAAATTAAGGAAGCAACAGGCATGGCTTGTGCAACATCATTTAAACATGTCAGCCCCACATCTGCGGCAGTAGGTATTAAGATGGACGAAAAGCTTAAAAAGGCTTGCTTTGTAGACGATGTTGAAGGTCTTGACGATTCTCCGCTTGCTACTGCTTATGCTCGTGCAAGAGGTACAGACAGAATGTCATCTTTCGGTGACTGGATTGCACTTTCCGACAAATGTGATGTAACTACTGCAAAGTTAATTGCACGTGAAGTTTCAGACGGTGTAATTGCACCGGACTTCGACCCTGAAGCTTTAGAAATTTTAAAGGGAAAAAGAAAGGGCTCATATAACATAGTTAAAATTGACCCGAACTTTGTTCCTGCAGAGGCAGAACGCAAACAGGTTTATGGCATCACCTTCGAACAGGGCAGAAACAACTTTAAAATTGACGAAGAATTACTTTCTGATATCATAACGGATAACAAGGAAATGCCAAGTGATGCAAAGAGGGATTTGATAATTGCTCTTATCACTTTGAAATACACACAGTCTAATTCAGTTTGCTACGCCAAAGACGGTCAGGCAATCGGTGTAGGTGCAGGTCAGCAGTCAAGAATTCACTGTACAAGACTTGCAGGTCAAAAGGCAGATAACTGGCACTTGAGACAGGCTGACAAGGTTTTGAACTTGCCATTTAAAGACACAGTTAAAAGACCTGACAGAGATAATGCAATAGACGTCTATATTTCTGATGATTACGAGGATTTACTGGCAGACGGTGCATGGGAAGAATTGTTTACAGTAAAGCCTGAAGCCTTTACAAGAGAAGAGAAAAAAGCATACCTTGCAACTATCGAAAACGTTGCTTTGGGTTCAGATGCTTTCTTCCCATTCGGAGACAATATCGAACGTGCGGCTAAAAGCGGTGTAAAATATATTGCACAGCCCGGCGGTTCTATCCGAGATGACAATGTTATAGAAACATGTAACAAATACGGTATGGTAATGGCATTTACTAAAATGCGTCTATTCCACCACTAATAACATAATAAATATACTTTACTGTAAGGAGAATTGTACAAATGAACTTTTTTGATGAACTAAAAAATTATGATAGTGAAGTTTTTGCGGCTTGTAACGATGAGCTTACTCGTCAGCAGAACAATATTGAGCTTATCGCTTCTGAAAACATTGTATCAAAGGCAGTTTTGCTTGCTGCAGGTACAGTACTGACAAATAAATATGCAGAAGGTTATCCGGGTAAGAGATACTACGGCGGTTGCGTACACGTAGACGTTGTTGAAGAAATTGCCAGAGAACGTGCTAAAAAGCTTTTCGGTGCTGAACATGCCAACGTACAGCCCCACAGCGGTGCTAACGCAAACCTTGCAACATTCTTTGCACTTTTAGAACCCGGTGACACAGTTATGGGTATGAGCCTTGCACACGGCGGTCACCTTTCACACGGGTCACCTGTAAACATTTCAGGTAAGTATTTTAACGTAGTACCATACGAGGTTTCTGAAGATACACAGACAATTGACTATGACAAAATGAGAGAAATTGCACTTGAATGTAAGCCAAAGCTTATTCTTGCAGGTGCAAGTGCTTATTCAAGAATTATAGATTTCGAAAAGGTAAGAGCAATATGTGACGAAGTTGGCGCATACATGATGGTGGATATGGCACACATTGCAGGTCTTGTTGCTGCAGGTTTGCACCCAAGTCCCGTTCCATATGCTGACGTAGTTACAACAACAACACATAAGACTTTGAGAGGTCCACGTGGCGGTTTGATTTTGTGTAAGGAAGAGCTTGCAAAGAAAATAGACAAGGCTGTATTCCCGGGTACACAGGGTGGTCCTTTGATGCACATTATTGCGGCTAAGGCTGTTGCTTTCGGTGAAGCATTGACAGATGAATTTAAAGAATATCAGAAGCAGATTGTTAAAAACGCTGACGCACTTGCTAAGGCATTGGTTGAAAGAGGTTTTAAACTTGTATCAGGAGGTACAGACAACCACCTTATGCTTTTAGATCTTACAGTATTTGATATTACAGGTAAGGAATTTGAAAAGCGTCTTGATGAAGTACACATTACAGCAAATAAAAACACAATTCCTAATGAACAGCAGAGTCCGTTTGTAACAAGCGGTCTTCGTGTTGGTACTCCTGCAGTTACAAGCCGTGGTTTTAAAGAAGCAGAAATGATTATGATTGCTGACTGGTTCAAGGCTGTTGCAACTGATTTTGAAAATTCAAAGGAAAGAGTAGCAAAGGAAGTTATGGAGCTTTGTGCAAAATATCCTATATACTAATATATCGGGGAGGATTGTCATTTGAAAATAATGGTAGTCGGTGGCGGCGGAAGAGAGCATGCCATCATAAAGAAGATTAAAGAAAGTAAAGAAGTTTCCGAAATATATGCTTTGCCCGGTAACGGCGGTATAGCCAATGATGCAACCTGTGTTGATATCGGTGCAAAGGACATTGATGCAATTACAAAATTTGCAGTAGACAACAAAATTGATTTTGCAATTGTTGCACCTGATGACCCATTGGTTTTAGGTGCTGTTGACAGCCTTAACAAGGCAGGTATTAAAACCTTCGGACCTAAGGCTGATGCAGCAATTATTGAAGGCAGTAAGGTCTTTTCCAAAAACCTTATGAAAAAATACAACATTCCTACAGCAGAATATGAGGTTTTTGACAATCTTGAAGATGCGGTAAAATATCTTGAAACCGCACCAATTCCCACTGTTATTAAAGCAGACGGTCTTGCACTTGGTAAGGGTGTTATAATTGCCGAAACACGTGAGCAGGCAATGGATGCAGTACATTCTATGATGGAAGATAAAATCTTCGGTGCAAGCGGTAGCCGTGTTGTAGTTGAAGAATTTTTAACAGGTCCCGAGGTTTCCGTGCTTTCATTTACAGACGGTAAAACAGTTGTTCCTATGGTTTCTTCAATGGACCATAAGCGTGCGCTTGATAACGACCAGGGTCTTAACACAGGCGGTATGGGTACTGTTGCACCAAACCCATATTACACAAAGGAAATTGCAGACGAATGTATGGAAAAGATTTTCATTCCTACAATTGAGGCAATGAACAAAGAGGGCAGAACCTTTACAGGTTGCCTGTACTTCGGCTTGATGCTTACACCAAAAGGACCTAAGGTTATTGAATACAACTGTCGTTTCGGTGACCCTGAAACACAAGTTGTTTTACCTCTTTTAAAAAGTGATTTGCTTGACATTATGTTGCACATCTGGGACGGTACACTTTCTGAGGCAGAAGTGGAGTTTGACGACAAAAATGCCTGCTGTGTAATTATGGCGTCAGAGGGTTATCCGCAAAGCTATGAAAAAGGCTTTGAAATTACAATGCCTGCTGATAAAAATATTTACGTTGCAGGTGCAACACTTAAAGACGGCAAGCTTTTAACAAACGGCGGACGTGTTTTAGGTGTGACAGAAATTGGTGATACACTCTCAAGTGCTATTGAAAAGTCTTATGAAACTGTTAAAACAGTAAGCTTCGGCAATGCATTTTACAGAAAAGATATTGGTCAAAAAGCATTAAAAGCACTTCAGGATTAATTGGAGGATTAATATATGGTTTATAGAGTTTATGTTGAAAAAAAGGCAGAGCTTGCACACGAGGCAAACTCACTTAAAAGTGATTTGAAAGAGCTTTTGCAGATTAAGGGTCTTGAGAATGTAAGACTTCTTAACAGATACGATGTTGAAAATATCGAAAAGGATTTGTTTGATTATTGTATTAAAACAGTATTTTCAGAACCTCAGCTTGATATTGCAACAAGTGAAATCGAAGATAAAGGCGACTACATTTTCGCAGTAGAATACTTGCCCGGTCAGTTTGATGCCCGCGCTAATTCTGCGGCTGAATGTATCCAGATTATTTCTAAAAAGGACAGACCTACCGTACGTACAGCAAGAATTTATATTTTGAACGGTAATCTTTCCGATGCTGACATTGCGGCAATTAAAAAGTATGTAATTAACCCTGTGGAATCAAGAGAAGCTACTCTTGATACATTCGACACATTAAAGGTTGAATACGAAATTCCTACAGAAGTTGCAACACTTGACGGTTTTTGCAAACTTGACCGTGAGGGTCTTAAAAAGTTTATGGACGAACAGGGTCTTGCTATGGACCTTGATGACATCACATTCTGTCAGCAGTACTTTATTTCCGAAAAGCGTGACCCTACAATTACAGAAATAAAGATGATTGATACATACTGGTCTGACCATTGCCGTCATACAACATTCCTTACAACTATTGACAATGTGGAATTTGAAGACGAGCTTTTGCAGAAAACTTATGAAGATTATATTGCAACAAGAAAAGAGCTTAACCGTACAAAGCCAATCAACCTCATGGACTTGGCTACAATTGCCACAAGATATTTAAAGGCAAACGGAAAACTTCCAAAACTTGATGAATCTGAAGAAATTAATGCTTGTACAGTTAAAATAGACGTAGAAGTAGACGGTCAGATTGAAAAATGGTTGCTTCTTTTCAAAAACGAAACACACAACCATCCTACTGAAATTGAACCTTTCGGTGGTGCGGCTACTTGTATCGGTGGTGCTATCCGTGACCCATTGTCAGGTCGTAGCTATGTATATGCGGCTATGCGTGTTACAGGTGCGGCAGACCCTCTAAAGCCTGTTTCCGAAACATTGGAAGGTAAATTGCCACAGAGAAACATTGTACAGACTGCTGCAGCAGGTTACAGCTCATACGGTAACCAGATTGGTCTTGCAACAGGTCAGGTAGACGAGCTTTACCACGACGGCTACGTTGCAAAACGTATGGAAATCGGTGCTGTTATTGCGGCTGCTCCTGCTGAAAACGTACGCAGAGAACGTCCCGAGGACGGCGATAAGGTTATTCTTTTGGGCGGACGTACAGGCCGTGACGGTTGCGGCGGTGCAACAGGTTCTTCAAAGGCTCATAAGCTTGAATCTTTGGAAACTTGCGGTGCTGAAGTACAGAAGGGTAATGCTCCTGAGGAAAGAAAACTTCAGCGACTATTCCGTAATGCGGAAGCATCAAAGCTTATTAAAAGATGTAACGACTTCGGTGCAGGCGGTGTATCCGTTGCTATCGGTGAACTTGCAGACGGTCTTGAAATTGACCTTAATGCAGTACCTAAAAAGTACGACGGTCTTGACGGTACCGAACTTGCTATCAGTGAATCTCAGGAACGTATGGCTGTTGTAGTAGAGGCAAAGGACGTGGAGCGCTTCTGCGAACTTGCAAAGCAGGAAAACTTAGAGGCGACTATTGTTGCAACTGTTAAGGAACATCCGTATCTTGTAATGAACTGGAACGGTAAAAATATTGTTAACATTTCAAGAGAATTCTTAAATTCAAACGGTGCTGAAAAGCATATTAACATTGCAACAGCAAAACCACAGTGCTATAAAAAGGATACATCAGGCAAATTCACAGATGTTTACAAGGCACTTGCTTCTGATTTGAACGTATGTTCAAAGAGAGGTCTTTCTGAACGCTTTGACTCTACAATCGGTGCAGGTACAGTTTTGATGCCATTCGGCGGTAAGTATCAAAGAACACCTATTCAGGCAATGGTTAACAAGGTTTCTGTTGAAAAGAAATATACAAACACATGCTCACTTATGGCTTGGGGTTACAATCCGTTTATTGCAGAAAAGAGCCCATACCACAGTGCTTATCTTGCAGTTGTGGAATCTGTTTCAAAGCTTATTGCAACAGGTGCAAGCTTTGATGAAACTTACCTTACATTCCAGGAATATTTTGAAAAACCAATGGCAGACAAAAACCGTTGGGGCAAGCCAATGTCTGCACTTTTGGGTGCGTTTAAGGCACAGAAGGATCTTGGCATCGCATCAATCGGCGGTAAGGACTCTATGAGCGGTACTTTTGAAAAAATTGACGTTCCGCCAACACTGGTTTCCTTTGCTGTTACAACAGATAACACAAAGAATATTATTTCACCTGAATTTAAGGGTGCAGGTCATAAGGTTGTAATCTTGAAGCCTGAATATGATGAAAATCATTTGCCTGTAGCTTCATCTTTGATTGATTTATTCAGCACAGTTACAAAGCTTATGAGAGATAAAAAGGTTGTCGCTGCATATACACCTACTTACGGCGGTGTTGCAGAAGCTGTTCTTAAAATGGCTATGGGTAACAAGATTGGTTTTGCTTATAACGAGAGCCTTACAAATGACGACATCTTCGGCTACAACTACGGTGCATTCATTCTTGAGCTTACAGAGGATGTGGCAGTAGGTGATGTTTTGGGTTATACAACTGAAGATTATGCAATTACATACGGTGCTGAAAAGATTTGTGTGTGCGAACTTGAAGACTTGTACGAAAATAAGCTTGAAAGCATCTTCAAATGTAATATCAAAACAGAGGCTAAACCAATTGAGAAGTATGAATATAAGTGTACAAATGTTAAAAAATCATCTGTTAAGATTGCAAAACCAAAGGTTTTGATTCCTGTATTCCCGGGTACAAACTGTGAATACGATTCTGCAAAGGCTTTCACAAAAGCAGGTGCAGAGGCTGAAATATTTGTTATTAACAACTTGTCAGCAAGCTCGTTTACAGAATCCGTAAAGAACTTTGCTGAAAAGGTTTCAAAGTCACAGATTATCTTTGTACCGGGCGGCTTCTCCGGCGGTGACGAACCTGACGGTTCAGGTAAATTCATTACTGCATTCTTCCGTAATGCTGAAATCAAAGAAGCTGTAACAGACCTACTTGACAACCGTGACGGTTTGATGGGTGGTATCTGTAACGGTTTCCAGGCTCTTATCAAACTTGGTCTTGTACCTTACGGTAAGATTATAGATACTGACGAAAATTGTCCTACACTTACATTTAACACAATTTCTCGTCACCAGTCCAAGCTTGTACGCACAAGAGTAGCTTCCAACAAGTCACCTTGGCTTGCAAATGCTAATGTTGGTGATATAATCACTGTGCCGATTTCACACGGTGAGGGCAGATTCATTGCCGACGAAAAGCTTATTGCAGAGCTTGGTAAAAACGGACAGATTATTACTCAGTATGTTGACCTTGAAGGCAACCCGACTTATGACATTCAGTACAATCCTAACGGTTCTTATGCCGCAATTGAAGGTATTACTTCACCTGACGGCAGAGTATTCGGTAAGATGGGTCATTCCGAACGTATCGGTGAAGACCTTTACAAGAATGTTGAGGGTAACTATGATTTGGGACTGTTTAAGTCTGCAGTAGAATATTATAAATAAGATTTAGCTAAAAAGGATGTATAAACTTAAATTTTTACATCCTTTTTTTGTATACTAACCCGCATTGATTGCCAATTAAGGTTAAACATTTTGGAGGAGAATATGAAAAAAGAAATAATTCCGCATATGTATCTTTTTGAAGGTAATGATACTGTACAAAGTGTTTATATATCTGAACATCATTTTGAAAAATATGATTCTCACAGTCATGATTTTTATGAATTTGAATATGCACTTGAGGGTAATGGTGTGTGTGAAATAAATGGTACTGAATATCCGTTTGACAAGGGAGATATTTGTTTTGTCACACCCTTGGATATTCACAGGTATAGGGGAAATGAAAAATTCCGTGTGCTTACAGTGCATTTTCGTATTGTTAATTTAAACCATAAACTTATGGATTTAAACGGAATTAATGCTTGCGTTATAAAAAGTAATGAGAGTATATCAAGTGGTTTTGAAATGCTAAGGAAGGCAGATGCAAATGATGAGCTTTATGACTTGTTTTGCGAAAAAGTGCTTGAATCTATTGTGATTATGTTTTTGCAGATGATTAAAAGAGATAGAAAAAAAGTGTTTCCTAAGGAAATTAATTTTGCAGTAGAATACATAAATATAAATTTCAAAAAAGAAATAACCTTGAAAACCATAAGTGAAAAAGTTGGTTATTCTTCGGAGCATTTTTCCCGACAATTTAAAAAATATACGGGTGTTACTTTTTTACATTACCTTACAGATGTAAGACTTGCTTACGCACGGCATTTGCTTGAACATCAGCATATGACGGTTACTCAAGCTTGTTTTGAAAGTGGTTTTGGTTGCCTTAGAAGCTTTTCAAGAGCATTTAAAAGAAAATACGGTTATTCTCCTAAGTTTTTATAAATCAAAAAATGTCCTGAAATTATCAAATTGTGTATTGTTTTTGATAAATAGATTGGTTATTATTTAATCAATATTTATATTAGGAGTTGTTTTTAATGTATTTGATTGATTGGAAAATGACCTATGAAAACCATAAGGACCTTCCGTGTAAAGCACCTTGTACTATGTACAGTGTACTTTTGGAAAATGGGATTATAGATAATCCTTTTTACGGACTTAATGAAGTTGAGCTTACCAAGCTTTCGGAAAAAGGCTGTGTGTTTGAGTGTGACTTTGAAGTTGACGAAGCCATACTTTCGAAAGAGTATGTTGAATTGTCGTTTCTTGGTCTTGATACCATATGCACAATATTTGTAAACGGTAAGTTGATTGACAATGTGAAAAATATGCACCGTATGTACAGATATGATGTGAAGGAAACATTGCACAAGGGAACAAATAAGGTAAAACTTGAATTTTCCTCACCTGTTGAATATTTTAAAAATATGAACAACAAGCATTATTTGTTTACTAACAGTGAAAGCATAGAGGGTGCAGCACATCTTAGAAAAGCACTTTATATGTCGGGCTGGGACTGGGGCCCAAAACTTCCGGATATTGGGATATTCCGCCCGGTTGTTATTGATGCTTATGATGTTGATAAAATAGAAAATATAAATGTTGTTCAGCATCATAAAGATGGTATTGTACTTTTGGATATTGAGGTTGAAACAAGACATTCTAAGCCATGTGATGTGTATGTTAAAATAGACGGAAAAGAAAAAAAGCTTAAAAATTTTAAAGAAAATGTGGTTATTGATAATCCGAAGCTTTGGTGGGTGAGGGGTTACGGTGAACAGCATCTTTATGATATTTCAGCAACATTATATGAAAATGATACCGAAATTGACACCAAAACCCAAAAAATAGGCTTGCGGACTCTTACAGTAAGCAACCAAAAAGATGAAACGGGAAGTGAATTCTGTTTTGTTATAAACGGAGTTAAAATATTTTCCATGGGTGCAAATTATATACCTCAGGATAATTTGCTTTCAAGAATAAATCCCAAAAGAACAGAAGAGCTTTTAAAAACCGCTGTTGATGCAAATTTCAATACCCTTCGTGTTTGGGGTGGTGGCTACTATCCCGAAGATGAATTTTACGATTTATGTGACAAATACGGTATTATGGTGTGGCAGGACTTTATGGTAGCCTGTTCAAATGTATGGCTTAATGAAGATATGAAAAAGGAATTTGTTGCCGAGGCACAGTATAATGTGAAAAGACTTCGTCATCATGCGTCATTAGCTCTTTTGTGCGGTAATAACGAAATGGAGGAAGCAATCTGTTATTGGGATATAGGGAATAGTCAGCTTGTAAAAGATGACTACATTGAACTTTATGAACGTATTTTCCCTGAAATATGTAAAGAACTTGCACCGGATGTGTTTTATTGGCAGTCAAGTCCATCCTCCGGCGGTGGATTTGATGACCCTACTTGCGAAACCAGAGGAGATGTTCATTATTGGAAGGTGTGGCACGGTGGAGTTCCTTTTACAGAATACAGAAAACATAAATTTCGTTTTTGCTCTGAATATGGTTTTGAAGCATATCCTTCCGTTAAAACCATAAGGGATTTTTGCGAAGAAAAGGATTTGAACTGCTTTTCAAGGGTTATGGAAGGTCATCAGAAATGTAAAAGCGGTAACGGTAAAATACTTACATATCTTGCAGATAATTACCTTTATCCTGTAAGCTTTGAAACTTTGGTGTATGCTTCACAGATTTTACAGGCAGATGCCATTAAATATGGGGTAGAGCACTTCAGAAGAAACCGCGGTTATTGCATGGGTTCAATATACTGGCAGTTTAACGATTGCTGGCCTGTTGTTTCATGGTCAAGTGTGGATAGTAATTTAAGATACAAAGCACTTCACTATGCCGCAAAAAAGTTTTATGCACCTGTTGCTATGGGACTTTTTCTTGAAAAAGACAAGCTTACAGTTAATATTTCCAATGAAACTATGACAGATTTTGAGGGTGAAATCCGACTGGTTATAAGTAATTCCGAGTTTGAAGAAAAAATGACAGTAAAACATAAATTTTCTGTAGAAAAAATCACTTCAAGGGATATATTTGATGTAAAGGTTGACTTTGAAAACAAATATGACGAATTTGTTTATGTAGATTTGTATGATAAGAACGGAATTTTTATAACAAGATCTACACAGCTTCTTACGACCGCAAAGCATTTTAACTGGCAAAAGCCTGAATTTGAGGTAGATATAACAGATTGTGAGGATGGGGTTGAAATTAAAGTTAAATCCAATGTTTTTGCTAAAAATATAAGTATTGATTTTGATGAATATGATTGTGTATTGTCAGATAACTTTTTTGATATCACCAATAGAGAATACTATGTTATCAGTTCAAAAACAAATCACAAAGCTCAAAAGCTGAAGAAAGCCCTTAAAATCACAAGTGTATATGATATTGGAAGGTAAATAAAGTTTAATTAGCATTGGCAGACTGCGAAAAAGCAAGTAACCGCAAGGAAAATTCGATGTTTTCCTTGCGGTTTTTGTCGGTTTGTCGAAATCGCCAAACCCTACAATGAATTATATGAATTTAAAATCACTTGTGGTAGAACGACTTTTTCGACGGTCTGAAGGGAATGTTTTTACATTCCCTTTTTTAAATTTCATCTTTAATTAATATCTTTTATAAAATAAGCATTAGAACTTGCATGCTCACCATCGGGACCGGTAATTGTGACCCTTACATATTTGCTGTCCTGATGAATCGGGTATGAAGCTTCGTTAATGAATTTGTCACCTTCAGCCTTGAATCTTTTTGATGTTCTGTTTGATGCAGTAAATTCAATTTTGCGTGCATCGGAGCATTTAACGTGCATAACTTTGTCTTCTATCCACAGCTCAAATATCTCCGGACCGTCGGAGGCATAAAAATTACCATCAAGTAGAGCTTGGGTAATTGTTCGATAGTCAAGCTTTTCTGCTTTAATCATTGTCCATGATTTTCCGCACCCGGTTGTGGAATCGGGAGGATTGTGGTTGTCATCTCCTCCAACACAAAATATTTTCTCACCGCCACGAAGCATATCGTCGTAAACTCTGGGATTATATTCATTACCGCCATTTGACATTTCCATAGCGTGCATGTTGTGATAATTCATATAATGAGTGTAATTTTCCATAGAACAGGTAGGATGATTGTATACGGTAAAGAAGCCGCATTCACGACCTTTTTTGAACATATCGCTGATACATTCGCCGGTATAATAGCGTTCATAATCAGGCTCATCCTCGTAAAACTGAACCTTATCTCTGTAGTTTACTGAATTTGAAAGCAGATATTTTGTTCTGTGCCAGCAAGGTTGTTTTAAGTTGTCGGGTTCAATTGCTATGAAGTTAATATGTGTGGTTTCCATATTTGCCCACACAGGCTCACCTTTGCCGTTAATGGAAAGCTCTACACCGTTAAGTGCAAGAAATTTATCGTCTGTAAGTTCATTGTGACCAATGAGTACATCGTGGTCTGTATATGCAACAATGTGATAGCCTAATGATTTGTAACACTTTTTTATTTCTTCAGGGGATGATTTGCCGTCTGAAATGTTGGTGTGGCAATGAAGATTTGCTTTGTAAAAATTACCTGTTGGAGGTAATAAGTATTTTTTCATTATGCATGCTCCTTTAGCCAATTAATTCTTTTAATCTTTCTTTACGTTCGTTAAGAAAATCTATCCATTGCTGTGGGTTGATGAATGGGTTTGTATCCGGATTTTCTTCAAGAAGTTTTAAGTTTTCAACAGTGTTGTTTCCCACAACGTGATTACCCACGGGTATGTCTACGTGAATTTTTAAAAGTTTTTCTATGCTGTTGGCAAATTTTTCACGGCAGTCATATGAAAGGTTGTTTTTTTCAATAAATTCCTTCGTTAATGTATTTGTTCCTGCACCACCGAACATACCTGCTCTGTATGTTTTTTTACCGTCTGTTAAATCGAAGAAAAATGACATTGTACCGTCAGTATGCCCCGGTGTTGAAATACATTCTATTTTAGTATTGCCAAGCTCTACCACATCACCGTCAGACAAAAATTCGTCTACTCTGAAAGGCGAAAAGTCGTAATGATATATTTCACCCTTGTATAGAGGAATGTCATCTTTGCTCATAAATACCTTTGCAGCGCAAAGGTGTACAAGTCGCTCTGTAGCATCTGTATGGTCATAGTGGCAGTGTGACAAAAGTATGTACTTTATATCTTTCGGATTAAAACCAAGCTCCCAAATATTGTTTATAACCAGATAAAAGTTTTCCATATATCCGGGGTCTATAAGTATAAGTCCGTCACCTGTGTCTATAATGTGGGTAGAGGAAGGCTTTGTACCTACAAAATAAAGATTACCGAAAATTCTGCCCGGTTTTACATATCCTTCCCATGGGTTTTGTTTTAGCATTTTAAATTACCTCCTTAGTTCAACTCCTAAAGCGTCACCTATTTCTATCATTTCCTGTAGAGTTTTTTCATCTATGTCTATACCGTTTTTCATGTTTTCTTCATATCTTACAAATTCTTTTTCACCGTGAGTGTAGATTGGAATGTTTTCATCAACACGTTTTGCGTCCCGAAGCTCCTGTAAGAATACAGATAAGTTTTTCTTCATTTCCTGAGTGTCACCGAATATTTCAGGGTTAATTACTATAAAGGCATGGCAACTGCCTGCACCCTGATTTTCTTTTCGTACATGGTGATTAGATGTTGCACCAAATGATGTTATGGAAGTTAAAAGTTCACATATCATGGAAAAACCGTAGCCCTTATGACTTCCCATAGCTTCAGTATTACCGCCTAATGTTAAAATACCGCCTGTGCCTACTTTGTCAGCTATACAGTGTAAGACATGTGCGGCATCTGTTGAAACTTCGCCTGTTTCACCTATTGCCCAGCCCTGTTCGAGGGGTTTTTCTGCTTTGTTGTAAACTTCCAGCTTACCGCGGGGAACAACAGTAGTTGCTGCATCAAACCAGAATGGGTAAGGTTCAGCAGGCATTGCAAAGGCTATAGGATTTGAACCAAGTAACGCCTGACTTGAATTTGTATGTACTGCTATTGATTCTGTATTTGTCATTGAAAAGGCAATCATACCTTCATCACAGGCTTTTTTTGTGTAGTAGCCTGCAATGCCGTAATGGTTTGAATTGCGAACGGTTACAAAGGCCATTCCTACCTTTTTTGCCTTTTCTATTGCAAGATTATTTGCAAATGAAGCGATAACCTGTCCCATACCTGAATGTCCGTCTATAACAGCTGAAATAGGTGTTTCAAACACAATCTCGGGTTTTGCATCTACGTGTATAGAGTTCTTTTTAAGTCCGTTGTAATAACGCATAAGACGCTGTAAGCCGTGAGATTTTATGCCGTAAAGGTCTGCTGTAATAAGGTTGTCGGTAATAATATCCGCATTGTCGGGAGTGAACCCTAACTTTACGAATACATTTTCGCAGAAATTTTTTAGTTTGTCAACTTTGAATTTTATTTGTTCCATTTTAAAATCCTCCTTTTTTGAAATTATTATATATTCGTTGTTGTGCATTAACAATATTCGAATGTTCAGGCGAATTTATAAATAGTTCAAAAAAATGTGTAAAATGAGTGCAAAAAGCTGAATTATATTGTAATTCATTCAAAAATGTGATAATGTTTTATACAGAAAGGGGATGGAGTATATGAAAAATGAACTTTACGACCACGGGTATCAGAAAGAATGGACTGATATATATGTAGAAAAAAGAGAACGCTACAAAACTTCCGTAACGGATTTTCATGAGCACGATTTTTATGAAATAAATCTTATATTATCAGGAGATGTAAAAGCCTTTGCGGCAAATCAGGTTGTAGACGGTACTTCCAATAAAATTGTTTTGGCAAAGCCTGATACTCCGCATTTTGTTTCCTGTAATCCGGGTATACTTTACAGCAGTGTGTATTTGGTATTTTCTAAGGATTTTATAAAAAACTACGATATAGAGTGTACAAATGCCATGACTGTTTTCGGAGATAAAGGTAACATTTTTACTCTTTCGGCGGAACAGACAGATACCTGTTTGAAAATTATAAAGTCCATAGAAGATGAAAGTAGTTTGTTTCGCAAGAAACTTTTGGTATTTTATCTTCTTTCATATGTAAACGATATTTCGGAGGAGGCATCATCAGATGAAAAAAATATACCTGAGCCTATATGTGAAGCACTTGATTACATAAACGGACACTATATGGAAAAAATAGTGGCAAAAGACCTTGCGGATAAGCTTTACATAGGAAGAACAACGCTGATGACGCAGTTTAAAAAATATACCGGTAAAACTTTGAATGAATATATAGTAAACTGTCGCCTCAGAAATGCCATCAAGCTTCTTGCAGAGGGTAAAACGGAGTATGAAGCGGCAGTATGCAGTGGTTTCAGTGATTCCAGCGCATTTATACAATGCTTTAAACGCATTTTGAAAATGACGCCAAAACAATATATGGTTGATTTATTGGGTTAATTGTAAATATTATTTGAAAATGTCACTAATTGTATTGCAATTTTTGCCAAAATAGGGTATTATATACACAATGCGGAATATTTTTCAAAAAAGGGGAAAATTTTTATGAAAGCAAATGAAACTGTCAGGAAAGAATGTATATATATTGCATATTTTTGCACAATATTAAGTGCACTTATGCAGGCTGTTTTTATTATATGCAAAAGCTGGGATTATACCGTTCTTTTAGGCAATTTACTTTCCCTTACAGTTTCGGTTTTGAATTTTTATTTTATGGGTATTACCGTACAAAAGGCTGTAGAAAAGGACGAGGCAGATGCTAAAAAGATGATGAAGTCTTCAGCATCTATCCGTACGGCAGTTTTGTTTGTGGTAATTGCAATTGGTGTTGCAGCACCGGTTTTTAATACCATAGCTGTTTTAGTGACGGTATTTTTTCCGAGAATTGCAATACTTTTCCGTCCCTTTATTAAGGATAAAAAAGGAAGTGATAAATAGGTGAATAAGATGACAACCCGTTTCAGGGTGGTGGACATACTTTATGTTATAATGATGATTTTACCTGTGTGCTTTGGTATAGCCATTAAGGTTATGACAACACCTTCTTCTGAGGGTATAACCATAACAGGTGCAAGAATTTTTACGGTAATTAGTATGCCCGTACAGAATTTGCCCATTACAGAGTCACAGGTGAATTCTGCAATTGTAATTGTATCGGTGCTGTTTTTGTGCTTGTATCTTACACACGGCATTAAAGATGGCGTATGGCTTAAAAGACACCATATTGCAGAATTAATAGTAGAAAAAAGTAAGGCACTTGTTGTTGGTAATATGGGTGAATATTTCGAGTCTTTTGCACCTTTTATAGCTGCAATCCTGGGACTTTCGGCATTTTCAAGCTTAATTACACTTTTGGGCTTGTATGCACCTACATCGGACATAAACATCGTAGCCGGCTGGGCAATACTTGTGTTTGTTCTTATAACATATTACAAAATGAAATGCGGACCGATAGAATATGTAAAAAGCTTTGCAAACCCCGCACTTATGGCACCACTTAACGTAATAAGTGAAGTGGCAACTCCAATTTCAATGGCATTCCGTCATTACGGAAATGTGCTTTCGGGCTCGGTTATATCGGTGCTTATTGCAACAGGTCTTCAGGGACTTACTCACATTATTTTCGGAAATCTTCCGGGATTTTTCGGAGAATTTCCTTTTTTGCAGGTGGGTTTACCTGCGATACTGTCAATTTATTTTGATATATTCAGCGGAGTTTTGCAGGCATACATTTTTGCTATGCTTACAATGCTGTATATTTCGGGTGGTTTTCCACTTGAACTTTATATGGAACGAAAAAAGAAAAAAATTATTAAAAGTAATATTTAAACGGAGGTATTTATTATGGAAATCGCAATCGCTATTATTTTGGGATGTTGTGCACTTGGTGCAGGTACTGCTATGATAGCAGGTATAGGCCCGGGTATAGGTGAAGGTAACGCAGTTGCAAAGGCTTGTGAAGCTATAGGCAGACAGCCGGAATGCAAGGGTGACGTAACTTCAACTATGCTTATGGGTTGTGCAATTGCTGAAACAACAGGTCTTTATGCCCTTGTTATTGCAATTTTGCTTTTGTTTGTTGCACCTAATATGTTTGTGGAAATACTTAAAAACGCACTATAATACAGAGGGGAAGAATTATGCAGACTTTAGAAGTTATTTCTGTTAACTTATGGCAGATATTGATTTCGTTGCTGAATTTACTGATTCTTTTTCTTCTGTTTAAAAAGTTTTTGTTTAAGCCTGTTAATAATATGCTTGCAAAACGCCAAAGCGAAATTGATGCAAGATACGCCGAGGCTGACGAGGCTAAACGTCTTGCTGAAGAGGATAAGTCTTTGTGGGATAAAAAAATAGGTACCATAAAGACTGAAACCGATGAGATGATTAAAAAAGCTCAGGAAACTGCAAAGCGTCAGGAAGAAACTATTGTTGCAAAAGCAAAGGAACAGGCAGAGGGTATTATCCGCCAGGCAGAAACTCAGGCACAGCTTGAAATGCAAAAGGCGGAAGCAGATATTAAAAAGGAAATCGTTGAGGTTTCTACTGCCCTTGCCAATAAGCTTTTGGAACGTGAAATTAATGCAGAGGATCATCGCGATTTAATTGATTCATTTATTGAGAAAATAGGTGATGAAGAATGAGTGATATAAGTAACGAATATGCAAAGGCATTATTTATGCTTGCGGCAGAAACGGGAAAAGGCAAAGAATATAAGGATGCACTTGGTGAAGTAGCAGATGTTTTTGAAAAAAATCCAATGTATCCTGAATTTTTATCTACCTTTGCAATTCCTCTTGATGAAAGACTTAATGCACTTGAAAAAGCCTTTTCGGATGCAATTCCACGTGATGTTTTATCTTTTTTAAAGCTTTTATGCGAAAAAAGACACATTGGTGAATTTGCTGAATGTGTTGAAAATTACAATGCAATGTATGATGAAATTCTGGAAATTTCAAATGCAAAGGTTACAAGTGCAGTAGAACTTAGTGAAGACGAAAAAGCATCACTTAAAGAAAAGCTTGAGAAAATAAGTGGTAATAAAACACTTATTGAATATACTGTTGACAAATCAATTATAGGTGGACTAATTGTTGAAATGGACGGTAAAATTATGGACTCAAGCCTTAGAAAACACCTTAAGGATGTAAAGGATGTGATAAGCAAATGAGTACAAAAACAGACGAAATCAGTTTGATAATTAAAGAACAGATTAAAAATTACGAATCTAAAATAGAAATGCAGGAAACAGGTACCGTAATTCTTGTTGGTGACGGTATTGCCCGTGTTTACGGCTTAAAATCATGTATGGCAAGTGAACTTCTGGAATTTGAAGACGGAAGTATGGGTATGGCACAAAACCTTGAAAGCGAAACTGTATCTGTTGCACTTTTGTCTAATACAAATGACGTTCACGAAGGCTCTACAGTACGCCGTACAGGCAAGGTTGTATCCGTGCCCGTTGGTGATGCACTTTTAGGCAGGGTTGTGGATGCTCTCGGTCAGCCTATCGACGGTAAGGGTCCTGTCATAACAACAGCTACAAGACCAATAGAAACCGAAGCTCCGGGAATTATTGAAAGAAAAAGTGTATCTGTGCCCTTGCAGACAGGTATTAAGGCTATTGACAGTATGATACCTATAGGCAGGGGTCAGCGAGAGCTTATTATAGGTGACAGACAGACCGGTAAAACTGAAATTGCAATTGATACTATAATGAACCAGAAAAACACAGGTGTTATTTGTATTTACGTTGCAATTGGGCAGAAGAATACTGCTGTTGTACAGCTTGCAAATGAGCTTACAAAGGCAGGTGCTATGGAATATACAATTATTGTATCTGCATCGGCATCTGAAACTGCACCACTTCAATATGTAGCACCATATTCAGGTTGTGCAATGGCTGAATATTTTATGGAGCAGGGAAAAGACGTGCTTATAATTTATGACGATTTGTCAAAGCACGCTATTGCATACAGAGCACTTTCACTTTTAATAAGACGTCCTCCGGGCCGTGAAGCGTACCCCGGTGACGTATTCTATTTGCATTCAAGACTTTTGGAGCGTGCGGCTTGTATGGCTCCCGAATACGGTGGCGGTTCAATAACTGCACTGCCTATTATAGAAACTCAGGCAGGTGACGTTTCGGCATATATTCCCACAAACGTTATTTCAATAACAGACGGGCAGATATTCCTTGAAACAGAGCTTTTCCATGCGGGTATTATGCCTGCTATAAACCCCGGTATTTCTGTAAGCCGTGTTGGTGGTTCTGCACAGCTTAAGGCAATGAAGAAGGTATCAGGTGAGCTTAAGCTTTTATACGCACAGTACCGTGAGCTTCAGGCATTTTCGCAGTTTGGAAGTGACCTTGACCAGGATACTAAAAACCGTCTTGCTCTTGGTGAGCGAATTGTGGAAGTGTTAAAGCAAAAGAAAAATGCACCTGTACGTGTTGGTTGTCAGGTTGCTATTGTATATGCGGTTGTAAACGGATATTTAAATGAGGTTCCCGTTTCTAAGGTAGCAGAATACGAGGAAAGACTATTTGAACTTCTTGAAACAAAATATACGGATTTGTTAGAACGATTTGAAAATAATTACTGCGATGACGAAGATATTGAAATGCTTAAAAAATCACTTGAAGAAATGAAGGAGTGATTTTATGGGATTAGATATTAAAAGTTTAAAAAGTCGCATAAAAAGTGTAGATTCTACCCTGCATCTTACAAAGGCAATGGGGCTTGTGGCATCTGCCAAAATCCGCGGTGCAACAATTGCTATGAACAAAAGCCGTCAGTACAGCAAGGCTCTTGCTGATACAGTATCATTACTTGCATCATCAAAGGCATGTGAAAAAAGTGAGTATATGCAAAGTAGCGAAAATGGTAAGGTTTGCATTATAGTAGTTGCAGGTGACAGAGGTCTTGCAGGTGGTTATAATTCAAACATTTTCCGACTGGTGGATTCCTTGGGTGACAGCAAGATAATTCCAATAGGAAAAAGAGCCTGCGACAGATTCGGTAAGGAGCAAATTAAGGTGGAAGCGTATTCCTATGAGGATGCCATAATTTTAGCAAACCGTCTTTGCGGTGAATTCAAAGAGGGTAAGTACGAAAAAATAGGCATAGTTTCTACAAAATATGTTTCTATGATGACACAAAATCCTGAGGTTGAATGGGTTTTGCCTGTAACAAAAACAGAAAAATCCACAAAGGCAGATATAATATACGAGCCTGATGAAAGAACCGTTTTAGAGGCGGTTATAGGAGAATATATTGCAGGAAAGATTGTTGCTGCAGCACGTGAAAGCTTTGCCTGCGAGGTAGTTGCAAGACGTTTTGCTATGGACAGTGCAGGCAAAAATGCGGGCGAAATGATAGATAGCCTGAAGCTGCAGTATAACCGTGCAAGACAGGGTGCAATTACACAGGAAATTACAGAAATAGTTGCCGGAAGCGGCATGTAAGGAGACAATATTATGTCAGATTTAGCTAAGGGCAGTGTTTTGCAGGTTGTAGGACCTGTAGTAGATATACAGTTTGAAGACGGTAATCTACCTGCCATATATAATGCACTTGTTATGAATATTGGTGAAAAAAAGCTTACTGTTGAGGTTGCTCAGCATATTGGTGACAACACAGTAAGATGTATTGCCATGTCATCTACCGACGGTCTTACAAGAGGTACACCTGTAACAAATACAGGTAAAGCTATAAGCGTGCCTGTTGGCAGAAAGACACTTGGCAGAATATTTAATGTTTTAGGAGAGCCCGTTGACAACAAGCCGGCTCCCGAAGATGCGGAAAAGTGGGATATTCACCGCCCTGCGCCTGAATATTCAGAGCTTTCCACATCAACTGAAATTCTTGAAACAGGTATTAAGGTTATTGACCTTATATGCCCATTCTCTAAGGGTGGTAAAATAGGTCTTTTCGGCGGTGCAGGCGTTGGTAAAACAGTTCTTATTATGGAGCTTATCAACAATATTGCAAAAGAACATGGTGGTCTTTCCGTTTTTACCGGTGTTGGTGAACGTACCCGTGAAGGTAATGACCTTTACAACGAAATGATGGAATCGGGAGTTCTTTCAAATACCACATTGGTGTACGGACAGATGAATGAACCGCCGGGTGCAAGAATGAGAGTAGGTCTTTCAGGACTTACAATGGCGGAATATTTCCGCGAAGAGGAAGGACAGGATGTGCTTCTTTTTATAGATAACATATTCAGATTTACACAGGCAGGTTCGGAGGTTTCTGCTTTGCTTGGCAGAATGCCTTCTGCTGTAGGTTATCAGCCTACACTTGCAAATGAAATGGGTATGCTTCAGGAACGAATTACATCAACCAAAAAGGGTTCTATTACATCTATTCAGGCAGTTTATGTTCCTGCGGATGACCTTACTGACCCTGCACCTGCTACAACATTTGCTCATCTTGATGCTACAACGGTACTGTCAAGGAGTATTGCTTCACAGGGTATTTACCCGGCTGTTGACCCACTTGAATCTACAAGCCGTATTCTTTCTGCAGATATTTTGGGTGAAGATCATTACAGCGTTGCCCGTGAGGTACAAAGAATACTTCAAAGATATCAGGAACTTATGGATATTATTGCAATTATGGGTATGGATGAGCTTTCTGACGAGGATAAAATGCTTGTTTCAAGAGCAAGAAAAATACAAAGATTCCTGTCACAACCATTCCATGTATCTGAAAAGTTTATCGGTATTCCCGGTGTGTATGTTCCACTTTCGGAAACAATAAGAGGCTTTAAGGAAATTATCGAGGGTAAACACGATGATTTGCCTGAATCTGCATTTTTGTTTGTTGGTACCATTGATGAAGCGGTAGAAAAGGCTAAAAAGGTGGTATAATGAAAACTTTTAAATTTGTTATTTCAACACCTGACGGTAATTTTTTTGAGGGAGATATTGTAAACATATCTTTGCGCGGTGCAGAGGGTGACCTTGCGGTTATGGCAGGGCACACACCTTTTGTAACTTCTGTAAAACCGTGCCGTGCACATATTGAATTTGAAGACGGAAGTGTTAAGTACTTTTCACTTGAAAGAGGGCTTTTGAGTGTAAGTATGGAAAGTGTAACACTTATGTCAGGCAGTGCCAAATGGGAATAAATTTATGATTGTAAGGTGCAGTGTTTAAGATACACCTTGCCAAAAAGATATGGGCTGATGTTTACATCAGCCCAGTGTTTTATACTAGTCAGAAAGAATTATATTAAAAAGCCAATAAAAATTGTAAAATGTATTGATTTTTTTTGGATTGTGGTATACAATATTAGTGTTAAGTTTGATAAATTTATAACATACTAATGTATGAGGGAGGAAATACATATGCGAGAAATAAACTCTGCACTTATTACCGAAACGGTAAAAAAACTTTGTATTGATGCAAACTGTTACCTTACAAGTGACTTAAAGGACCGCATCTGCGAATTCCATGATAAGGAAACATGGCCTCAGGCAAAGGAAATTCTGGAAAGAATTATTGAAAACTACAAAATTTCTGACGAAAAGGGACAGCCTGTTTGTCAGGACACAGGTATGGCTTGTGTATTTGTAAAAATTGGTCAGGAAGTTCACGTTAATGGTGATATTAACGAGGCTATCCACGAGGGCGTTCGTCAGGGGTATTCCGAAGGTTACCTTCGTAAGAGTGTTGTTCGTGACCCACTTGACAGAGTAAACACAGGTGATAATACTCCTGCAATGATTTACTACGATATCGTACCCGGAGATAAAATTGAAATTACTATTGCTCCAAAGGGCTTTGGTAGTGAAAATATGAGTAAAATTGCTATGCTTCGTCCTTCAGACGGTTTGCAGGGCGTTATAGATTTTGTTGTAAAGACTGTTGAAGAAGCAGGTCCTAATCCATGCCCACCAATCGTTGTCGGCGTAGGTATCGGCGGTACTTTTGATAAGGCTGCTTTGATGGCTAAAAAGGCTCTTCTTCGTCCTGTAAATGAGCATAATCCTGAAAAGTTCTATGCTGATCTGGAAGATGATCTTTTAAAGAGAGTTAACGAACTTGGTATTGGACCTCAGGGTTTTGGTGGTTTGACAACTGCTCTTGCTGTTAATGTTGAAAAGTGTCCTACACATATTGCAGGTCTTCCTGTTGCTGTAAACATTAACTGTCATGTTACAAGACATAAGTCGGAGGTGATATAAATGGCTATCAAAATTACTACACCATTAACTCAGGAAAAATTAAAAACTTTAAAAGCAGGTGACAGCTGTCTTATTTCAGGTGTTATCTACACTGCACGTGATGCTGCTCACAAAAGACTTTGCGAATTAGTTGCAGAAGGTAAGGAACTACCTTTTGATGTTAAAGATGCTGTTATTTACTTTGTTGGTCCTACTCCTGCAAAACCCGGTCAGGCTATTGGCTCTGCAGGCCCTACAACATCATACCGTATGGACGCTTACAGCCCTATTCTTATTGGTGAAGGTCAGACAGGTATGATTGGTAAGGGTAAAAGAGGTCCTGAAGTTATTGACGCTATGAAAAAACACGGCGCAATTTACTTTGGTGCTATCGGTGGTTGCGGTGCACTTTTGAGCAAATGTATTAAAAGTGCAGAAATCGTAGCATATGAAGATTTGGGTGCTGAAGCTATTCGTCGTCTTGAGGTTGAAGATTTCCCTGTAATCGTTATTATCGATGCTGAAGGAAATAACCTTTACGAAACAGGTAAGGCTGCATATCTTGCTACAAAATAATTTCGGAATGTAAAAAAAGTCCGGAACAAAAACAAATATATTTTTCAGACTTAAGAGAGAAACTCCATAGCGAGTTTCTCTTTTTTGTGTAAACGAAAATCACGCAATATTCGCTTGGCTTTAAAAAAGGCTATTGCCGATATAATATTAAAATAATTCCGCTGTCCGCGGGGGAGGTACTTTTGTGACAAAAGTACCCCGTCGGAGACATAGAGAAAATATTCAATCATTTTGTATTTGTAATATTTAAAGAAAAAGTTGCATATTTTAAATTTTTATGATATAATATCATCATACCACACAAATTTTAATAACCATTTGATTAAAAGTATGTATTTTTTTACCTTTTGGTAAAAATGCATGCTCTATTTTAACATACTTTAACAAGTGGTTTAAAATTGTGTGGTAGCAATTAAGGACATGCATTTTTCGGTGTGTGGCTTTAATGCTGCACACCTTTTTGTTTACATAGCAAAAAATGCAGTCTTTGTCAACGCGACTCAGATAAAAGTGCAACCCCTCACTTTTTTAGTGAGGGGTTGTTCATTGATTAATTAAGGCTTGACATATTTTCGGAAATGGTTTATAATGTTTAAAGTGTTTTCAGGCTATGAAGATGTGTAAGTAGTATCTGATTAAAAGCTAAAGAGAGCGGTTGTCGGCGGCTGTGAGCAACCGTAGCGGAGTCGGGTATGAATTTCAGCATTGGAGTCTTCTGCGAAGTTCTTTGATATAAGCAGGGTGTTTATGCTCACGACAAAAGCATTTAAAGTGCAGAAATTTTATTTCTGAAGTCGGGTGGTACCGCGGGTTTATTCAGCTCGTCCCTTTATATGGGGCGAGTTTTTTTAATTAAGAATTAAGAATGAAGAATTAAGAATTATGGCATAAACACCATGTGTTTCCATTTAAAAAGAAATGCGTAGCATTTTAACCTTAATTCTGCACTCTTCACTCTGCATTCTGCATTTATAATATTACTGAAAGGAAGATATATATGAATTCAAAAACACTTGAAGTTAAACAAAAGTTTGACGAAGCACTTTTGAAGGTTACAACAATTGAAGAGCTTGAACAGTTGCGTGTTGAGTACACAGGCAAAAAGGGTTACGTTACAGAGCTTATGAAGGAAATGAAGTCCTTGTCCAACGAAGAAAAAAAGGAATTCGGTCAGGCTGTAAACGTACTTAAAAATGAAGTTAATGACATTCTTACAGCTAAGAGAAAGGAAATGGAGCAAAAGGCAATTGAGCTTGAAAACAGCCGTATGCCGGAATTTGACGTTTCAATTCCTGCTGATCTTACACGTGGTTCTTACCACCCTATTACATTAGTACAGCGTCAGTGTGAGGAGATTTTCAAGCATATGGGCTTTACTGTAGAAGACTACAGCGAAATTGTTACAGACTATGAATGCTTTGAATCCCTAAACATTCCGAAAAGCCATCCTGCACGTGATATGCAGGACACATACTACCTTGAAAACGGTCAGCTTTTAAAGTCACAGACATCTGCGGCACAGAATGCTATTTATAAAAAATACAAGGATGCTTTGGTAAATGAGGGTAAAGCCATAAAGGCTATTTTCCCCGGCAGATGCTTCCGTAATGAAGCTACCGATGCCTGTCACGAAAACACATTCTTCCAGATGGAGGGTGTTATGGTAGACAAAAATATTTCCATTTCAAACCTTATTTTCTTTATGAAAACTATGCTTTCGGAAGTGTTCCAAAAGGATATTAAGGTTCGTCTTCGTCCGGGCTTTTTCCCATTTGTGGAGCCGGGCTTTGAGCTTGACATAAGCTGCCTTATCTGTGGCGGTGAAGGTTGCCCTTCATGTAAGCATAGCGGTTGGCTTGAGCTTTGCCCATGCGGTATGATTCACCCCGAGGTTTTAAAGGCAGGCGGTATTGACCCTGATGAATATACGGGCTTTGCTTTTGGTCTTGGTCTTACAAGACTTGCTATGATGAAGTACGGCGTTAAAGACATACGTGACCTTAACAGCGGCAGCCTTAAGGTACTTAGTCAGTTTACGGATGATAAATAAGGGAGGGAAAAGAATATGTTTTTATCAATGAACTGGATTTCCGACTTTGTGGACTTTACAGGTCTTGACAAGTTGGATCTTATAAATAAATTTTCTCTTTCAACTGCAGAGGTTGAAAATGAAATATTCTTTAAGGGCAGTGACATTTCGGGCATTGTTGTTGCAGAAATCAAGTCTGTGGAAGACCATCCTGAATCTAAAAAGCTTCACCTTTTAAAGGTGGATATTGGCACAGGTGACCTTGTTGACGTTGTATGCGGTGCACCGAATGTACGCGTTGGTATGAAAACAGCATTTGCAAAGGTTGGTGCAAAGATTGGTGAAATTGAAATTACACCACGTAAGCTTGCAGGCTATACATCTAACGGTATGTGCTGTTCTGAAAAAGAACTTGGCATAGGTGACGGCAATGAAGGTATTATGGATATTACCGAAGATGTTGCCTTGGGTACAGACCTTAAAGAAATTTACGAAATTGAGGATATTGTATTTGAAGTAGACAACAAGTCACTTACAAACCGTCCCGACCTTTGGGGACACTACGGAATTGCCCGTGAATTTGCCGCACTTGCAGGCAGAGAGTTAAAGCCTCTTAATGTTGTGGACCTTTCAAAGTACGATAATCTTCCAAAGGTTAATATGAAAATTGAAAACGACCTTTGCTACAGATATTCCTGCTTAAGCTTTGGCAACATAAACGTGCACACAAGCCCTATGAATATGAGAATCCGCCTTTACTACTGCGGTATGAGGGGTATAAACTTCCTTGCAGACCTTACAAACTACATTATGCTTGAAATGGGTCAGCCAATGCACGCATTTGATGCACGTAAGCTTGACAACATAAGAGTAAAAACCTTTGACAAGCCTTTTACCTTTACAACGCTTGACGGTGTGGAAAGAAATATAGACGAAAATACACTTATGATTTGTAACGGTGACACACCTGTTGGTATTGCAGGTATTATGGGTGGATTGGATTCTGAAATTGTTGAGGATACCACAACACTTACACTTGAATCTGCAACTTTTGATGCTGTATCTATAAGAAAGTCCGCTTCACGTCTTGCTCACAGAACAGATGCCTCCATGCGTTATGAAAAGAGCCTGGACCCTGAAATGACAGTTACTGCAGTTGCACGTTTTGTAAAGCTTTTAACGGATATTGACAGTGGTGCTGAGGTTGTTTCATCACTTACAGATGAATATGCCAAAAAGTACGACGATGTTTCACTTACCTTCGACAAGGCTTTTGTTGACAAATACACAGGAATTGAAATTCCAAATGATACAATTGTAAAAACTCTTATTTCTCTTGGCTTTGGTGTGGATGTAAATGGTGATAGCTTTACCGTTAAAGTACCAAGCTGGAGAGCAACAAAGGACGTTACAATTAAAGCAGACATTATTGAAGAGATTACAAGAATTTACGGTTATGACAATTTTGACGTTCACACAACTGCTGTTCCTTTGTATCCGGTAAGAACTGCTCAGGAAAAGGACGACGAGGAAAGAATTAAGGATATTTTGGTTAAAAAGTACAATATGCACGAGCTTCATTCATACGTGTGGGCATACTATGATGAATACAAGGCTTTGGGCATTGAAGTTGAAAAGAATATTGACCTTGTAAATGCCGCAAATCCTAACATCCGTACAATAAGAAATTCAATTATTCCTACACAGCTTTGTCAGGTTAAATACAACACAAACTATGCACCGAACTTTGGTGTGTTTGAAGTAGGCAGAGTTGTTGAGGGCTTAAAGGAAGACGGTATGTGCAACGAGCATAAAAAGCTTGCAATTACACTGTTTGACAAAACCTGTGATATGGAAAAACTTTACTTTAAGCTTCGTGATATTATTGCAACTTTTGCAGACGACATTAAGCATTTGCCTCTTACATTTGAAAAGGCGGAGGCAACCCATTCCTACCAGCATCCGAAAAACCTTAATAAAATTTACTGCGGCGGCGTGCTTATCGGTGAAATGGGCATTGTAAATTCAGTGGTTTCCAAGAAAATTGACAAAAAGGCTAATATTGTTTTTGCGGAAATTGATGTGGAGGAATTTGCAAAGATTAAAAATGCAAGCATTTCTTACAATGAGCCTTCCAAGTTCCCTGAAATTGAAATTGACCTTTCATTTATGACAGAAAAATTCGAGCCTGTTGCAAAGGCGATTGAAAATGCAAATTGTCCGCTTATAAGATCTGTAAGCGTAACAGATATTTATGCCGACGAAAACGGCAAGTCCATTACTACAAAAATAGTATTCTCTCATCCTGAACGTACACTTACAAAGGAAGAGGTTTTAAAGGTTACGGATTCTATAATTTCAGAGCTTGAGGGTAAAGGTATAAAACTTAAAGATGTATAATTCAAAAAGGCTGTGGCAAATATTTGCTACAGCCTTTTGAACTCTGTTATTTTAACGATTCACCTATCTGAAATTCCCGTACTATATTAACACTTCTTTTAGCATTGTTTTGTTTCAGTTCGATTTTTTTGTACAGCAAATCAAGTGCCGTGTCGCAAACCTCATCAAGGTGCATTTTAATGCAGGAAAGCTTTATGTCAGAGTACGGCACACTGCTTATATCATCCATACATATAATGGAAATGTCTTCCGGCACAGAAAGCTTTTCTTCCTTAAGTCGCTGTAGGATACCTACGGCTATGTGGCTGTATGCCGCAAAAATAACATCGGGAATATCTTTGCTTTTTATAAACTGCTCCATTCCGTAATAGCCTGCATCGTAAAATCTCATATTGCTTACATAAATATGATTTTTGGAAATGTTTATATTAAATTTTTTCGCCGTGGAATTAAAATATTCATATTCCGGCTGAGCATATTTTTCGCCTATAAAGCCTATCTTCTTATAATTTTTATTCAGCAGATAAGAAAACGCACTGTCCATTGCTTCATTTATAACAACATTTACACAGTCAACATTTTTTGCTTCGTTATCTGTACCAATCTGCACCATCGGAATATCCGTATTGTTTTTAATAATTGCAGAAGGCTCTATAACAATTATACCGTCAGCCTTGCAGAATTTTGTGTAGTAATCTATAAGCTCCTGATTTTTTTCGTCTGAAAATCCGTCAACGGAAAGAACCATTGTTCCGTTTCGCAAGGAAATTTTTTCCGAAAGAAAGGTTGCCATTTGTGTGTAATGTATGCCAAGCATTTCGGGACATATGACTGCTATTACTTTTTTTGAATAAACAGGCTTGTAATATTTGTCAAAGCAACCGTGTTCCTTTGCAACATTAAATATTATTTCCCTTGTCTGTTTGCTTATTTCGGGGCTGTCCGAAAAAGCCTTTGAAACTGTGGATACAGATACATTTGCCAACTGGGCAAGTTTTGCAAGATTCATATTTTTGCTCCTTGTAATTTTTATCGGGAATATATTGAACTTGTTGTAGTTTTTATAAACATCACCAATGTTTTTTATGTTTTAATTATACATCCTGCAGTATTTTATGTCAATAAAACCAATTATAAATTTCGAAAAAGTTTCGTTGGTGAAAATATTGACAATATGACCATTTAAATATATAATAAAATCAAAGAAAATATGTGGAGATGAGAAAATGCTTGCTATTATAAATGCGACAATTGTAATGCCGGACCACTACATTCCAAACGGGACTATTCTTGTTGATAACGAAAAAATTTCGGACTTCGGAAAAAACATCAAAATTCCCGAGGGTGCTCAAATTATCGATGCAAAGAATAATTTTGTGGGACCGGGTCTTATAGATATTCATACTCATGCGGATGGTGATACATATTTTCATGAAGACCCCGTTAAGTGCTCTAAAACTCTTATAGACCACGGTGTTACTTCTGTTTTGCCTGCTCTTTTTTACAGTATGAATAAACAGGAGCATCTTGATGCAGTTGCTAAAATTAAAGATGCAATAGCTCAGGGTAAAGGTAAAAACATCCTTGGCTTATATATGGAAGGTCCTTATCTTAATCCTGATTTCGGATGTGATAAAGAAAAAAATGTCTGGAAGGATGCAGTTGTAAGGTCTGATTATGAAGAAGTTGTTGAAGCAACAAAGGATTTTGCAAAAATTTGGTGTGTTGCTCCTGAAAGAGAGGGTATACTTGATTTTGTAAAGGATGTAAAGAAAGCTATTCCCGAAATAGTCTTTTCCGTTGCACACAGCGAAGCTACTCCTGAACAAATTGAGTCACTTATGCCTTACGGTCTTAAGCTTGGTACACACCACACAAATGCAACAGGCACTCTGGAAAATTATCCCGAAGTACGCGGTGTTTGTGTTGATGAAACCGTAAATTATAATGACGGAATTTATGCAGAGCTTATTTGCGATTCTATGGGTGTTCATGTTCATCCCTATATGCTTCGCCTTGTTAAAAAAATAAAGGGTAATGATAAAATTATACTTATATCCGATGCTTTTGTAGCAGACGGACCTCCGATTCCCGGTCTTGAAGATGCTTTCGATATTAACTTTGACTGGGGCGGTGACATTGCAGGTTCTAAGCTTACTCTTGATATCGCCTGCAGAAATATGATGGTGCACACCGGAAGCTCGATTTGCGATGTGTTTAAGTTTGCATCTCTTAATCCATCAAGACTTCTGAATATTCCGGAAATCGGTCAGATCAGAAAAGGTAACCTTGGAAACTTAATCATTGTTGATCAATGGTTTAATGTTAAAAATACTATTATAAAAGGAGAAATTTTAAAATGAGCAACTTTATTACTGATCCATCAACAAAATTTGATTTTCAGCCACATGAGTTTGTTCCTTTTAAGGACAAAAAGGTTTGCGATTACGTTCGTAGCCTTAGTGGTAAAGATCTTGAAAAGAGAGAGGACTGGTGGCATCCGGAATTTAACGTAAAAGTTATGATGAATCCTCATCCTGTTCTTATTGCAACACTTTTCGAACGTTTAAGAGCTGCATCTGAAGCAGGCAAAAGCTTTACAATGATTCTTGGTAATCCTGAACCGGATACTTACATTCCGCTTGCACAGCTTATCAACTACTTTGGTATTGACTGTAGCAAGGTTCACCTTGTAGCAGAGGATGAATGGGCAGATGAAAACGGCAACATCGCTCCTATTACATACGAAGCAGGTTTTGCACATTCTATGATTAAATATCTGTACTATCAGATTGACGAAAAACTTCGTATGCCTATGGAAAACGTTCATTTCCCTACAAATGCAAACATTAAGGATTATTCTAAGATAATCGATGATATTACAGAAGGTACAGGTGCTGATATTGCATCTACATCTCCGGGTTGGGCAGGTCATATGGCATTCGTTGACCCAATTCCTGAATTTATAGGCAGCGGTGATATTGAAGAATGGTTAAACCAGCCTGCACAGATTGTTAAGCTTCATCCTATGACAATTATGCAGAACTCACTAAACGGTACATTCGGTCAGTCAGGTGATATCGCTAATGTTCCACCTTGTGCAGCAACAATCGGACCTTTGGACGTAATGCGTGCAAAGGAAAGAATTGAAGTTCATGCTCTTGCAACTTGCGGTACATTCTCTTCATGGCAGAGAATGACCAGGCGTCTATGCACACATGGTCCTATCACTCCTTATCTTCCAAGCTCAATGCTTCAGACAAAGAAGACTCAGGTTTACATCAGTGAAGAGCTTGCTGCTCCATTTGAGTGCTGGGAAAAAGTTGGTTATTAATTTTTGTTTTACATTGGGCGTGCAATGTTTCATTGCACGCTCTTTCTTTAGGCAAGATATTAAGGTAAATTTGTTCAATAAAAAATGTATAAAGCTTTCTTTTTTGGGCAAAAGTATTAAAAGGAAATTATTTGCAAAAAAAGCCTTGACATTCCTTTGACCCGATGTTAAAATATACAACGTTGTCGCAATAAAAACTTTGTCGAAAAAACTTGAAAAAAATTACAAAAAAGTGTTGACAAAGGAAAAAAGATGTGATAATATATAAAAGTCGCACGGGCGAGAGAAAAAAAGTGTTGACAAGGCAGAAATAGTATGATATACTATAGTTCCTGCAAAAAACTGAACCTTGAAAAGTGAATAGCGTGAGAACGATGTACAAATGAG
>JAZQIO010000026.1:0-16816 GCA_045541135.1 Clostridia bacterium
ATGGGTATTCCTAAAATGTTTTTGAATGAATTTCCATCAGATGCTCGTTTACAAAATGAAAGACCAAATAACTTTCACACACTTTTGTTGCCAACAAAAAAGAGATATTATGATTTCATTATAACATTAGAAAAAATGATAACCGGCAACTTAAATGTGAAAACATTTACAACACCAGCTCCAAGCATTTTTGCTGTAGAAAGAAAAAATGAAAAAAATGAGAATAAAGGTAGTTTGACTTTATTGATAGAATGGTTTGAGAAGAATGTTAGACTAGCATATATAAAAAAAGACATTGGAATGCCGTTAAGGGATCTTATACGTGAAAGACAAACACCAGCACATAAGATATACCAAAATGAATATGACAAAACTTTGTGGGATGAGCAAAATAAGTTTATGGAAAAAACATATAGAGCGGTACGGAATATTAGATTGTTGCTAGCAAATCATCCTAAAAGCAAGATAGTGGGAATTCCTGACTATCTTTTTGATGGAATACATATTAGGACATATTAATACAAGTTATGTTTAAAAGTATTGATAATACTGAAAAGAGGGGTATACAAATGAAAAACTTTGATAAAACAATTCAAATGTACATATTCGAGGGTAATCCAAATGGGAGAATTATGTGTGAACTTTCAAATTGGAACGGAAGAGTATACAAGATTTCTCGTGGGGATATTTCGGAATTTGCGCAGAGAGAGGATGCAGATAATACCGGCGTGTATTTCTTGTTTGGTAAGAGTACAGATGGAAATGATACGATTTATATTGGTGAGGCAGAAAGAATTGTTACACGATTAAAGCAACACTTAAAAGATAATGAGTATTGGAATGATTGTATTGCGGTAATCAGCAAAGACAATTTATTGAACAAAGCACATGTAAAGTTCCTTGAAAATAAATTTTATCAATTGGCAAAAGATGCAAATAGAACAGATGTTATAAATAGTACAATACCAACCTGTCCCTCTATTTCTGAATACGATGTTGCTATGCTTGACGAATTTATTGAAAATGCTAGATTATTAGTTAATACATTGGGATATAAATCTTTTGATGTTCTTACAGCAAATGCAGAAGATGGATTAAATGATGAAAAAGAAATTTTTCATATAAAAGCAGCTCGTGGCGCAGAAGCATTAGGGTTTGTCACATCGGATGGCTTTGCAGTATTAAGAAATTCTAAAATTGCGACTTCCACTACACCTAGTATGTCAGAATATTTAATTAAACTTAGAAATAAGTTGATTGAAAGTGGTACAGTTGAGAGTGAAACTTTCGTAAAAGATTATGTTTTTACCAGCCCCTCTTTAGCTGCGGCTATTGTTATGGGAAGAAATGCGAACGGCAGAACAGAGTGGAGAAACAAAGACGGAATCACATTGAAAGATATTGAAGAAAGCGAGATAGATAACATATAGGAACACAATGCATAATCTCATTACATTTTACTCGTGTCAAGTCCATACAATTTAAAAGATTAGTTTGCCGATTTATAATATTTACATATATTATAATATATTATAATATATTATAATATATGCAACAAGCCTTGCAAAGCAAGTCTTTGCGACTAAAGTCGCTAATGTACTTCGTACATTTTGCAATATTGACGGCGTCGTAAAAATGCCCTTGCAAGCAAGCATTTTTACTCCTGGTAGCCGGGTGCGAGAAAATCCAGTATTCTCGCGGGTTCTAAAGAACTTTGTTCAGAAAAAATCCAGTGAAAAATTAAGGAAAAAATAGTAGGTCCTAATACGAGCTTGCGAGTATCAAGGTTCTCGGGTAGCCAACAGAAATCTGTGATTTTGTGTTGGGTGATGGTTCTTATTATTCACTGTTCTCCTGATTTGACAAAAGTCGAATTGTGTCGAATGATGTAAAAAGCGTTAAATGATGCTAAAATATGAAAGGAATTAATATGGGATTAAGATTTAGGAAAAGTATAGGTCTGGGTCATGGATTCAGAATCAATATAAGTAAGTCCGGTGTTGGATATAGTTGGGGGACGAGAGGTTTTCGAATCACTCAAACATCCACTGGAAGAATCAGAAAAACATACAGTCTATATGGAACAGGAATTTCGTATGTAGAAGAATATGATCCAAGAAAAAAGAATGCTCAGACAATAGCTTCGGTAGAGCCAGCATTAGATATTTTAAGTGCAGATATTGAAAATTTTCAACCTGTTGAGCACACAGATATAATAAATCGTATAACAAGCATTCTTAGATGGAATATGTTTTGTACCGTTCTTTTGTGGTTTATTGTTGTAGGTGTAGTAATTCACGAATTTTTAATTCTGCCTGCTATTGGATTGATAGGCAAGGTCCTTCTAAGGACGATAGGCGACATTGAACTTGATTACCATTTTGATGACGAAAGCGAAATTGAATATAACGACCTTTTAAATACATGGCTTAGTTTAAATGATTGCCGTAAATTGTGGCAGATAATAGCACAGCGATTTAATATGAATAGAAAAACCAATGCCGGATCTGGGAGAACTGTAACTAGAGAAGGCATTAAAATTAGAAAACGCCCCCCTTTTTACATAGAGTCAAATTTAGATATTATAACTTTAAAACTCAAGAGGGAAACGTTGTTCATTCTTCCCGATAAGTTGATTATTGCAAAAAAGACAAAAGCCGGAGCGATTTCGTATTCCGATGTTCAAATATCAGTAAGGGCAGTTGAATTTGTAGAATATCAACGAGTACCTAAAGATGCTGCTATCCTTGGATATACATGGAAGTATGTAAACAAAAACGGTAGTAGGGATAGAAGGTATAGCAATAACTATCAGTTACCGGTATGTCAATATGGCAAAATTATAATTACTTCTCCGCAAGGATTAAATGTTGAACTTCAATGTTCAAATTATTTAATAGCTAAAGACTTTGCAGAAAGAATTAAAAATTATACAAACGAGGTGTAAATTATGTTTGGAAACACTGATAAACCTGTTGAAAAAATAGAAAATGATACCTTTGGTATAGGGATGTATGTAGATGGGTTGTGTAGTTTTATAGTTAATTGTGATTCTCCTATGACGATTTCCATTCAGGGCGATTGGGGAAGCGGAAAAACAAGCATGATGAATATGATAAAAGAGAAAATATCAGACAGGGTACATCCTATATGGTTTAACACCTGGCAATTCTCTCAATTTCAAATGCAGAACGAACTTACAGTATCTATGCTTTGCGCTCTTTTGTCCGAACTTGATTATTCACAGGAAAAGGTTAAGAAAGTTGTAGGCTTTTTAAGTGGTGCAGCTAAAACTGCAGCGGGAATTCTTACGGAAATGGTTGCTGGTGGTATTGCTGCAGATAAAGTTACCGGTGCTCTTGAGGGAGGAAATTTAGATTTTGCAGAAGAAATCAAAAATTTAAAAAACAAATTTCAAGAAGCTGTTAATGATAAACTAAAAAAGACACAAAAAGACAGGGTAGTAATTTTTGTGGATGATTTGGACAGGCTTCAACCATCAAAGGCAGTAGAACTTCTTGAGGTTTTAAAGGTATTTTTAGACTGTGAGAACTGTGTATATGTGTTGGCTGTTGATTATGAGGTTGTAACACAGGGCATAAAGCAAAAATTTGGAGATATGGTTGGAGAACAAAAAGGGAAAAGCTTTTTTGACAAAATTATTCAGTTACCATTTAAAATGCCTGTAGCACAGTATGATATTTGTAAGTATGTTACTGACCAACTTTCAAAAATGAATATGAAAACTGATAGCATTGATGTAAAAGATTATGTGGATTTGATAAGTCTTTCTATTGGTTGTAATCCAAGAAGTATGAAAAGACTTTTTAATACATATCTTTTGATTGATATAATTCTACAGAGTACATTTTCCAACAAAAATCGTGATAATGTAAGAAAACTACTGTTTGCAACAATATGTATGCAGATGGAATTTGATGAACTCTACGAATACATTGTTGTGAATCGAAACACTTTAGATGGAGAAATGCTCGTAGAGTTAACAGGAGATATTTTATCTAATGATGAACTTAAAGAAAGCTTGGGGATAACAGACGAGGGTGAAATTGCCAGAATATCTGCATATATGAAAAAATTCAATGCAGTGTTGCAACTTGACGATGACGCAGAAATATCTGAAGAAGAGATTGAAAATTTAAAAGAAATTCTTTCATTTTCAACCGTTACTTCGGTTAATGCTACAGATAATTCCCAAATTTCAAATGATTTAGATTGGGAATATCGTTATAAGAATAAGGATGTTGTTAAAGCCGTTAATGCTAAAATCAAAGAAATGACCGGGTTTGATTTTGTAGTGTGGCAGCCAAGAAAGAATAAGAGTTATAGAAAAATATCAGATACATGGGGATTTGTTCAACTAAATGGAAAAAATGGTGTAAGTTTTGATATGGATTATTCATTAAAAACCGATTACACAACAAAAAAGACTATTTTGAGACTATCTATTTATTACAGAAAACCATCTACAGAAACTGATTTCTATAATCTGTTTGAAACATCGCCACTTTCATACTCAGGCGTCAAAATTGAAGGTGGATATGGTTATGAAAATGTTTTTGCCTTTAGTGACACAGAAATAGATGTTGCTATTCATACAATTAGTGAAATAGTATGTAAGGCTATAAAGGAGATAGAGATATATTTAAATGAATAAATTTGAAAAACAAATTTTTGACATCTATGATAAAATCAATATAGGTAAATCAGACACTTGCCAAAAATGTAGAAGTCAAAATACTGATTTATCGCTTCCTGTTTCAATTTGGCAGGTTGGAGATGAGTATTATGATAGTGAGTATAAAATACTATTTGTAGGCAAAGTCGCCAGAGGAACTCCCGGAGAAAAATATGGAGATTTTATGGACGCTACAAGGAGAGCTGATGAACTGTATCAAAATGCAGGCTGGGCATATTGGGATTATACAAAAGCTATTGCAAATAGCCTTTATGGTGGGGATGCCTGGGAGAAAATTGCATTTACCAATATGGTAAAATGCAACAGTTCTGATACGATTGATACAACGACTGACTCTATGAGGAATTTTTGCCTGTGCATTTTAAGGGAAGAAATCGAAATGTTAAATCCAAAACATATTGTCTTTTATACAAAAGGATATGATGCACAAATTGAGAAACTATTTGATATCATAAAGAATTCAGAAACAAAACATGTGCCTATTGGAAAAAAGCAAATGAGCAGTTGGACATTTGATGGTATGCTTGGTGACGATGTTGTTAGGTGCATAAGAGTTGGGCATCCCGAGAGAATGAAAAAAGAAGATTTTGTTAATCATGTTGTAGATTATTTAAAGAATTAAGAAGGTGGTATAGATGGAATACGAAAAAGAAGTATGTAGTCAAATTTATGCTATTGTGGCAAGAAAAGAGAGTGAAGAAGTCTTATTAGTGGGGTTTGGAGATTCTGGTATACAGGCGTTGAAAAACGAAAAAAGCATGGGACTTAACGGTGTTGTGTTTGAAGAAACTGACAAATCAGTGTGTAACTCTTTGGTAATAGTAGCAATCGATACAGCCGATCAGGAAAATATTGTGCAGGCAGAAAAATTTTTGGATAAAACAAAAAATCAAAATACATGTACTGTTGTTATATGTCCGCGTTGTGATAATGAGGTTATTCCTGTAGAATCAAAACTTACATCATTAAGCAATAAGGCAGATTCAGCGATTATAATAAATGAAGACATAGTCCATGAGGAAGTAATTGAATTTTTGCTTCAGTTATACATGAATGAAAGTGATGAACAGGGACGAGAAGATATTATAGATAAATTTTTGAACAGTGGTTTTGCATATTATAATTACCACTATTCTGAAGATGACTGGAATGCAGAATCGTTCGCTTCTTTTGCTGTTTTTGACACGATGTTTCGTTGTCCGTTATATGCAGCTAAGAATGTTTTTTGTATGATTGCCTACGGAACAGCCTTTAAATTAAAAGAAAATGATAGTGATGTAGGTGATGATGAAATTATATTTTCGTATATAGAGGATTATATGGATCCGCATGCGAAGTTGAATGGTTACCTGTTTCAATCCAAAAAATATTTACCCTATACAATTGGAATGCAAATATTGGCTCTTGGGTTTGGGACAAATAAGATTATTGATGATTCAGGATGTAGAAAGTATCCTGAATTCATGAGTACCAGACTTGAAAATCGTGTAAACAGATTGCTGAAAACTCCTTTTCATAATAAGAAGAAATTTAAAGAATATGAAGAAAAGGGATAGATAAAATGGAGCAAAGAGAAATTTTGGGAAAATCAACATTGGATTCATCAATGCAACCAGCATTATTTTATAAATCAGAGAGCAACGAAAAACGTCCGCTGTTAGTTGGTCTTCATACATGGAGCTATGACAGGTTTAATCATATTAGTAATATGTTGCCTTATGCTCAAAAATATATTTTTATTGGCTCATATCACAGTATAAGGGTGTAAAAAAGATAAATGTAACCGGTTGACGCTTATTAACCAATGGACGTTTATGCAATCTTTACAACTGAATTTAGTAAAATACATAAGGAGCAGTAATATGTTGCAAAGCGAAAAGATAATTGAAATGGTAAAAAAGGCAGAGCCTAAATTAATTGAGGAAAGAAGAAGGTTTCACATAAACGCAGAGCTTTCCTGTATGGAATTTGAAACTGCAAAATATATTGTTTCGGAAATGGCAAAAATCGGGTTAAGTCCTGTATGGGTGCGTGAGCCTGTTTCGGCATATTACGTACTTGATACGGAAAAACCGGGAAAAACCCTTGCATTCAGGGCAGATATGGATGCTCTGGCAATTCATGAGGATGAATATAACCTTAAGCAAAAGAAATCTGCTGTTTCAAAAAATTGGGGAGTGTGTCACGCCTGCGGACACGACGGACATGCCGCAATGCTTTTAACTATAGCCCGTATTTTAGTGGAATGTAAGGCGGATTTGTGCGGGAAATTCATTTTCTTTTTTGAATCAGGTGAGGAAAAAGGAGCAAAGTACGATACATCAGACGCTTTTGTGGAAGTCCTTAAAGAAATAAAACCCGATGCAATTTGGGGAATGCATTTGTGCAGCTTTATGGAATGTGGAAAAATTTCTGTACAACAAGGCGAAAGAATGGCAACATCGGGACGCTTTGAAATAAAAATAAAGGGAAAAGGCGGACATGGGTCAACACCACACCTGGCTATAAATCCTTTGAATGCTGTGGCGGAAATTGCCTGTGAACTGCAAAAGATTATACCACAAAATGTTCCTGAAAATGAAGTGGCTACACTGGCGGTTACAAGTATTCAGGGCGGAGAAAAATGGAATATCATTCCCGACGATTGTATTATTAAAGGTACATTCCGTTGCTGTTCAAAGCAGGTGTATGATTTAATATCCAACCGCATAATATCAGCAGTTGATGCGGCTTGCAACCTATACGGCTGTACAGCTGAGTATATACATAAACCGGGCAGTGATGAGTTTAAGCCCGTTGTTAACGATGCAAAGCTTTCGGCTGTTGCGGAAAAAGCAGTGGACAAAATTCTGCCGGGAGCACGTGTGCTTCAACCGGTGTGGATGGCATCGGAATCCTTTGGGAAATACCAAAAGATATTGCCGGGAGTATTTGCATTTGTGGGAGTGAAAAACAAAGAACTGGGAAGCGGTGCAGAGCACCATAATGCAAAATTTGATATTGATGAAAGCGCACTTGCCTTGGGTGTTTGTGCAACTATACAGTTTGTTTCGGATTTCATTTGCTCTTGATTTGATACGAGCATATAAAAGATTACAAACATAGTCGAATTTTTAAATATTTTAAATAGGAGATGAGCACTATAAAGTGTGTAAATAAATTTATTAAAGCTACAACCGAATACAATACATTTGAAAAAAATGTGCCTGCACCGTATATCAGAAAAAGCTTTGTTTCTGATGTCAAAACGATTGCAAAGGTTGTAATTGCTGTTTGCGGTTTTTACGAACTATACATAAATGGTAAAAGGTATACCAAAGGGTTTTTGGCTCCTTATATTTCAAATACTGATCATTATATTTATTGTGACGAATATGATATTCCGGTTGATGAGGGAGAAAATGTTATCGGAATTATACTTGGTAACGGTTTTCAAAATAATCCCGGTGGTCATATATGGGATTTTGATAAAGCAGAATTTAGAAGTGCACCTATGGTAGCGCTTACATTGACTTATAAAAGTGCAGAAGGTAAGAAGATTGTTATAGAAAGCGATACTTCTTTCAAAGTTACAGAATCTCCAATAAGAAGCGATGATTATCGGTTTGGTGAATACTACGATGCTAATTTTGAGATTTCCGGATGGAATCAAAAAGGCTTTGACGATTCTGCGTGGAATAATGCACTTGAAACAACACCTCCGAAGGGTGAACTTCGTTTGTGTACGTCAGAGCCTATTGTTAAAGAAACTGAACTGAAACCGGTTGAAATTATCAAAGACGGAGACAGTTATATTTATGATTTCGGACAGAACAATGCCGGTGTATGCCGCCTGAATATAAAAGGAACAAAAGGTCAGAAAGT
The DNA here is from genome assembly GCA_045541135.1 of Clostridia bacterium. Taxonomy (GTDB): domain Bacteria; phylum Bacillota; class Clostridia; order Monoglobales; family Firm-18; genus CAZNKU01. The sequence continues at coordinate 8,582 of JAZQIO010000026.1, forward strand.
CGAATTACAGCATGGAGAGATGCTAAAAGACGAAAAACTGTTTTTAGATAATATCTGGTTTGTAAGAGAGTATTGGGAAAGAGATAAGGAAATCGTTCATAAGGATACTTATATTTGTAAGGGCGAAGACGAAGAAACTTATACACCGACTTTTACATATCATGGTTTTCGTTATGTTAAGGTAAGTGGTATTACGACAGAACAGGCAACTTTTGATTTATTGACATATATTGTTCTGCATTCTGACTTAAAATCACGAGGCGGATTTACCTGTTCAGATGAGGTTGCTAATAAACTGCAGGAAATTACACGCAGAAGTGATATATCTAATTTTCACTATTTCCCGACAGACTGTCCGCATAGAGAAAAAAATGGCTGGACTGCAGATGCTGCGCTTTCTTGTGAGCATATGCTTCTGAATTTTAATCCTGAGGTAAGTTACAGAGAGTGGCTTAGAAATATTTGCAAAGCGCAAAATGAAGAAGGAGCTCTTCCGGGAATTATACCAACAGGCGGTTGGGGATTTAGCTGGGGAAATGGTCCGGCATGGGATTGTGTGCTTGCCTATCTTCCGTATTATGTATATGTTTATCGTGGGGAAACCGATATGATAAAAGAATCTGTCCAGGCTTTTATGGCGTATTTGCATTATCTTACAACGCAAACGGATGAGGACGGTTTGATACATATAGGTCTTGGTGATTGGTGTCATATAGGCGGAATAACCCCCAAAGCACCTTTAATTCTTACCGATTCAATTATGTCTATGGATATTGCGAATAAAATGTCGTTTATGTTTGATGCAGTAGGAATGATTTCTGAGCGAGATTATGCAAAAAAAATTGCAACTAACTTTAAGGTAGCAATACGTAATAACTTAATTGATTTTAGCACTATGACTGCTGATGGAAATTGCCAGACAAGCCAAGCTATGTGTATATATTATAAAGTGTTCACAAAGGAAGAATCTCCAATGGCATTTCAGCGTTTGTGTGAAATGATTTATGATGCTGATGACCATATGGATGTTGGTGTTCTCGGCGGCAGAGTTATTTTCCACGTTCTTTCACAATACGGTTATAGTGACCTTGCGTATAAGATGATAACAAGACCTGACTACCCATCTTATGGAAATTGGCTCGAAAAAGGTGCAACAACACTGTGGGAACGTTTTTATAATGATGACAGAATGGATTCTATGAATCATCATTTTTGGGGTGATATCAGTGCATGGTTTATCAAGAGTCTTGCAGGAATACAGTTTAATCCTCAGGGGAATGACATTACAAGAGTTGATATCAAGCCATCTTTTGTAACTGCACTTAATAATGCTGAGGGTTATTATACAGCACCGTCAGGTAAAATTGTTTCTTCATGGAAGAAAAAAGGTGACTGTGTAATACTTACTCTGCAAATTCCTGAGGCAGTAAAGGCAACAGCTTATTTGGAAAAAGGCTACGTCTTTGATGATGGTGCTTCATCAAAGGTAGTTTGTTCCGGTGAATATGTAATCACTCATAAAAGATGAATTTATCTGAATTTGTCAGCTATAAGGCAAATTCAATTCACCTGTACCGAAGTAGCTGTGCAGCTGTGAGGTAGCCAAATCTTTCAGTTGTATTATCGCCCAAAAGACTGGCATCTAGATTATACAGTCTTTATATAAATATTTAATTATATAGATGAAATTAATTAAAGAACGAAACTTATATTTAAATTAAAAGGAGACTTAAATTATGAAAATATCAGTAGAATTATATACACTTGCAGAGCGGTTTGGTGACTTTAAGGCTGTGGAGATGGCAAAGGAGGCAGGCTTTGACGCAATAGATTATTCGTATTATTATGCTAAAGAATGTGAAGAAATTTTAGGTGACGGCTACAGGGAATATGCTGAAAATTTAAGAAAGCATCTTGATGAAGTTGGCATATGCTGTAATCAGGCACATGCACCATTTACCTTTAAATATGGTATGGAAACCAATGTTTCCGAACCTAAATATCTTTGGATGACACATGCTTTGGAATCTGCATCAATTCTTGGTGCAAAAAATATAATAGTACATTCACTGAATGTTCCCGAAGATGTTGATTTTGAAGAGTATAATATAGAGTATTATAAAAGCTTTATTCCGTATTGTGAAAAATTCGGAATATGTGTTGCAGTAGAAAATTTGTTTAGCAGAGATGCGAAAAGAAATTGTATAACAGGCAAGCTTGGAAGTCCCGAGGAATTAAACAGAATAGTCGAAAGAATTAACTCCCCATGGATTGTAGCCTGTGTGGATATCGGACATGCGGCACTCACAGGTTATGAACCCGAAAAATTTATTGAAGCTATGAATCCCAATATTTTAAAGTCATTGCATGTGCAGGATAATGACTATCTTGATGACAGACACGTTTTGCCTTACATGGGAGAATTGAACTGGGAAGGAATTATGACTGCTCTTAAAAAGGTGAAATATGAAGGTGATTTGACTTTTGAAATTATTAAATACTTAAGAAGATTTCCTGATGAACTTTTGCCCGAAGCATTAAAGTTTTCTGTTACTGTTGGAAAGTATCTTGTTTCGATTTACAATAAGTAATTTGCAGATAATATGAATGGAAGTGTAAAAATGTTAGAAGGATATAATTTTAAAACAGAGTTTCACGCACATACAAATCCTGCAAGCTCCTGCAGTGATTTTACACCGGAAGAGGTTGTTAAAAGGTATGCGGATATAGGCTATGACAGCATTGTAATTTGCAATCACTTTCACTCGGGTATGAGAAATTTCGGTGAAAAAGAAACCGCCCTTAAGCTTTATTTTGAAGATTTAAAGAATGCTGTTGAAGCAGGTGAAAAATACGGCATTAATGTTATAACAGGGTGCGAAATCCGTTTTACGGAAAACAGCAACGACTATTTGCTTTTCGGCGTTGATGAAGAAGTTATAACTAAGGCCTATGATTATATTGAAAAGGGACTTGAGGAATTTTCAAAATGGTTCAGGAGCGAAGACAGACTTTTAATTCAGGCACATCCTTTCAGAAACGGAATGGAAGGTGTTGACCCTGCACTTTTAGATGGTATAGAAAGCTTTAATATGCATCCGGGACATAATTCCCGTGTGGCCTTTTCGGCAAAGCATGCAGCAGAACATAATTTTCTTGTTACGGCAGGAACCGATTTCCACCATGAAAATCATCAGGGTATGGTGGCAGTTCTCAGCAAAAAAGAACTTAAAACTTCCGCGGATATTGTAAAGCTTCTTAAAAGCAGAGATTATCTTTTCAAAATAGGAAACAGTATTGTTTTGCCTTATGGCTTATTGTAATTTGAAAATAACGGGAGGAACTTTTATGTATTTGATATCACCATTAAAAAAGCAATACAAAGCAAATTTGCATTGCCACAGTATTTTTTCGGATGGAAGAAAGACTCCGGAGGAGCTTAAGGAAATGTATAAAGGACACGGTTATTCCATTCTTTCCATTACTGACCACGAAACACCAAAGAGTCATTCGTATTTGACTGATTCCGAATTTATTGCTATAACAGGCTACGAAACCTATGTAAGACCTGACCCTAACTGTATATACGATGTGTATTCCAAGGAAATACATATAAATCTTTTTGCACGTGACCCTGAAAATGAAGCTATTGTTTGCTATAATCCCAAATACTGTAAGTATATGACACAGGAGCAAAAGGACAGTCTTGTGAAGATTGGCTCGCAAAAAACACGTGAATACAGTGTGGAATATGTAAATGAGCTTATAAAGACTGCTACGGATAACGGTTATATTGCCGCATACAATCATCCGTGGTGGTCAATGGAGTCGGAAGAGGACATAATGAAATATGAAGGCTTCTTCAGTATGGAAATGTGCAATTACGGCAGTTATCTTTTAGGGCGACTTGAATATAACGCCGCTCTCTACGACAAAATGCTTTTAAACGGTAAAAGAATATTCTGCCACAGCACAGACGATAATCACAATAAAACCCCTGAGAATTCATTGGATTATGACTCATTTGGCGGTTTTACAATGATTATGCCAAAAGAATTTACATACGATTCAATTATTGAAGCAATGGAAACCGGTGAAATGTATTCATCTATGGGGCCTGAATTTAAAGAGGTTTCCATGACAGGCAATAAAATTCATATAGAATGTTCGGAGGTTGAGCAAATTACGGTCTTTACCGGCAATAAGATGCCGAAAAGAAAATATGCCGAGGTTGGAGGAACAATTACATCAGCAGATTTTGAAATTGACGACCGCGCAAAATTTGTACGGGTATCTGTTGTTGATAAATGTGGCAGATTTGCCGATACACGTGGTTTTTTCAGAGATGAACTTGAATTTTAATAAATTTTATTCTTCACATTATGGGATTTTTGTGGTACAATCTAAAATGGAAATAAAATGGCAGATACAATATGCAAAAATAACAAAAAACTATTGACATATTTGACATATTGTGTTAATATATTGGAGGCTGTGGAATTATGCTTGATGAACTAAAGGATTCTAAAAAGGTGGTAGGACTTAAACAAGTTCGTCGTTCTGTTGAAGAAGGCACTGCAAAAAAAGTGTTTCTGGCAGAGGATGTTTCACCTGATATTTATGTAAAAATAGTGGATTTATGCAAGGCAAACAGTGTTGAAATTGAGTTTGTCGATTCTATGAAACAGCTTGGAAACGCCTGCAAAATAGACGTTTCGGCAGCGGTTGCTGCAATAATCGGTTAATGTCCTGTGGCGGTTAGGTACTGTCATGGGTTCATTATATGTTTTAAACTATATACAGGAGGTGAAAGTAATTGCCAACATTTAATCAGCTTGTAAGAACAGGCCGTGAAACTTCAGTTAAGAAGTCAACAGCTCCTGCTCTACAAAAGGGTTTTAACTCTTTGAGAAAGAAAGCTACAAACCAGAGTTCTCCACAAAAGAGAGGCGTATGTACAGTAGTTAAAACTATGACACCTAAAAAGCCTAACTCAGCTCTTCGTAAAATTGCCAGAGTTCGTCTTACAAATGGTATCGAGGTTTCTGCTTACATCCCTGGCGTTGGTCATAACATCCAGGAACACAGCGTTGTTATGATTCGTGGCGGTAGAGTTAAGGACCTTCCCGGTGTTAGATACCATATTATTCGTGGTACCTTGGATGCTGCAGGTGTTGCTGCACGTCGTCAGAGCCGTAGCTTGTACGGTGCTAAGAGACCTAAGGAAGGTAAGTAAGTTTTTTAACGAAAATCTCGTACCATGGTGTACGAAACAAATCACAAAAATGGTGCGTTTTCACCGTGGTATATTTAATATATATATCCTGAAATGCGCGCTGACGCAATTTATTTTGCGAGTACCAGTGATTTCATTTATTTATGAAGGAGGGAAGGAAAGTGCCAAGAAGAGGTTTTGTTCCAAAGAGAGATGTATTGCCTGATCCACTATACGGAAATAAGGTAGTTACTCGTCTAATCAACAATATTATGCTTGATGGTAAGAAAGGTGTTGCTCAGAAAATCGTTTACGACGCATTCGATATCGTAAAGGAAAAGACATCAAAAGACCCTGTTGAGGCTTTTGAAGAAGCTTTGAACAACATTATGCCATTACTTGAAGTTAAAGCTCGCCGTGTAGGTGGTGCTAACTATCAGGTTCCTATGGAGGTTCGTCCTGAAAGACGTCAGACATTGGGACTACGTTGGTTGACAACATATTCTCGTGCCAGAAACGAAAGAACTATGAGTGAACGTCTTGCTGCAGAAATCATGGACGCTATAAACGGCATGGGTGGCGCAGTTAAGAAGCGTGAAGATACTCATAAAATGGCTGAAGCTAATAAGGCTTTTGCTCATTACCGTTGGTAATTACTTGGAATATTTTATATATTCCTTTTACAAAAATTTTAACTCCATAAGATGAGGAAGGAGGAAGATACATGGGTAGAGAGTTTTCTCTTGAAAAAACCAGAAATATAGGTATCATGGCTCATATTGATGCCGGTAAGACAACAACAACTGAGCGTATCCTATATTATACAGGTATTAACCATAAAATCGGTGATACACATGACGGTACAGCTACTATGGACTGGATGGTTCAGGAGCAGGAACGTGGTATTACTATCACATCAGCTGCTACAACTTGCCGTTGGTTGAATCACAGAATTAATATTATCGATACCCCCGGACACGTTGACTTCACAGTTGAAGTTGAACGTTCACTTCGTGTACTTGACGGTTCCGTTACAGTATTCTGTGCTAAGGGCGGTGTTGAACCACAGTCTGAAACTGTTTGGCGTCAGGCTGATAACTACAAAGTACCACGTATGGCATTCGTAAACAAAATGGATATTATGGGTGCTGACTTCTACAACGTAGTTGATATGATGAAAGATCGTTTGAAATGTAATGCTATTCCGATTCAGTTGCCTATCGGTGCTGAAGATGATTTCAAAGGTCTTATAGACCTTCTTGAAATGAAAGCTTACATCTATAACGATGATAAGGGTATGGACATCACAATTACAGATGTTCCTGCTGATATGCTTGATAAAGCAGAATCATACCGTTCTGAATTGGTTGAAGCTATTGCTGAAAACGATGAAGAACTTATGATGAAATATTTAGAAGGTGAAGAGCTTACAATCGAAGAACTTAAAAAAGGTCTTCGTGCTGCTACAATAAGCCTTGCAATCACTCCTGTACTTTGCGGTACTGCTTACCGTAACAGAGGTGTACAGAAGCTTCTTGACGCAGTTATTGACTATATGCCTTCTCCACTTGATATTCCTGCTATTGAGGGTGTTAACCCTAATACTGAAGAAGCTGACTGCCGTCACGCTTCCGATGAAGAGCCTTTCAGTGCTCTTGCATTTAAAATTGCTACAGACCCATTTGTTGGTAAGCTTTGCTTCTTCAGAGTATATTCAGGTACTTTGACAAGCGGTTCATATGTTTACAACTCAACAAAGGATAATAAAGAAAGAATCGGTAGAATTTTGCAGATGCATGCTAACCACAGAGAAGATATCGATATTGTTTACTCAGGTGATATCGCTGCCTGCGTAGGTATTAAAAGTACTACAACAGGTGATACTCTTTGTGATGAAAATCATCCAATTATTCTTGAATCAATGGAATTCCCTGAACCGGTTATTTCAGTAGCTATCGAACCAAAAACTAAAGCAGGTCAGGAAAAGATGGGTATTGCTCTTGCAAAACTTGCAGAAGAAGATCCAACTTTCAAGACATATACAGACGAAGAAACAGGTCAGACAATCATCGCAGGTATGGGTGAACTTCACCTTGAAATCATTGTTGACCGTTTGCAGAGAGAATTTAAGGTTGAAGCTAACGTAGGTGCTCCTCAGGTTTCTTACAGAGAAGCTATCAGAAAGCCTGTTAAGGTTGACCATAAATATGCTCGTCAGTCTGGTGGTAAGGGTCAGTACGGTCATGTTGTTATTGAAGTTGAACCACTTGAACCGGGTGCAGGTTATGTATTCGAAAACAAGATTGTCGGCGGTGCTATTCCTAAGGAATACATTCCGGCTGTTGATGCAGGTATCCAGAGCGCTGCTCTTACAGGTGTACTTGCAGGCTACAATGTTGTAGACTTTAAAGTATCTCTTGTTGACGGTTCATACCACGAAGTCGACTCTTTTGAAATGGCATTTAAGATTGCTGCATCTATGGCTTTCAAGGATGCTTGCCGTAAGGCAGATCCTGTATTGAAAGAACCTATCATGCAGGTTGACATCGTTGTTCCTGATGAATATCTTGGCGACGTAATGGGTGATTTGAGCTCACGTCGTGGTCAGATTCAGGGTCAGGAAACACGTAACGGTGCTATCGCTATTTCATCTTTCGTTCCACTTGAAAAGATGTTCGGTTATGCAACAGACCTTCGTTCAAGAACTCAGGGCCGTGGTCAGTATACAATGCAGCCAAGCCACTATGACGAAGTTCCAAAGAACATTCAGGACGAAATTATTAATTCAAAAGCTAAAAATTAATTTTATGCTTGCAATATTGAAAAATATTTAGTATAATAAATTTAATAGTTATTTTTTAAATAAAGGGAGGAATTTAAAAATGGCAAAAGCTAAATACGAAAGAACTAAACCGCACGTTAATATCGGTACAATCGGTCACGTTGACCATGGTAAGACAACTCTTACAGCAGCTATCACAAAGGTTTTGGCTATGCAGGGTAAAGCTGAATTTACTGAC
>JAZQIO010000027.1:0-25824 GCA_045541135.1 Clostridia bacterium
TTCATATTGACCTCCTATGTCTTTAATGCTTGTGGTTGGCAGACCTCTTGCATTATACCATAGGAGCTTATTTTTTTACTCATCGGCAAAAGCCTCTTTGGAACCACACGCTTAGCGTGTGGTTTTCATTATACAAAAAAACACCTTTACGGATTTTAAACCGTAAAGGTGTTTGATTAATTATTCATCTGTAGGATTTTCCCAGTTATGCCATACATTCTGTACGTCATCACTATCTTCTAAATGTTCGATAAGCTTGTTCATCATTAAAATATCGTGTTCATCGGAAAGTGCAGTTTCAGTCTGCGGTACATACTGTGCTTCAGCCTGTGCAATAGCATAACCCATACCTTCCAAAGCTTCACTGACATTTGAAACATTGTTAGGATCTGTTGTAATTTCAAAGCCGTCTTCGTTGAACTCTACGTCATCTGCTCCTGCTTCCAAAGCATCCATCATAACCTGTTCTTCATCCAATGAGCCGTCGTTTTCAATGAGAATAATACCCTTTTTATCGAACATAAACATTACGCAACCGCTTGTACCGAGGTTTCCGCCGAATTTATCGAAATAGTGACGCATATCTGCGGCTGTTCTGTTTTTGTTATCTGTCAAAGTTTCTACTATAACGGCAACACCGTTAGGACCGTAGCCTTCGTAGATGTTTTCTTCATAAGTATTTGCATTGCCTTCACCGGAAGCCTTCTTGATACTTCTCATAATTGTATCGTTAGGCATATTGTTTGACTTACACTTTGCAATAACATCCTTAAGTCTTGAGTTTATTGAAGGGTCGGGACTGCCGCCTGTTTTAACAGCTACCGCAAGCTCTCTTCCCAATTTTGTAAAAATTTTACCTCTTTGTGCATCATTTGCACCTTTTTTTCTTTTAATTGTTGCCCATTTACTATGTCCTGACATTTTTTTACTTCCTTTTCATTTAGTCTTCTTTTACAAATTCCTTAAGACTTGTTGCAAGGCCTGCTATGCCCTGAATTTCTGAAGGAATTATAATTTTTGTTGATTTGCCGTCTGCAACTTTTTCAAGTGCTTCAAGCGCTTTTATAGTCAATACGCCATTTTGCGGATTGCTTTCATTAATTCTGCGGATACCTTCTGCAGTAGCTTCCTGCACCTTTAAAATAGCCTCTGCCTGACCTTCTGCCTCTTTAATCTGTGCTTCCTTTTTAGCTTCCGCAAGCAAAATAGCCGCTTGTTTATCAGCCTGTGCATTCAAAATCTGTGCTTCTTTCTGACCTTCCGCGACAAGAATTGCCGAGCGTTTTTCACCCTCTGCACGAAGTATGGCTTCACGTCTTTCGCGTTCTGCCTTCATCTGTTTTTCCATGGCGTCCTGAATTTCTCTTGGCGGCAAAATATTTTTAAGCTCAACACGGTTTATTTTAATTCCCCATGGATCAGTTGCCTCGTCAAGAATGGAACGCATAGTTGTGTTAACAGTATCGCGTGATGTAAGTGTCTGGTCAAGTTCAAGATCACCTACAATATTACGCAATGTTGTTGCAGTAAGATTTTCAATAGCACTCATAGGATAATCCACACCGTAGGTATAAAGCTTCGGGTCAGTAATCTGAAAATACACAACAGTATCTATCTGCATAGTAACATTATCCTTTGTAATAACCGGCTGAGGTTTAAAATCCACAACCTGTTCCTTTAAAGTCACCTTATTACCAACTTTGTCTATAAACGGTATTTTGACGTTAAGTCCTACGCTCCATGTTTTATGGTACGCACCAAGTCTTTCAATTACATATGCATGTGCCTGTGGAACAATGCGAATGCTTGAAATCATCAAAATAATAACAAGTGCCAACAAAACAATAAATATTCCCATAATAAACCTCCTTTATTATTTATTTACAACAGCCTTAACACCTTCTATTGATGCTACTTTAACCTCTGTGCCCTCATCAACATACTCTTCACATTTTGCAGACCATACCTGGCCTTCTACTTTAATTTGTCCCTTGTTTTCAACAGGGTCAATCTTTTGAATTACAATTCCTTTTTTGCCAATAATTCTGTCTGCATTTGTTGCTACTTTTTTGGGTGATAATTTTTTATTTACTACAGGGCGTGTAAATACCAGAAGCAACGCAGAAACCACTACGAAAACCGATGCAGAAATCCATATGGAATCCACAAACAAGCTTACTACGGCTGCCACCAAGGCTCCTCCGCAAAACCAAATGCAGATAAGCGGATTGGTTACAAGTTCTATAATTGCAAAAACAACTGCAGCTATAATCCAAAAAATCGCAAGCTGATTCATAAGCTCACACCCTTTCCAACTATTTATTTTACCACAATTTAAGGGCCATTGCAACACTATTTTATTTCCAAAACCAAATCCGTAAGTGTTTCCTTGTTGTTCATGCCCGGATTTTTCATTACTATTTGCAAAAGCTCATTCATTACCATGCCTATTTCCTTGCCCCTTATACCAAGGCTTATAATGTCATTTCCGGTTATAGCAAGGTGATTTACCGTGTATGGTTCATTTTTTGCTCTTTCCAAAATATCCTTAATCTGTACAATATCCGTGCCGTATGCTTCAAGCAAAACCAAAGCCTTTTCAACTATATTTTCGCCATAGGCATTAAGCAGTTTTTTTACCCCGTAATCTGTTTTTTCAATACTTTCCCGTGAACATTCAATAATTTTAAGCACATTGTATTTTGTTGCATTATCAAATTTCAAGCGGTTAAAAATATTCCGTGAATCATCAACATTGCAAAGCAGTGCGGCAAGCTTTAATTCCTTTTCACAAGGTACATTTAACCTGATGTCATCAAAGCTTACCTCGGGCAATATAACCTCTGCCACCCCGCTTTTGAAAAGCAAATGCAAATCATCACTTGTTTCAAGCATTTTCACAAGTTCAACCTGTATTCTTTCAACACTTATATTTTTAAGTAAATATCTGTTTTTCTTAACTGATTCAAAGGTTTTTTCTTCTATGTCAAAGCCAAGCCTTGCGGCAAAACGTATTGCACGCATAATACGAAGTGCATCCTCATTAAAACGGGTATCTGCATCACCCACACAGCGGATAATTTTGTCTTTCAAATCCTCTGCACCGCCATACAAATCCACAAGACCAACCTCGTCATTATATGCCATTGCATTTATGGTAAAATCACGACGTTTTAAATCTTCTTTAATATCTGCTGTAAAAGCAACACTTTCAGGTCTGCGGTTGTCCTTGTATTCTCCGTCAATACGATAGGTGGTTACCTCTACAGGTTTTTTGTCCATAAGCACAGTTATTGTACCATGCTTTATGCCTGTGTCAAAGTGACGGTCAAAGCATTGTTTTGTCTGCTCTGCCATAGCGTTTGTGGTAACATCCCAGTCGTCGGGACTTTGCCCAAGCATTGCATCACGCACCGCACCGCCTACCACAAAGGCTTCAAAGCCGTTTTCATTTAAAGTATTCATAACTTTTTTAACGTAATAGGGTATACTTAGCTTCAATTCATCACCTCCTTAAAGCACACGAGAGTCGAACTCCGTATGCCTTAAATTTATAAATTTGCACACTTTCAATTTGTCGTCCTCGAAAGGCGTTGACGTATTTTCAAGGAATTTTACGCATTATTAACACAAATTGTCATTTTAAAACCATGCGTGGTTCAACTCTCGTGTGCTTATATAATACTACTTTTTTGCAAAAATCACAACAGTAACACAAAAAATTTACCAAACATAATATGTACTGTAATTAAAATTAAGGAGGACTTTATAATGAGTTTGTTTGGTAATAACTGCTGCTACAGCAGCAACAACAGCGGTTGCGGTCTTTTTGGCGGCAATGACACAATTTTGTGGTTCATCATTCTTTTCTTGCTTATTTTCTGCAACAACGGTTGCGGTAACACAGGCATTTCAAGCGGATGCGGCTGCGATAACGACTGTTGCTGATAAATTCAAAAACCCTGTTTTGCATATGCAAAACAGGGTTTTTATTAAGAAACATCTATCATTTCAAGATATTTTCCTCCGTTTTTGGCGATATGTTCTTTACGTCCTGCAAGGTCATCGCCCAAAAGAAGTTCAAATTTTGCCTGTGCAAGTGCGGCATCGTCGGGCATTACGCGTATTAACCGTCTTGTTTCCGGGCACATAGTTGTAAGCCACATCATATCCGGCTGGTTTTCACCAAGGCCCTTGCTTCGCTGAATTGAATATTTTGCATCACCGATACGCTCTAAAATTTCGTTCTTTTCCGTTTCGGAATATGCAAATTCTGTCTTTTCCTCTTTTTTATCCTTATAATTAATTTCAAAAAGCGGTGATTCTGCAATGTAAACATAGCCTTTTTCAATTAAAGTAGGCACAAGTCTGTAAAGCATTGTAAGGATAAGTGTACGAATCTGGAAGCCGTCAACATCGGCATCGGTACAGATTATAACCTTGCTCCAACGCAGATTTTCAAGCTCGAATGTGTTAAAGTCCTTGTTGTGTTTGGAATTTGCCTCAACACCACAGCCCAGAACTTTCAAAAGATCTGTTATAATTTCACTTTTGAAAATCTTTTCATAATCCGCCTTTAAACAGTTAAGGATTTTACCTCGGACAGGAATAATAGCCTGAAATTCACTGTCACGGCCAAGCTTACAGCTTGTTAAAGCAGAGTCACCCTCCACTATATAAACCTCTCGCTTTGTAATATCCTTGGAACGGCAGTCTACAAACTTTGGCACCTTTGTAAGCACGTCTGTGTTGCCCGTAAGCATCTTTTTAACATTTATTCTTGTTTTTTCAGCATTTTCACGGCTACGCTTATTTATAAGCACCTGGTCTACTATCTTTTCCGCATCCACTTTATTTTCAATAAAATAAATGTTAAGATTTTCTCTTAAAAAGTCTGTCATTGCTTCCTGAATAAACTTGTTTGTGATAGACTTTTTAGTCTGGTTTTCGTAGCTTGTAACTGTTGAGAATGAGTTACTTACAAGGCACAGGCAATCTGCAACATCTTCAAATTTTATTTTTGTTTCATTCTTTTTATACTTATCCGTCTGCTTTATATACTGGTCTATTACAGCAACAAAAGCACTCTTTACAGCCTTGTCGGGAGAGCCGCCATGTTCCAGAAAGCTTGAGTTGTGGTAATATTCTATAACATTAGACTCGTTACTGAAGCAGAATGATACCGAAAGCTTAACCTTATATTCCGGCTTATCTTCACGGTCACGTCCTTTACGCTCTGTTTCAAAAAACATTGGTGTTGTAAGTGATTTTTCACCTGCAAGCTCATTTACATAGTCTACAATACCGTTTTCGTAAACAAATTCGTGGTCAGTAAATGTGCCGTCTTCATTCTGATTATGAAATACAAACTTAAGTCCGGAATTTACAACTGCCTGCTTTTTAAGAACATTTATAAAATAGTCTGCAGGAATTGCAATATCTGTAAATACATCAAGGTCGGGACGCCATTTGATTTTTGTTCCCGTAGCCTTAAAGCGTGTAGGTTCAGACTGTAAGCCACCGATGTTTTCACCTTTTTCAAAATGAAGCTTGTGCACCTGACCGTCACGGCGTACTTCTACATCCATATATTCCGATGAATACTGTGTGGCACAGGCACCAAGTCCGTTAAGACCAAGTGAATATTCATAGTTGTCACCGGAATTGTTGTCGTACTTACCGCCTGCATAAAGTTCACAGAATACAAGCTCCCAGTTAAACTTTTCTTCCTTTTTGTTATATCCCAGAGGAATGCCTCGTCCGTGGTCCTCTATCTGTATACTGTTGTCGTTAAACAGCGTAACATCTATAAGGTTACCGTAACCTTCACGGGCTTCGTCTATGGAGTTTGAAAGAATTTCAAACATAGAATGGCAACAACCGTCCAGACCGTCAGAGCCAAATATAACACCGGGACGAAGTCGAACTCTGTCGGCACCTTTTAATGATGATATGGAACTATCGTCATACTGTTTCTTCATATATTTAAAAAACTACCTTTCGTATATTATTTCAATATTATTATTTTACAACAAAATAAAATACTTGTAAAGAGTATTTTTTTCTGCTATACTTAAAATGGCACAAGATATTGGGAGGTGAACAGCTTGAAAACAGTATATCTGTACACAGATGGCGCATGTAGCGGCAACCCCGGTCCCGGCGGTTACGGTGCTATATTAAAATACGGCAAGTATGAAAAGGAAATATGCGGCGGTGACGAAAATACCACCAACAACCGTATGGAACTTTTAGGTGTTATAAAGGGTCTGGAAGCACTTAATGAGCCATGCCACGTTGTGTTAACAAGCGACTCCAAATATGTAATAGATGCCCTATCATTAGGCTGGGCAGAAAAGTGGAAGCAAAACGGCTGGATGCGTAACAAAAAGGATGCGGCATTAAATCCCGACCTTTGGGAAAGATTGTTACAGCTTACCACTACTCACGAAATGGAATACAACTGGGTAAAGGGTCACGCAGGACATCCCGAAAACGAGCGTTGCGACAAAATGGCCGTTGAATACTATCAGAAATTTATTAAGTAATTTTGAAAGGACTTGATTTTATGAAAAAAGCGTACACTATGGAAATTGCAGGTTTAAAAAGAGATTTGCCGCTATTCCCCGTAAACGACAAATTACAGATTGCCGCATTTATTTTATTCGGCGATGTTGAAATAACAAAGGCTTGTGCGGCAGAGCTTCTTAAAAGAGCACCTGAATATGACATTATGATTACCGCAGAATGCAAAAGTATTCCGCTTATATACGAAATGGCACGCCAGACAGGACAAAATGATTATGTAATTGCAAGAAAAGGTCCTAAAATTTATATGGAAGAGCTTATCAAAACAGATGTAGATTCCATTACAACAGCACATACACAAACTCTTTGCATAGGAAAAAAAGAGGTTGACCTTATGAAGGGCAAACGTGTACTTATAGTAGACGATGTTATAAGCACAGGTGAATCACTTGCGGCTATTGAAGAGCTTGTTATAAAGGCAGGCGGAAACATTGTGGGTAAAATGGCGATTCTTGCAGAAGGCGATGCCGCAAAACGTGACGATATTATATTCCTTGAACCTCTTCCTCTTTTCAATGCAGAAGGAGAAGTTTTGTAATGTCTAACAAATGCTGTGAATACTGTGCAAATTACTATTATGACGAAGAATATGAATGTTACATATGCGACGTTAGTCTTGACGAGGATGAAATGTCAAGATTTATGACAAATACTCTAAAAGACTGCCCATATTTCAGGGATGGGGATGAATATAAAATAGTAAGGAAACAAAACTAATTGCAAACCGGAGTGTGAATTTCACACTCCGGTTTCTTATTTTCCTAACAACATAGGTTTCATAGCTTGAAACTCATTATATTTATAGTAGGTACTATATCTTCCAATTGAATACAAATAACCAATTCCATCGTTACCACTCTCTTTTAAGCTAAATGCGTATTTTACACTATCAAGAAATTCCGCAGATGCGTCTAACAAGCCTGTTAAAGTTATTTTACCTTCAAGATACGCATTAAAAGCATCAATTAATTCATAACATAATAAAGATAAAATAAGATTATGCTTCATAAGATTTTCAATGTTATCATATGTAACTTTCGTGACGGTTGTACCGTCATAATAGCCGTTTAATCTACTTATTAATATTTTTATTGTTTCAATTTCCACCTCAATTAACTCATGATTCAAAAACATTTCTTCTGCTTTAGTTTTAGCTAATTCACTTTGATTACTTTGATATGCATTCAAAGCTTGTAAAAATTTGTCGTGAAAGGCAAGTGCAAGCTGACCAATGCGGATTGTATTACTATATATTTCCGCAAGATAAGCATAATCCTTTGCAGCAAGTGCCGCAGTATTTTCCACATATATTTCTTGTTTTTGATCATTCCAATCAACAGTTAGTCCTGTCCCTTCACAAACTTTTCGCAATGGAACATAAGTATTCCAATTTAGAGAAAGTATAGGTTTATCTCCTTCCGGTATCAATGTACCATTGAAGTACATTGGATAATGCACTTGTTCACATTGTACTGATGCACTTACCGCAAATGATGATGTTAGTAAAATGGCAATAATACTAAAAACACTTATGATTTTTTTCATATTTTAATCCTCCAAAAAATTATTTATATTCATTATACTCAATTTATTAAGTATAGTCAATACTTTAAGTATGATAAAATCAAATTGGTGATTAAAATGATTAGTTACAAGCCTTTTTATAACACATTATTCAAAAAAGGAATAACAGAATATAATTTAATTTTCAAACAGGGATTTTCAGCAAACACACTCCATCGAATCAAAAAAGGTGAAGCTATCAGCACTAAAACCCTTGATGCTCTTTGTTATGTTCTGGATTGTGAAATTGAAGATATTATTAAATTTGAAAAAGAATAGTATTTGCTTATTTAAAAACAAACAAATACTATTCTTTTTTTATTATTACGGCAGCAACTTGCGGTAATGTAAAATAAGGTTGCATCCGAATAATAGAAAAAGGATAGCTTTCAAAAACTATCCTCTGTAATTTTCTTAATTATTTAGTCTTTTTACAATATCAATAATTTCCGCAACCGTATCAACCTGATATTCACATTTTTCAATATCATCCAAAAGCCATTTTCCTACTGTGCGTACCCACACAGGTGTATAGCCTGTACGGCGTGATGCATCTACATCATTTTTCGGGTGGTCACCTACATACATAAGCTCATTTGGTGCAATACCAAGCTTTTGTGACATAATTTCAAACGGCAATGTGTTTGGTTTTCTCATTTCGGGAGTTGAGCAGATTATAATTTCATCAAAAGCTCTTTCCAAACCAAGCAACTTTATTTTTTTGTTCTGTACTTCCTGTTTGCCGTTTGTTATAAGTCCTATCTTTAAACCCATATCTCTTAATTTGTCAAACATATCGTAAACAGAATCATAGGAAACGGCAACCTGTGAAAATACATAAAGCATAATTTCAGTATATTCTTCTAATGTTATAGGTTCGGTAAAAAAACCACTTTCATTAAGATAATCACAAATTTTACCCCAACCGAAATGGTTGTAATTTTTATCGGCATATATCATTGTAACAGCAACATCTTCTATACCAAGTCCGGGCGCAAGACGTTTTTGAAATTTTTCGTATATAATAGGTGCCCCTTCTTCTATTGTTCCGTATCTGTCATACAATGTATGGTCAAGGTCAAATACTACACCTTTAATCATTAAAATCACCTCTGCATAAATATATCATATTTTGACAAAAAAGTAAAGACCTGCTACAATTGTTATATGAAAATATTAGAATTTAAAGCTACAGAACAACTTAATAATAAAACCTTAAAACATCTGCTGTTCAACACACTTGAGCTTTCAGATAAATTAGTTGCAGACCTTAAAAAAGGTGACTTCATATTTGTAAACGGTGAAAAATGCACTGTAAGAAAAGAGCTTAAAACAGATGACATTGTTAAAATAACAATACCCGAAACAGAAAAAAGTGACATTTTACCTACAAAAGGAAAGCTGGATATTTTATTTGAAGATGAGGATATCCTCGTCCTGAACAAGCCTGCAAATATGCCTACACACCCCACAAAACATCACGTTGATGATACATTGGCAAACCTTGTGTGCGGTTATCTTGGTGACACATTTGTATTTCGTGCAGTAAACCGGCTTGATAAGGATACAACGGGAGTTGTACTTGTTGCCAAAAACAGATATTCTGCAGAAATACTCAACAGACAGATAAGAAACAAGGAAATTAAAAAAACCTACATGGCAATATGCTGCGGTATTTTGGAAAATGACGGCACAATAGAGGCAAATATAAAAAAAGAAACTGAAAGGGGAATAAAAAGAATAGTTTCCCCTGACGGTCAGTATGCAAAAACGGAATGTTTTCCTGTTAAAAGTGAAAATGGTTGCACATTGGTAAAGCTATGCCCAAAAACAGGCAGAACACATCAGTTAAGGGTGCATATGGCACATATGGGACATCCTCTTTACGGTGATTACATCTATGGCAGGGAAGGAGATACAAGAACACTCCTTCACTGTTCTCAAATGGAATTTACACATCCGATAACAAAAGAAAATATGTGTATCAAGGCTCCCTTTCCCATAGACTTTTTTATCTTATAGGAAATTACTACTTTTATGTTGTAATTTCCTATATTACACAAAAGTGCACCTTAATCCCCCAAGATTGGGGTTGATGCTTGCCGGTGGCAAGCGCCTATCAGCCGACGGTCGCGGACAGCGGAGACCAGGGGGTTGATGTGTTTTTAAAACACTTTTTTATTAATCCTGATATCGGCTTATAACATAATTTAGAAACTATTGAAGTTAGTAATGTATTAATTTGTAGCAGAAATGTGCTAATTTGTAGCAGGAATATACATATAAAAAACTATTTTGTAATGTATAATTAAATTATGAATGAGAATAGAATAAACTTGAATTTTTATTGTGTAAGGAGGATTTTGAGTGAAGAATATTTTGAAAAAATCCATAATATTAACAATGATTTTAACTTTATTTAAACCCACTGCATTTGCAATGTTTTCTGCAACGGAAACCCCTGCGGATAATGTAACAATTGCAAAAGTAACAAACCTTGCAAGTTACAAGGACTGTGGCTTCAGCTTTATTCCTGTAAAGTATGATGGATTGACTAACGGTGTTGCCGTAACAGGAATCGGAGGGAAAGAAAATACCGACGAATCCATACAGATATTCAGCCGTGTAAAAACAAGTGCATCGGATAACTTCCGTACAGAAATAAGTTTTGCAAATTACATGGGTGAAGACAGTAACTTTAAATGGGTATATGACCCTACAACCAAAAAATACTGGTTTGGTACCGATATTGTTTACGAATTCAAGATTATGCCAAACAAGCACGTTATAAAAACGCAAATAAACGGGCCGGGACTTTCAGGTGTAACCATTACAGGCCTAAGTACAACAAAGTGGACAGACATAAAGGTTGTAATAGATGCAGACAAAAAGACATCGTACACCTATGTAAATGGCGTTTTATACAAAACCTCAGAAAATTTGTCAACAAGTACACTTAAAACCCCCTATCTTCGTGTAGTTGCCATAACTACTGTTCCTGATGAATTTGCCGAACAGTCAGAAATTGAAAAAGATGAAGATGTATGGTTTTATTTTGACGATTTACACATTTATACAACAACAGTATCTTATCCCACAGTTTATCTTAGTGAAACAGATTTATTCAACCTTAGTAAGGGTGGCAGAATCACAAGTGATGATGGCTCCAACGAAATAACGGGCGGTGTTTTCGGAAAGCCGGCAGGTGACAAAGTGTTTAAAATGACCACAAATACAACGGCCGCTTCTGAAAGAGTATGGTATGGTTATTCTTCAAGTGAAGCACCAATTGTTACAGATTTAACCACAAAAACAATGGATACAATATACGAAACCAGCTTTGTTATAACAGAAAATGTGACAGATGTAAGAATAGAAAATAATTCTGTCATTACCACCTTCAACGCTAACGACGGTATTGACAAGTTAAGAATTAATCAGTGGAATAAGGTAAAGGCGGTTTATAACCCAAACACTACCAAATGGAAAGTTTATCTTAACGGCAAATTTTATAAGGAAAGCGCCACTGCTCTTGAGGGAAAATATCGCTACGCTTTCAATACCCCCACCACAGTCAGCGATGTAGTTTATCTTGATAATGTAAAAGTTTATCAGGCGGCAACCGGGGTAGAAGATTTTGAGGAGGCAACTATTATATTGCCTGAAACTTACGAAATATCACAAAATAAAACTGTTGCACAAATCAAGTCGGAGCTTGGAATAGAACCTTCCGATAATCCGGTGGTTTATGAAGACGACACTTACCAAACTACACTATCTGATGCCGATGTTGTAAGTGACGGAAATATTGTGGTAACAAATAACCAGAATGACATTTTTCAATATTGTACAATTTCCTCCAAAATACACGGAAACATTACCTATGGCGGAACTGCAATAAATGATGACAATACATTCTCAAAAGGTACGCTTAAGATAAATGCATATTCAAATAAACCTGCAAACATTTATGCTGTACAATACAATACATCAGGTAGTGTTATAGATGTGGCAATATCTGAAACAGAAACAGGAAATCTTAATATGGAATATGAAACAAAAGATATTGAAGGAAAGCTTAAAATTTTCCTTTGGGATACAGATTATAAGCCTATATCCGAAGCGATAACTTTAGATTATAAAAAATCATTGGATGTCCTTATTATAGGTAACAGCTATTCCCGTGATACTCTGTTCTACACAAGGGAAATTGCAAAGGAATTTGATGTTGATGTAAGAACATGTCTTGCATACCAAAGCGGAAAGAATTTAACCTATCACTACGAAAACCGAGAAAATGATGCTCTTCTTTTCTATGTGAATGACTTAGGCGGCGCGGCAGTGGGTACAAATGTATCCCTAAAGTCCATAATTACAAATCCGAACTTCGAATGGGATATAATAATTTTGCAAAACTATTATGCCGGTACAGCTGTTGACAGCCTTGCGGATACAATGTGGGTTAATGGATTAAATCTTGCAGAATACATACACAATCTTGTTCCCGAAGCCAAACTTATGCTTAATCAGATATGGTCGGTTGAATTGGGTTATTCAACTATGACATCGGAAGAGGTACAGGATAAAGTAGATAAATATTTGTATGACAAAAACAATCAGTTTGCCGCCGATATTAAAGAAAAACTTAACCTTGACTACGATGTGGAAGTGGGTTATGTGGGTAAAGCAATTGCTACTGCACGTGATTACGTTGACGACAATGGAATCAAAGTATTTGGTTCAACATATTCATACGATGCCTATGTAGCAGTAGGCGATGCTTACAAGGGACAGAAATACAACTTTGGCTATGGTATTATGACCGATGAAGAAAAGAATGCAGGTATGATAAAAATAAACCGTGACGGTGGACACATTACACCTATTGCAAGATATTTGGCAAGCGCTATATGGTTTGAAATTATCACAGGTAAAAGTATATTAAACAGCACATATATGCCACCTGAAGAAACAAATATAGGTTGCAGCGTACCACAAACCAACGGAGATTCATATTATCTGTACGGTAGTTTTGTGGCACCTGACAAAAAATATGTTGATATAATGAAAAGCATCGCCCATCAAACCAACAATAATTAAAGTAAATACAAAAAGTCCCGATGAAGATTTGAAATTCACATCTTCCTCGGGACTTTTTTATCTTATAGGAAATTACTACATATGTGGTGTATGTAATTTCCTATATTACACAAAAGTGCACCGTAATCCCCTCAAGATTGAGGGTTGATGCTTGCCGGTGGCAAGCGCCTATCAACGACCGGAGCGGACAGCGGAGACCGGGAGTTGATGTGTGACTTGTCACACTTTTTTGTTAATTATGTAACAAAAGAAAAGATGCGCATAAAAGCACATTTTCCGGATGATTTTTTTATTCAGCCATTTTAGTAAGTGTATCACCTGTTAAGCGATATACTGTCCATTCATCCATTGGTGTGGCACCAAGGGAAAGATAAAAGTCAATACTCGGCTTGTTCCAGTCAAGACACGACCATTCAAGACGACCGCAGCCACGTTCAACGGCAATTTTTGCAAGCTGTTTTAAAAGTCCTTTGCCGTAGCCCTTGCCACGATGTTCAGGCAATACAAAAAGGTCTTCAAGGTAAATACCTGCACGCCCCAGAAATGTAGAGAAGTTGTGAAAAAACAAAGCAAATCCAACTTCTTTTTCATTTTCCACAGCAAATATAACCTCTGCCTTTTTCTTTTCAAAAATCCATTCTTCAAGCAACTTTTCAGTTGCTACAACTTCATCGGACATTTTTTCATATTCAGCAAGCTGTTTTATAAAATATAAAATTTTTTCGCAATCGTTTTTATCTGCAAATCTGAAATCCATTAGTCTAATCTCCAGTCAATTTCCGTACTTCCGATACTTTTTAAAATTTCATTTGTCTTTGAAAAATGCCTGCAACCGAAAAAGCCGTTGTATGCACTGAGAGGACTTGGATGTACCGTTTCAAGTATAAAGTGTTTAGGATTTGTAATAAGCTTTTTCTTTGCCCTTGCAGGACTGCCCCACAAAAGGAAAACAATCGGTTTTTCACGCACATTCAAAAATTCAATAACACGGTCCGTAAAGGTTTCCCAGCCCATGCCACGGTGGCTGTTTGCCATACCTTTTCGTACGGTAAGTACGGTGTTAAGCATTAAAACGCCTTGCTTTGCCCATTTTGTAAGCTCGCCGTGGTTTGGTGTTTCAATTCCAAGGTCGGAATTTAATTCCTTAAACATATTTTTAAGTGACGGAGGCGGTTCAACACCTTTTTGCACAGAAAAGCAAAGTCCATGTGCCTGCCCATCCCCATGGTATGGGTCCTGACCTAAAATAACAGCCTTTACATCTTCGTACGCCGTATATTTAAGGGCATTGAAAATGTTATCCATTTTTGGAAAAATGGTCTGTGTGCTGTATTCCTGCTTTAAAAATTGTCTTAAATTCAAATAATAGTCTTTTTCAAATTCATCCTTTAAAAGAGCATCCCAACTGTTACCTAAGTTTACCATATAAAAACTCCGTTCTGTTAAAGTATATATTAATTGTAACAAAAAGTAACACAAATTTCAATAAAATAAAAATTTTACTTGATTTTTTATAAACTTTTTGCTATAATATAAAAGTCGTGGAGAGATGGCTGAGCTGGTCGAAGGCGCACGACTGGAACTCGTGTAAACGTTGATAGCGTTTCGAGGGTTCGAATCCCTCTCTCTCCGCCATAAAAAAAGAACACCTGCAAGGTGTTCTTTTTTTATGCTTTGATTGAATGGATTCGCTTTTCCGCAGAAAAGCGGTTACATCTTTCCATAAATTAAGCACTTCAACAGATGGGTTCCATCTATCTTTTTTACTCTTCTGTTATTTCAGTTTTATTAAAGAAATCATATACACACCGCGAAACATCGGCAATTGTATCTCTCGGTTTTCTTTCTCCGTACTTTTCCACACTTATGCAGATTATATAATCACACTCAGGAGAAAACACTATGCCTACATCTGCCTCTACATTTGAATTTTCACCTGTTTTATTTGCCACAATAACATGGGTGGGAAGATTTGCAGGTATTTTAAAATCTTTTGTCTGTTGCTTCAAAAGTCCAAGCATTTCTTCATCATATTCCGGTGAAACGCACTGTTTTAAGTAAATTTTTTCCAAAACAATTCCGCAATCCACAACAGATGTTCTGTTTCTTCCGTTTGACGGTATGTGGTCATCAAAAAGCATATGCTGTTCATATGTATTTGTACATCCAAGACTTTCCGCCAGGGTTGTTACTTTTTTTGCGCCTCTGTCAAAACTGCCGTTACCAATTGTTGTGACTATTGCATTTGATGCAGAATTTGAACTTACTGTTATCATCTGTTCTAAATTATTCATCATAGAATCGGTCATTTCCAGATTTCCGTTTTCTATTTCGTCATACAAAGTTATCATATTATAAAGCTTTATTACACTTGCGGCAATAAATTCCCTGTTATTCATTTCAATACTCATACCGTTTTTAAGATTTTTTACATAAACCGACCACGTGCCCGGTTTTTCTGAAATAATGCCGTTAATTTGCTCCTCAAGTGCCCTTTGATCTTCTTCGTAATTTACAATCTCAACAGACTCAGGTTGAGTAAAAGTTTCTGTAATCTCAACAGGTTCCTCTTTTTTTGAAGAATTGTTCAGATTTGCAAACAAAAAAATCATACAGCCTGCATATAAAACCAGTACTGTCGCAATGACTGCAGGTAAAATTTTTTTCATTTCAAAACCCCACATTTAAGCATTATTATAACTTTATTTTCTGTTCAAAATTCTGTTTAGCAAAAGTGCAAAACCATATACGCAAACAATGTATATCAAAAATTCTGTGTAAGCTCCCGAATACACCGCCATAAGATAATGATAAGTAGGCAACATAAGACTTAGTGGCTTTAACACATTAAGATTAAAGAAAACAGGCGAAAACGCCAGCATTATAACTATCATCGCCGGGATTGATGCCGCAAGCTTGCCTGAAGATTTAAAAATTATACACATAACAAGGCAAAAACCGCTGACTGCTGTAACAAACAATAACATAGAAATAAATTCCGAAATAACATCTCTTGCAATGCCACCTATGTATATTGATGCCAAAACTGCTACACCTGCAGGCACCACAGCCGCAAGGCACTGTGCAAATGCCGGTATAATACGCTTGCTGTAAGGCATCCAGTCGAATTTACCTTCCCTTTTATCCTTCAAATAATACATTGCCGCCGCAAGACCGCAAAGTACAACAAGCAATGCCATAATACCCCTTAGCGGAGCTAAAAGGTATCCGGCGTTTTTATTTGTTGAAGCGACTTCTCTTTTTTCAAGCTCTACAATGTCGTCTCTGGTTTTTGTACCGTTAAAATAGGCTTCAAGCTCTTTTTCCGATAACTGATTTACATCCACCAATTCCGAATATACAAAATTTTTATAAACCTCGTAAGAAAAACTACTGTATATTGCACCATACAGTTTTTCCTTAGAAAGCTGAAGCGGTATGCTGTCTTCACGCTCATACACTTTGACTATGGGTTGTGTGGACTTATGCGTTGCATAAGCCGTGATTTTTTGGGAAAAATCATCTTCAAAACACCACACAGCATCAGCTTTATGCTGTTTTACCTCATCAATGGCGCTTTGGGGATTGTCGCTGTATTTAAACAGAATAACACTGTCTTCATTTAAAAGTGAGTTTATTATTTCTTCTGCACCTGAATCCTTGTCCTCACTGCACAGCATTACGGTTAAAACACCGCTTTCGCCGGACATTGCATAATTTGTTACCAAAATCATAATAGGTATGCAGCACAGCAAAATTACAAAGCTGAATTTACAAAACAGTCGTTTTGTAAGCATAAGATACCAAAGGGAAAGCTTTTTAAATCTCATCGCCAACCATCTCCCTTCAACCTGTATATTCTTACCGCACAGCTTGTCAAAATAAACAAAGCAATGTATGCAGCAATTACCGCGAAATCTGCCCAAGGATTTTCACCGGTAAGCATTTTTCCTGCATAGGAAAAGCCCGCACCGGAAGGCAGATACGAAGTGAATTGTTGCATAGCTTTTGGAAAAAAAGTATTGGGGTAAAAGCATCCTGACACATATCCAAGTCCTGCCGCAACAACAAACTGCACCAATACACAGCTTACAATGTTGCTGAATATTTCATAAATCATAAAATGCATTGCCGTAAACATTGCAATAACCGGAATCATTTTTATTGAAAGTGTGACTCCGTAAAAAATATCTGCACCTGCAAATTCACGTATACCAAAATCGTTTATAGATAAAATAACCCCTGCCACTGTAAAAACAAACAAAAATGTTATGAAAGTAATTATAAAATAACCTGCATATTCTCCCAACACCTGTCGGCAACCCTTTATGCCCCGTATATATACAGAACGGTATAACCCGTAATTTTTTGAAGAAAGTATACGGTTGCATGAAATCCCCCACATCATAAGGAAAAAAACAAATATTCCGCAAACATAATATCCACCGTATGTAAGCCTGTCTTTTACGCCCAGATACTCTGTTTCGTAAATCTGCTGTCTGTTAAGCACAAACCTCATATATTCAAAATTAAGATCATCTATTTTTATATATAAATCCTTTGTTGCATTTTTATCTTCGGCGATTTCTATAGCACTGTATATTCCCTTCTGGGTTTCAACCACCATATACGAAAGCATCATTGCCAGCTCATTTGCCATAATATTCCCAAGGTCATCCGGACTTTGGGCACTAACATAGGTTGCGGCAGAATTTTCGCCATAAGCCATATCTTCAAAATATCCTCCGGGCACTTGCACATAACCTACAATTTCTCTCTTTTCAAGCGCCATCTTTGCTTCCTTCTCCGAAAGCTCAATAAATTTTACAGACCCAATGGCTTCATCCATATTTTCAAGTGCATAAACTGCGACATCTACATGACTATCCGCAAGATTGCCCACAATACCGATATTTATACGCTGTTTATCTTCGCCGTTGTTATTAACATAAAAAAGTGTAGCAAGTATTGCAACTATCCCCAAAATAGCAATAAAATTCACAAGCAGTACCGAAGGGTAATGCTTAAAAGCTCTTTTAAGTTGCAACTTGAAGTAAATGCTTTTTTTCATTATTATAAACGACCTGCCAATCTGTGAACATTTCCGTCATATTCGTAGTCTTCAAGAACTCCATCCTTCAAAATAAAAAGCTTGTCACAAAGCGGAAGCTCCTGAATATCATGTGTTGCCAGAATAACAATACCACCCTGTGCCTTAAAATCAATAAGGTAATTTGAAATACGCTCCTTACACACCAAATCCAAAGCGGCGCTTGGTTCGTCAAGTAACAAAATTTCCGGATTGTGTGCTACAGCACAGCCTATGGCAAGTCTTTTTTTCATACCGCCTGACATTTTTCGTACGGGAACATCTAAAAAATCCTTAACCCCAAGCATAGCCAGAACACCGTCAGTCAAGGATTTTTCCATATCATCGGCATTGTACCACAGTCTTAAATTATCTTTTGCGCTGAGTTCTTCCAAAAGCGGAGTACTCTGAGGGACATAGCCAACAATTCGGGAACGGTTTTTTTGACTTTTAATTAAGCTTGTACCTTCATTGGAAAAATCCCCTTCGTCACACTTTTGAATTCCTGCAAGAATGTTAAGCAGTGTTGACTTACCACTTCCGTTAACACCTAATATGCCTATACACATTCCTTTAGCCGCACTAAAAGATACTCCCTTTAAAACAGTTTTTTTGCCGTATTTTCTTCTGATATTTTCAACTTTCATACCCTATCTCCATTAAGAGCACCGTAAAAACGGTGCTCTTTAGTTAACTATATTAGTACAGAGGAACTCCTGCCGCCTGCAGCTTACCTACAAGTTTTGTATATATATTCATTCCCCACAAATCCATACGTCCGAAATCACTGTAATCTATATAGTTGCTTACATCAGGAAGCTTTGCCTTTTGTATTTGTGAATTGCCTGTTACTGTAAGCAATTCATCCGAGCCTGACAAAACAGCAATTTCGACTTTATCATTGTATTTTTCAGTAGTCTTAAAATCAATTGCAATCTTTGCATCTGCAATCAATGTTCCAAAATCGCCTGCCATCGGTACAAGCATAGTCTTTGTCTTTGAAGAAAGTGCAAATTCAAGCTGTCCGTTTAAAACATTATTCTTCATAAGGGAATAATCAAGGTTTTTAAGCTTTACATCCAGAATACTCATACCCATAACCTTAAGGTTATAGTCGCCGTTGAATTTGTCGGACTCAAGCTTACCGCTTCCTTCAAATACAATTGATGTACCGCCTGAAACACCTAACTTTAATTTTGTTCCAAGCTTCTTTTCCCATATATTTAGTGCATTTACGTAATAAAGCTCACCGTCTTCAAAATCAATACCCATACCTACTATACTACCCTTTGAATCTACCCATATAACGTAGTCAAATGTAAATGGTGTACCATTTATGTCTATTTCAGAAAGCAATTCATCTATGCCGTCCTGGAATTCCTTGTATACAGCATTTGCATCTTCATCAACGGCACTCGTGTTGCAATAATCAACTATTATTTTTTTGATATCCGCATCTGTTTTAGCTTCAGAAAGAACGCTTATAATAGCATTTTCAGTAACATTTTCATCAATTTTGGCAGTCATTTTAAGGTACTTTGCACTTACGTCGCCTGCTTCAACAGTTTCGTTTTCTTCAGAAACTTCTTCCACACAGTCAGCTATATGCATAACATAACGTACAACAAGTTCCTTTAAAACCTTTTCGTCAGGTGCAATTTCATACAATTCTGCCGTAAGCTTTGCCAAAGTCATATCATTATCATAAGGATCCATACGTATAGCCCCATCGCTAAGACCGGGTAAATCAAGATATGAACCATCATCTTTAATCACTACATTTAAGCCTGTAATATCTGTATTGTTAAGTTTAACGCCCGCAGATGTATATAGGTCACCATCAACAATGCCGCCTTCAGCGGAAATATCTATGCTTTCAAACCAGTCAATGTTAAAGCCGTCTCCGTAATAGCTTACAAGGTCTTTTACTTTCTGTCCCACTTCAACCTTAACGTCCGAATGTACTGTTTCGCCGTTTTTGAATATTTCTGCTTCATGTGCATATTCTTCCGCCATAGACTCGGCATATTCGGAAATGTTGTTTTTGATAACATGCTTAAAATAAGCTTCTTCAGATAAAACTGTTCTCCAGAACCCGTTTGTTATATAAGAATGTGCAAAGGCAACAACACCTGCAAGCAAAGCCACAACAACGCCTATAACAGCCCACTTAATCCATTTTCTTTTTTTCTTTGGCTTTACTTCTTCTGCGTTTACAGCATCAGGTGCCTTTTCCTCTGTTTCGGCACTTTCTGAAGATTCTTCTGCTGTGTTTTCTTCACTTACATCAACAGCAACATCTTCAGCTTCAGCCGCACTATCTTCAACAGTTTCCACAGTTGATTCTTCAACTGCTTCCACAACCTCTTCTGCCTCTATTCTCTTTCCGCATTTATTACAAAAAACCGCATTTTCCTCCATTACATTACCGCAATTCTTACAAATCATACATATTCCTCCTTAAAAGAGATATTTTTCAATTTAATTATACTTTATATATGGCGTTCTTGTCAATATGCATAAAAACAGAGGCTGTCGCGAAAGAAAAATATTTTTGCGACAGCCTCTTTGGAGTGAAGTTTATTCAAAACACAAGGCATTTAATTACATTCCAACTTCTTCTATGTATCGTTTTAAATTTACCAACCCAATTTTAAGTGCAGTAATATTATCCTCCATACCTTCAAATTCTATTGCAATACCGCCCGTATAATTTGCCATCTTCAATGCTGTAAGACATGATTTTACAGGTACATTACCGTGACCGATAATAGCCCCACGACGATAATTTCCACCTCTGGTTTTTGCATAGCCTTCGCCGGGGTCTGTGCCTTCACCGGACTTTAAGTGAAAATCCTTTGCATGAACATAAAAAGCGTATGGAGCAACGCGACTTACTGCAATTGCAGGGTCTTCATCTACACAAATGAAGTTACCCATATCACAAAGCAATCCGAAATTAGGATGATTAACTGTGTTGTAAAGCTTTTCAACACGGAGGCTGTCCTGACAGAAATGTCCGTGGTTTTCAACAGTAGTTTTTATACCTTTTTTTTCTGCATATTCCGTAATTTCACGGCAGGCTTCAGAAAGCTGCGGCAACGCCGCATCAAAGCTTAATCCTCTGCTGTTAAAGGTTGCGTCGTGTCTTAAAACCTTTACGCCTAAAATTTCTGCAATATCAACCTGCTTTTTTACACGTTCAATTTCAGCACGCTGTTCTTCTTCTGTTTCCTTCAAAAGGTCAGCACCGAAGGTATAGCTTGAAATACCCATCCCGAGTCTTTCACATTCTCCCTTTAATTTACGTGCATATTCTTCTTTTGAAACACCCTCAGGTGGAAGTATATCCACAAATTCCATATCATCAAAGCCAAGCTCTTTAGCGATTGAAATAACGGAAAACTGTGTTTCCTTACCCTCCTGTAAGAGTCTGTTAAAACTATATGAACTTGCCGATATTCTCATAATACTTCTCCTTACAAAATTACTTCATGACCTGTGCGTGCAGATTCGTAAACCGCATCTAAAATAGCCATAATGTCCACACCGTCTTCAATTGGTGCAATGTTTTCTGCTTCGCCTCTTACGCAAGCAACGAAATGGTCAATTTCATTCTGGAAAAGACCGCTAAAACTCAAAGCAGTAGGAGCATCAAAGGATACATTTGTAAGATACCCGTTACGGTCTGTGAATATTTCCAGACTTGGGTCCATTTTAGAGCCACCCTTTGTACCGAAAAGCTCTATTGAACCAACATCGTTCTTGATATTCAGGCTGAAGCTTGCTTCAATTGAAAGTGTAGCACCGTTGTCAAAGCGTATAAGTGCAGAAGCAAGGTCTTCAACATTACATGGCTGTACGTCACCGCCTCTTGCAGTATAACCTTTTTTTGTTTTTATTTCAGGTCTGTTAAAAAGTTTCTGGTATGTAACGCCGTATACAGAAACAGGCTTTGGATTTCCCATAAGATATTTTACAAGGTCTATTACGTGAACACCAAGGTCTATAAGAGGACCTCCACCTGAAAGCTCCTTATTGCCGAACCAACCGCCGGGGTTACCGTTACGGCGAAGGTATGTAGCCTTTGCATAGTATATATCTCCAAGGTCACCTGCATCTATAAAGTCTTTTAATACAGCACAGTCGTTGCCGTGACGTCTTACAAAACCAATCATAAGAATTTTGCCCGATTCTTCAGCCACTTTCTGCATTTCTTCAGCTTCCGCCTTGTTCATTGCAGTAGGCTTTTCACAAAGTACGTGTTTGCCTGCCTTTAGTGCCGCAACAGTACATTCCTTGTGTGCCGCATTCCAGGTACACACACTTACTGCATCAAGCTCTTCAAGCTTTAACATTTCATTGTAGTCTGTATATGTTTTTTCTACACCGTATTGCTTAGCTCTGTCTTTAAGATTTTTTTCATTAATGTCACAAAGTGCATATATTTCAACACCATCTATATTTGCATAACCGTTAAGGTGCTGTGCGGAAATACTTCCGCAACCTATAACACCTACTTTAAGCTTCTTACTCATTATAGTACCTCCAACTTATTTTCAAGAAATTTTACTGCATTCTGAATGTCAAGCTTAGGATTGTCGCCAACTTCACGTTCAATTGTAAGATATCCCTTATACCCAATATCTTCAAGAGCTTTTAGATAGTTATCAAAATCAACCTTACCTTCTCCAAGAGGAACTTCTTTGAAAGGTCTGTCCTTAACTTTTCTTTCATCCTCAATAACTCTGTAAATAATTTCAGGATCAACGTCCAGAAGCTTAATACCGTCTTTTGCGTGTGTATGAACAATGTAGTCCTTAAGGTTATATACTGCCTGTACAGGGTCATCTCCCGTTACCATTACAAGGTTTGCAGGGTCAAGGTTTACTGCAACACCAGTTGAACCCAAAGAATCAAGGAAGTTTTTTAAAACCAACGATGTTTCTGGACCCGTTTCAATAGCAAAATGAGCATTCAATGAATCCGCATACCTACTAAGTTCGTAACAAGCCTCCTGCATAATTTTATATCTGTCATGGTTCGGGTCTGCAGGTACGACACCAATGTGTGTTGTAACAATGTTTGTTTCAAGCTCCAGAGCCATATCTATAATTCTTTTTGATTTTTCAATCAGTATAGGATTACGTTCAGGTCTCCAGAAGCCTTCGCCAAGGTCGCCGCAAAGAGCTGAAAAAACAAGTCCGTTAGACTTCATCATATCAAGAAGCTCTTTTCTTCTTGCACTGCTCATTACTTCGGGGGAATGGTCTCCCTTTGTAGCATAAAGCTGCAAGCCCTTAACGCCCATTGCAGCAGCAGATGCAATAGCAGTTTTGTCATCCTCTCTCAATGACTCCATCAATATGCCGATAGGAAATTTATACATAAGTATCCCTCTTTTCATTTTTTTATTTACATTTGTATTATATAATGATATAATCAATAAATAAAGGTTGTTTTTTGCTCTTTTTTGGTAATTTGTTGCTATAAGGAGGTGTGTGTTTGAACAAACGGTATGAAAGACACAGCAATGACATATATGCCGAAAACCTTCCAATAATTTTTCATTATGATTGTGCTGTCAGAAAAAATTTTGATTATATTCATTGGCACGAAAATATCGAAATACTGTTTTTCGACGAGGGTGAGGGCGAAATTTTAATTGACGAACATATTTTCACTGCATCGGCAGGAGATATAGTGATAGTTAATTCCGAAGAACTTCATTCCACAAGGACACTGGCAAAACATGCGCTTTATTACTGCCTTATAATAGACAAAGAGTTTTGCAAAAACCTTGGCTTTTTTATTGATGAACAGCACATTTGTAATGTAATAAAAGACAAAGAGATTTTTGAAAAAATACATAAAATAAAAGACGAATTGGCAAATAAGAGAGAATTTTACGTGCCTGCAATTACGTCAACGGTTATAGAAATACTTACTGAACTTTACAGGAAATATCAGTTCACAAAAAGTAAATATACCAAAAACAAAAATATAGAAATGGTAAAAAGCGGTATAAGTTATATAAAGAAACATTTTGACAAACAACCATCTGTGGATAATATTGCAAACCACGTAGGCTACAGCAAGTACTATTTTTGCAGATGTTTTAAAGAGATTACGGGATATACCGTAAATTCATACATAAACAGTGTGAAAATCGAACATGCAAAAGAAATGCTTTTAAACAGGAAAATCAGCATAAGCGAGGTTTCGGAAGCGTGTGGCTTTTCCGACATTTCATATTTTACAAAAATATTTAAAAAATATGCCGGTGTTTTACCCTCAAAGGTAAAAGCCGAAAAACAAGGAGAATAAAAAATGATTTTTAAGAGAATTCAGCTTGACGAAAAGTACGACAACGTATTTCTTGATGTGTACGTTGCAGACAAAACAGAAAACTTTACAAGAAATGCAATACTTGTAATTCCGGGAGGAGGTTATCGCAACATTTGTTCAAATCGCGAAGGCGAACCAATTGCTATGGCATTTATGCCATACGGCTACAATGCCTTTGTGCTTTCCTACTCCGTTTCAAGACAAAAGACATTTCCGGGACAGCTTATTGAAGCGTCACTGGCTATGAAGCATATAAAAGACCACGCCGAAGAATATAACATTGACCCCGAAAGAGTTTTTGTAACAGGCTTTTCTGCAGGCGGTCACCTTGCCGCAAGTCTTGGTACAATGTGGCATATTCCGGAAATATATGAAGCAATAAACATGGAATACGGCTACAACAAGCCTGCCGGTATGATGCTTGGTTATCCTGTTATTTCAGGTGACCCAAGCTTTAGCCATCCGGGATCTTTCTGCAATCTGTTAGGCACTGATGAGCCAACACCCGAACAGCTTGCAAGGGTAAGTATTGAAAACAATGTAGACGAAAAATCCGTTCCCATGTATGTAATGCACACTTCAAACGATGGCACAGTACCTGTAAAGAATGCATTGGTTATTGCCGAAGCTTATGCAAAAGCAGGCAAGACATTTGAACTTCACATTTATCCCGATGCACCTCACGGTATCGCTTTAGGAAACGCAATTACAGGACACGCTAACCCAATATGCATAAATCCATGTATTGAAAAATGGATTGAACATGCTGCAAAATGGGCAGAAAATATTTAAAAAAACGAACGGTGGTTATGGAGTGTACTTCAAAGGACGATAACTTTGATTAGTTATTGTCTTTTTTATTTCCGCTGTCCGCGGGGGAGGCACTTTTGTGTGGGCAAAAGTGCCCAAAAACCCACCGCCGGGACGTTCGGTCAGCAACTCGTAATCGTCAGTTTCTTAAAATTGTCGCCGTCGTCATACGCAAACACATTGCGCTGACTCCTAAAATTACGCATCAGCAGAGGGAAATGATATGCGCAATTTTACGCCAATTTTTTCAAAACTTCGAAACGATTTGCAATCCCTCACTCTACGGCGTATTGGCTTATGGGAAACTTTGTGCTCATCAGTGGCAC
>JAZQIO010000028.1:0-168969 GCA_045541135.1 Clostridia bacterium
AATCATAACTACCGGCTAAGCCGGTAGTTTGCTCTGCGGCTATAAGCCGCTGTTACTGGCTGGACTGAAAGTCCACCGAATAATCTGCCAACCGCAAGCGTACTCTTAGCTACCGCTAAAGCGGTTGGCTATTTTTTGCTTGCATTAACTGGCTCACCTGTAAACGGGTCAACCAACTCTTTTATACTCATTTGTTCGTATGCTAAATCTTCCTGTAATTGATTCCGTATATATTCTTCTATTGCCTTTTTGTCCTTCCCCACAGTATCTGCATAATATCCTCTACACCAAAACTCTCGGTTACCGTATCGGTATTTTAGATTTGCATGTTTATCAAAAATCATCAAACTGCTCTTTCCTTTTAAATATCCCATAAAGCTTGATACACTTATCTTCGGCGGTATTGAAACCAGTAAATGTATGTGGTCAGGACAGGCTTCTGCTTCTATAATTTCTACACCTTTCCATTCGCATAGTTTTCTTATTATTTGACCTATGTCGGCTTTTATCTTTCCATAAATTATTTGCCTCCTATACTTTGGTGCAAAAACTATGTGATATTTGCAATTCCATGCTGTATGTGCTATACTACTTTTGTCGATTTTCATATTGACCTCCTATGTCTTTAATGCTTGTGGTTGGCAGACCTCTTGCATTATACCATAGGAGCTTATTTTTTTACTCATCGGCAAAAGCCTCTTTGGAACCACACGCTTAGCGTGTGGTTTTCATTATACAATAATTTTGAGGAGTTTCAAAAAAACTGAAACTCCTCAATAATTTTTCAAAAAAAGTATTGACAATATATGAGTTTTGTGGTAAAATAATTTTCGTTGACACGGAGAGGTGTCTGAGTGGTTTAAAGAGCTGGTCTTGAAAACCAGTGACGGTTTGCGCCGTCCGGGGGTTCGAATCCGCCCCTCTCCTCCATAAAACTTCGAGTATTATACTTGGAGTTTTTAATTTAATATATTATTTTAGCTACGGTTTGGAGAAGTACTCAAGAGGCCGAAGAGGCGCCCCTGCTAAGGGTGTAGGTCGGGAAACCGGCGCGAGAGTTCAAATCTCTCCTTCTCCGCCAGAAAAAACGACTTGTTTTGACAAGTCGTTTTTTCAGTTATATTTGCCTTACGGCAAGTGATATTGCTACGCAGTTTTATTTGTCTTATGCCAAGTGGCATTGTGCTTCGCACAGATTAAAGGCAAATATAATATAACTGCAAACGAAGTTTGCAATAACACTTTTACAGAGTAAAAATATCACTCCAACTTTTATTGACTGTATGAGGTAAAGTAT
Organism: Clostridia bacterium; assembly: GCA_045541135.1. Classification (GTDB taxonomy): domain Bacteria; phylum Bacillota; class Clostridia; order Monoglobales; family Firm-18; genus CAZNKU01. The sequence goes on from JAZQIO010000028.1 coordinate 1,298, forward strand.
TATAATATATGAAGTGTCATTTTCATAGCAAAAGCACAAGCAAGGTGAATGGCAGGAAGGAAGATTTTTATGAAAAATACCCTTGGTGTTCTGGCTCATGTTGATGCAGGCAAAACAACTCTTGCGGAACGTATTTTGTTCCACAGTAATACCATACGAACATTTGGACGAGTTGATAATGGTGATACACATATGGATTACAGTGATATAGAACGTGAAAGAGGTATAACAGTTTTTTCCGATGCAGCAAGAATTGAAATAGGGGATAATGTTATAACTTTAATTGATACTCCGGGCCATGCCGATTTTTTGGCAGAGACAGAGCGTGCAATAGCTGTAATGGACTATGCTTTACTTGTTATAAGTGCAACTGACGGTGTACAGAGTCACACTTTAACTCTTTGGAATTTACTTCGTTTTTACAAGGTGCCTACTTTTATTTTTATAAATAAAACTGATGTTGTTACTGCGGATATAAATATGACTTTCGAAGATATTCAAAAGCAATTATCATTAGATATTATTGATTTTACTGTTGATTTTTCTGAAAAGATTGCAGAAAAAAGTGAATTACTTTTGAATGAATATATTGAAAAAAACAAAGTTGAAAATTTTGAAGAAATAAAACGATTAGTTAAAGAATGTGAGGTTTTTCCGTGTTTTAAAGGCTCTGCTTTAAAAGATGAGAACACACAGTTTCTTTTAAATTCAATTTGTAACCTTATGACGGATAACGAATATAACGGTATTTTATCTGCAGTTTGCTATAAGGTTAAAAGAGTTGGTGTTTCAAGATATTGTTATCTTAAAATTAATTCGGGTAGTATTAAAACAAAGGATGTTGTAAATACCTCCGGTGGTTATAAGAAAGTTAATGAAATCTATTTTCCAAAATGTGGTAAGTTTACACCGGCAAGTGCAGCGGAATCAGGTGAAATTTGCGTGGTTACAGGTCTTGATGATATTAAAGCAGGGGAAGTAATCGGCGAGAATTTTAAGAAAATTAACATTCAAACAACACCTGTTTTTATTGCAAAAGTTATGTGTAATGAAAAAATATCTTCACGTGAAATTTACGAAAAAATGAAACTTTTAGAGGATGAAGAAAATACTTTGGCAGTTAAGTTTTCCGAAAAACTTAATGAAATTAACATATGTTTTATGGGAAAAATAACGCTTCAGGTTATAGAGTATGAATTCATGAGGCGTTTTGGGATTAAAATATCATTTGGTAATCCGGGAATAATATTTAAAGAAACAATTTCTGATTCCGTAGTAGGTTACGGTCATTTTGAACCTCTCAGACATTATGCTGAAGTACACATCAAAATTAATCCTTTACCTCGTGGAAGTGGTATATCATTTAAAAGTGAATGCAGTACGGATGTATTAAAGAAAGATGTCCAGAATCTTATTAAAACACACGTTTTTGAAAAAGAACATAAGGGTGTGTTAACAGGTTCTGCGCTTACTGACGTTGAGTATGTATTAGTAAACGGCAGAACTCATGAAAAGCATACAGAGGGCGGAGATTTAAGGGAAGCTACATACAGAGCCATACGACAGGGCATTATGAATGCTAAGAATATATTACTTGAACCGTATTTCTTTTTTTCGGTTAAAAGTGATTTGGCATTGTCTGGTAGAATTATGACTGACATAAAAAAGATTGGCGGAGATTTTAATGAACCTGTGATAGACGGAAGTGTAGCTATTACATCAGGAAGAGCACCTGTTAGATTTTTGACTGAATATGCCGAGGAACTTGTAACAATAAGTGGAGGTAAAGCGCATATGATGTTAAAGTTTGACGGTTATGAACCTTGCGTTAATCAGACTGAAATAATTGAAGAATTTTCATATGAGCCTGAACACGATGTTGAAAATACCCCCGATTCTGTTTTCTGTGCCAAAGGAGCCGGATACAATGTAAAGTGGTATGATGTTGAGAATTATATTCATTGTAAATGATTTAATTGCACAAATAAAATTCTGATCTATTATAAATAATGTAAACCCCTTGTTCGATTTGAACAAGGGGTTTTGTATACTAATTATCTATGGCCAATAATTACTAAACCAATTTTGTTAGTTTGGAGCAAGTTACCGTTTTAAAGGGTGTGATTGACTAAATATTTGTTTTAACAGTATTGCCTGTTTCTGCAGATTCGAAACATGCTTCCATAACCTTAATAACACGTAGTGCTTCTTCTGGTTTGATTTTAAGTTCTTCTTTTCCTTCAATTGCATCTATAAGTTGTCTGTAAACAGGGTTTAAGTTATCTTCAACATCTGTTGGTTCTTCAAGTATTATAGTTTCTACAGTTGATGGATCACGCGGTGCCATAGTTTTTGAGGGTCCTGCTTTTGTTTTTTTGATATCAACACCCCATTTGTCTTCGCGTTCAAGACATTTTACAATCTTTCCGCTACAATCCCAACCGTCAATTTGTAATGTTCCTTCTGTACCGAGTACATACCAACGTGGATGGCTTATAAAGTTGTTTGTAGATACTTCTATATGAGCAACAACGCTGTTGTCAAATTCCATTGTAAGACGGAAGTTGTCATCAACTTCCGGATACTGAATACTGAACATTTTGCAGTATATATTAACAACTTTATTATCATAGAACATATACATCATCTGGTCAATAAGATGTACGCCCCAGTCAAGCATCATACCACCGCCTAATGCTTTTGTCTGTCTCCAGCCTGCAGGCATACCTCTTGAACCTTCAACACGGGATTCAAATACATAGGGTTTACCTATTACGCCGGATTCTACCTGACGTCTCATTAGTACAAAGTCTTTATTTACGCGTCTGTTCTGATCAACGGTAAATTTGCCTTTGCTTGTTTTTGCAACTTCAATCATTTCTTCAAGGTCTTTTGAGTGAATTGTTGCAGGTTTTTCACAAATTACATTTTTATCCGCTTTTAATGCTTTTATTACAAGTTCTTTGTGAGTATCATTTGTTGTAGATACTAAAACAATATCAATTTCAGGGTCGTTTATTAATTCGTCAGCAGATGAATATGATACTAAACCTACACTTTTTGCATACTCGCCACGTTCCGGGTTTGTATCGTAAACACCCTTCACATCAATTTTCTCAAATTTTTTGCACTGGTTAAAGTGGTGCCCTGCCATACCACCAAAACCGATAATTCCCATTTTGTATACTTTCATTACGCCCACCACATTTCTCCAGCATTTTCATATATTAAAACTTCCTTTAAGAAAGCAACTGCTTTTTCAAGACCTTCTGTTGGTGACATCAAGCCGTCTTCGTGCTCGATACTTATTGCACCATCGTAGCCTGTCATTTTTAGTGTGCTTATAACATCGTTCCAAAATTCCTTGCCGTGACCGTAGCCCACTGTTCTGAATACCCATGAACGCTCTGCAATTCTGTCAAGTGATTTGGTATCTAATACACCGTTTACGGCACAGTTAATAGGATCAATTTTTGTATCTTTTGCATGGAAGTGGTAGATAGCACCTTTCAATGCCTTTATTGCAGCACAAATATCAATATTTTGCCATATAAGATGACTTGGATCAAAGTTTGCACCAATTATATCTCCAACAGCTTCACGTAGTCTAAGCAAAGTTTCAGGGTTATAAACAACAAAACCGGGATGAAGCTCAAAAGCGATTTTTGTAATATTGTGTTCCTTAGCAAAAACTGCCATGGCTTTCCAGTATGGAATTACTTTTTCATTCCATTGCCATTCCAAAACTTCTGCAAAGTCAGTAGGCCATGCACAAGTTACCCAGTTTGGATTTTTAGATTCATCACAATCACCGGGACATCCGGAAAATCCTATAATGGTGTCAACGCCTAATAGTTCCGCTGTAAGAATTGCGTTTTTAAATTCATTGTGGAATTTATCTGCAATTTCCTTGTTTGGATGTAGGGGGTTACCGTGACAACTTATAGCTGAAATTTCAAGATGATTTTCTTTAAGTATATTTTTTATTTTTTCAACATTTTCAGGGTGACCTATCAGTTCACACGGCTTTATATGTGCATCACCCGGATAACCACCTGCACCAAGCTCAACACAGTTTACACCTAAAGATGAAAGATATTTCATTGCTTCTTCAAATGGCATTGAAGCCACTGCGGGATTCATAACTCCTAATTTCATTTTTTGTTCTCCTTTATAAATTATTTGTTGTTTTTCTAATTACTAATTCGTGTTTTAAAATACAGTTTTCACATTTGATGTCATTAATTCGATTAAGTAACATATTAAATGCTTTTTTGCCCATTTCCTTGTGTGGTTGAGAAACAGTAGTTATTGCAGGATTGAATATATAGGAAATATCTGTGTTGTCAAACCCTATTACCATAATGTCTTCCGGAATATTTAATCCTTTTTCCTGTAAAGCAACAATAGCAGCAGCAGCCATTTTATCTGAAATTGCAAATATTGCATCTACATTTATACTGTCTTTAAAATATTCTGTCATCAATTTGTGTGTGTTTCGAAAACCAAAGTTACTGTAAACCACATTATTTTCGTCGTATTTTATGTTGTTTTCTTTCAAAGCTTCTTTATAACCTTCAATACGTTCCCTTGCACTGATAATATTTGGATCATCCACACCGACAAATAAAATGTTTTTTTTACCGATTTTTATAAGATGATTAACAGCATCCTTAGCAGCTTGCTTGTTATTTATCGTAACATATGGTGTCTTATAAGGGTCCGCATATTCAGAGCATTGAATTACGGGAAAGGAGGAAGACAACTCCGACATTTGTTGTTGGTTTAAAGTACTGTTTATAACAATCATACCGTCAACAAATTTGTTTTTTAAATAGTTTAAATATCTTTCTTCGGTTTTAGGATCATCATTTGTTACACAAATCATAATGCTGTAACCGTGCTTTTTAGCCTCGTTATCAATACTGTTAACTATTTTTGCACAAAAAGAATTAACCACTGAGGTAAGCATAACAAGTATTATGTTTGTTTTTTTGCAACGTAAGTGTTTTCCAAACAAATTTTGCTGATATCCGGTTTCCTCAACAGCTTTTAAAACCTTGTTTCTCGTATCTTCGGAAACTTTGCCAGGCTCATTTAAAACACGTGAAATTGTTGCAACCGACACACCTGCATGTTTTGCAACATCTTTTATCGTCAATGTATCACCCCTCAATTATTTGTAATCGTTTACATTATAATTTTACATTAATTATTTTTACTTGTCAATATATTTAAATATTTTTTGAAAAATGTGTAATAATATATACAAAGGAGTGATAGAGATGCAACACTATAAAGATCTTAATGATTTGCTTGAAAAATGTCCAAATGCTTATAAATATTATTCGTCATTGTCTTATGATGTACAGGAGATGTTAAATGATGAAAAACCTAATATATATAGTGAAAATGATTTGATTTCATATATAAATAATTATATAGGTATAGGTGATAATTAAAGCAACTGACTCTTGTCAGTTGCTTTTTTTTATGCTATAATACTTTTTGATTATACGATGATAGGAACGATTTTATTTTACATATTGCTAATTCGATACGTCATATTCTTGGCGAAAGGGTAAAGAATATGAACATGTGCGCATCATACGACGGATGCTGTGAAGAAATACAAACGATGGAGGAATCAATATGAAAGAACTAAATGCCGCAGTCGAAAAACATAAACAACTAATTTTGGATACAGAAAAATTTGTGTGGAAACATCCGGAAACAGGATATAAGGAATTTGAAACTTCTGCATATATGGCTGATATCTTCAAAAAATTAGGGTACGAGCTTACGATGGCAGAAGGAATTACGGGTTTTTTTACTGTTTTAGATACAGGGAAGTCGGGACCGACAATACTGGTTCTTGGCGAACTTGATTCTATAATTTGTCCCGAACATAAGGAAGCTAATCCGGAAACGGGTGCAGTACATTCATGTGGTCATAATGCACAGTGTGCGGCACTTGTTGGTATTGCTGCTGCACTAAAAGAGCCAGGGGTTTTGGATAAGTTCTGTGGCAAGATTATGCTTTGTGCAGTACCTGCCGAAGAGCTTTTGGAAATTGAATACAGAACAAAACTGAAAAACGAAGGTAAAATAAAATACCTTGGTGGTAAAAGTGAATTCCTTTCAAGAGGATATTTTGATGGTGTTGACATGGCATTTATGGTACACACTTCAAGCAATTTTTCTGTGGGAAAAGGCTCAGTTGGTTGTATTGCTAAAAGAATTACCTATAAAGGTGTTGCCTCACATGCAGGAGGAGCTCCGTGGAACGGTATAAATGCACTATATGCAGCAAATTGTGGAATAAATGCAGTTAACGCTATTCGTGAAACCTTTAAGGAAAGTGATATAATAAGAGTCCATCCCATTATTACAAATGGTGGTTCAATGGTAAATGCGATTCCCGAAAAAGCTGTTCTTGAAAGTTATGTTCGTGGATCAAGCTTTGATGCAATTTGTCAAGTTAATAAAAAAGTAAATCAGGCATTGTGTGGTGCTGCACTATCTCTTGGTGCAAATATTGATATTGATGATACTCCCGGATATGCACCGCTTGTTAATAATTCTGATATGATAAAAGTTGTTGCTGAAGCAGCACAGTTGGCTATTCCTGAATATGAATTCCATTCAGTTGATAAAATTGGCTCGGGAAGCACCGACATGGGTGATTTGTCTTGCATTATGCCTGTGGTACATCCTTATGCAGGCGGTGCAGAAGGTAATTCTCACGGAAATAATTATAAAATTAAAGACCCTATTGCCGCTTGTGTATCAAGTGCTAAAATGCAGCTTGGTATGCTTTTGATTCTTTTGTCAGACGGTGCCAAAAGAGCTAAAAAAATAATAGATGAATATGAACCGCTATTTACTTCGAAAGAAGAATATCTGTCATTTATGGACGGTTTGAATTTGTCGGGTGATAGAATTGAATATACTGATGGTGTTGCAAAAATTAATTTAAAATAAAAGGAGGATCAATATGTATACAATTTATGTGACTTTTAAGTGTATTGAAGGAAAGAGAGAGGCTTATATTGAAAAACTCTACGAGGAAGGAATCGTCGATGCCGTAAGAACAGAAGACGGATGCATACGTTATGACTATTATTTTGGTGAAAAAGACCCGAATGAAATTTTATTAATAGAAGCCTGGGAAAGCAAAGAACATCAGCAACTTCACATTGAACAACCTCATATGGCACGTCTGCGTGAATTAAAACCTGATTACGTTTTAAGTTCAAAATTGGGCGAATTTATTTTAAACAATTAAAGAACAGCTCTCATTTAGAGGGCTGTTTTTTTATGATTGGCGTCTTTAGACGTGGAAATAAACCCCCGGTTCTACCGGGGGATAATAAAAAGCTTCAGCAAAAGAAAAACCTTCGTGATATAATAGTAAATGGTTTGGCGACCGCATTACTAGAAATATATCACGGAGGTTTTTAATAATGATAGAGAAAAACGAAATAAAAAGTAGTGCACATTCAAAATATAGATGTCAGTATCATATTGTATTTGCACCAAAGTATAGGCGTAAAGAAATATATTGACAACTAAGGAAAGATATTGGTGAAATATTAAGAAAACTGTGTAATCAAAAAGGTGTTGATATAATAGAAGCAGAAACCTGTATTGATCACATTCATATGTTGGTTAGTATACCACGCATATAAGTATAGCACAATTTAAGGGATACCTCAATGGTAAAAGTACATTAATTATATTTGATAGGCACGCAAATTTAAAATACAAATATGGAACAAGAAGTTTTTGGTGTAGTGGATATTATGTGGATACGGTAGGAAAGAACAAGCGAATAATAGAGGAATATATACGCAATCAATTGGAAGAAGATTATACAAACGACCAAATAACATTCAAAGAATATACAGATCCGTTTACGGGTAGCAAGAATTAAAGGGCAAAATAAAGACAGCCGCACGAGAGCGGCTGTCTGAGATTGTAATGCGGTAGAACGACTTTTTCGACGGTCTGAAGCAAATACCGTTATGGTATTTGCTTTTTGTTATTTAATTGTTGTACAATGATGAAACATCAATTTCATAAATTTCCCTTTTTCCATATCTTGTTGAATCAAAAGATATCTTATCGCCCCTTACATTCCAACGGTTGTGGAGATCGCATCTTAAATCTGTATTTCCAAAGTTATACGAAAAATCTCTTAGTATAATTTCAGTTTCGCCTGTTTCGATATTGTATAAATACATATTGCTTAAACGTTCTTCACGAGGATATCCGTCACCAACAAAATATTTTTGGTCAGGAGAATACAGACAATGTATATCACGACTGAAATATGGTGATTCATATTTTGTGTAATTTTTTGTAAGGTCTTCCAACAGATAAATTCCGAACTCGTCATTTGCAACAGATGCAGCAAATAAAACTTCTCTTTCGTTTTTCCAGTGATAGTGAGAAACAACAGTGTTATGTAAAAGTTCGTACATATTACCCTCAAGATCTGATGTTATAAGTGTTGTCTTCCACATCGGACACTTTTCAGTCATAAAGTTTCTGAAAAGGAAGAGGAATCTGTCACCTGTTGTATTAAAAGTAATATGGTTTACAACAAATTTTTCGTTTGGAAACAGTTCGTTTGGAAAGGTTTTTAGTATCTGTAATATTGAAATAATCAGTTTGCTTTTACCCGTTTTCATATCCACAAGGTAAATACCGTCATCGTCAGGTTGTGCTATATTATACCATTTGTCTTTAACACCAGAATATCCGTAACCCGGACGGAAATCGTATATCCTGTTAAAATTAACCGCAAGTCCATATTTTCCGTCATGTGAAATATTTGCACAGGCGCGTTCTGTATATTTTTTTTCGCCTGTTTTAAGATTATGAATGCAGGTCTGATAGTCGTATTTACCGCCACGTATATTGTAAAAAACTTCATCGTAGTTTGATGTGTTGTATGTAAGCAAAGCACCTTGCTGGAAGTTCCATGCAGTTGTTTCAGCAAATTTTATAAATTCACTTGTTTCAAGGTCTATATATCCAAGTTCACATATATCATTTTTTGTGGGTATCCTGTCTATAAAATTAACTCTGTTAGCTAAATGATATCTACCATTTTCGTGGTATGGATTTAAATCATAATATCCGTAAAAATAATGATATCCGTCATTGGGCGATATTAGTTTTGGTTCGAATTTTGCATCAAGGCATTTACCGAAATTTTCATGTTGCATATTAATCACTCCTTATGCTTGTTATTATATCACTTTGTGTATTAATTGTAAATGTTGAATATTTTTTGTATTTACTTTGTTTTTATTTTATTGTAAAATAAAAAAGAACGAAGGAAGGTGATGTTAATGAAAAAAAACAAGCATTTTGTTTGGATGCCTCTTATAGGTTTTGATAATGAAAAAAAAGATAAGGGCGTTAGTGAATTTATAAATAATGCCGGTTTTATACCATCAGGTGTATCTGTTTTTTTGTTTCATCCTGATATTGTAAATGAACATACAGATATGACGGATGAATTTGTCCTTCATCCTGATAATTGCTCATATTACGGAATTACAAGAAATGAATTCCGTGAAAGACAAAATTGGACAAACTATGATTTGCGCATCCTTGCAGAAAATCTTGCTGATAATGGTATAGAAGCTTACCTTGGTATTATGGGTGTTTATCTTGAAGATACACGTCACAAGGAATGGCAAAGTAATCACCGTGAATTGCTCTCAATAGGTGTAAACGGCAAGATGAATTTGAATCCCTTAAAAAGATTTAAAGATGGTACGTACTATGAGGACTTCTTTGCAGAAAAGGTAGTAAAGGCGACTGTTGATTATGGATTTGCCGGAATTCATGTTTCCGATTTTTTCTGTCCTCCTGAACATTCAATAGTAAATGGAGATTTTTCAGCGGATATGGTAGAGCAATTTTTGCTATACAGCAAATTGTCTTTGCCTGATTGCATAAACTCACGTATGAGCTTTGACGAAAAAGAAGATATACTAGCACGACAGGAATATATATGGAATAATCTTCGACGTAAATGGATAAATTTTCATGTGTGGAGATGGGAAAAGTTCTGGACTAAAATATGCGGTGCTTTGCACAATGCAGGTAAAAAAGTAATAGTAAATAATGCGTGGTGTTCTGACCCTTTTGAAGCACTTTACAGATACGGAATAGATTACAGGAAATTTTATGAATCGGGTGTAGATTACATAATTGCCGAAACTGTACCCACCGGACAAGAATTGTTTAACAAGGGATTTGTGAGATTTAATCAGTATATGTCTATGGCTCAGGTTATGTCTGCTTATAATCCGAACAAAAAGTTACTTACATTGCTTGGTGTAAAGGATTGTACAGAGGAATGGGATGTACTTCATCACGCACCAACTCGTCTGGAAAGAGATATGTACGCACTTGCTACTTTATATAAACAGGTAGATGGAAAATTTAAAAACTCAACCGACGGCTATGTGTATACATTAGGTGACGGGATTGTGGCGGATGAATGGGAATGGATACGTGAACGCAGTGACATTGCATTTAGTGAAGTGCCACAAAAAATTCTTGCTACTTCGGTTATATGGTCAGACAATGCACACAATGAACTTTTGAATGACTATTTAAAAAGCAGACGACCATCATTACATAAGCAGATGTATGAACTTTTAAACCACAATACTTCTTTTGGTGCTGTTGTCCGTACGGATGAACTTGAAAATACAAATGGAGCAATATTTGTTCCGAATTTTGACTTGCTTTCGGAAGAGGAAAAAAATAAGGTTATTTCGTACAACAAGGGGGCTGTTATATGTACTGTTCCCCTAAGCTTTGCAAAAGAAAACATAAAATATTCACTTTGTTTTGAGGATAAATTTGCCAAATATAAAATGTGCGCATTTGTATTGAATGCAAAAAATGTTGAAACAATAAAAACAAAGATAGATGAATGTTTTTCAATGGGAGAGGTTGTTTCGGAACCTGAAGGAATACCGGAATTCTGGACAGATGCACGTTTCTTTAAAACTCCGATGCCTTTTCGGGCAATGTCTGATGCTTTTTTAAATAGTCTTGCATATCTGATAAATCATATAAATGGTGATATATTTGAATCCGATGCACGCATCCTAACTGTTTTACTTAATAATGGTAAATACCGCCTGTTTGTATTCAATTTTGATAATGTTTATGCAGGATTTAAGATATTTATAAATAAAACTTTCGGTAAAATTGAAATCGTAAGTAAGTATCCTGTTATTCAGCCAAGACCTGTATATAAGGTGAATCCATGGGCGAAAAAATTTGACGGTGCAAAGGCAGAATCCATTGCAATAGGACTTGAATCCGACGAAATTCCGTCAGGTTTTCTGGCAAAGGTTGCACCTTGTGGTGTTTCAATATTTGATGTTGAAATTTTGGAATAATATTAAAAACACGGCAGAAATTAATTGTTCTGCTGTGTTTTTGCTTTTATGTATTATCCGGATGGGTATCGGTTTCTTTCTAATACAGCCAAGCTGGAGAGCTCTTTTGTCAATAATAAATGTCTCAAAATGGCATAAATGGCATATTATTTGTCCTTTTTTGCCGTTGAATTATCCGTCAGTAAAATATATAATAAAAGATAATTAGTACAAAAGGAGATGTGAATATGAAAATAGGTTCATTTATGGATAATCGATTTTCGAACAGATCAAAATACTCATATTATCGTAGCGGAACAAAAGTTCCGTACTTGCCCGACCTAATAAAGGAGGAAGTTGAAAAGAATTTTTATACATCGGAAAACGGTAATCTTTTTTACGGAAAAGAAGTTTCTTGGCGTGATAATATTCTTTTGCAGCATAGCATAGATATATGGTTTGAACTTGAAAGCAAAAGCTTTATTGACCACATATTAATACGTCAGAGTGATGGTTCTGCAATTGGCGGTGTTGAGATATTCACATTCATTGATGGTGAGTATAAAAAGGTTGGAACATATACTCCGGAAACAGATAAATTGATAGAAAGTGAAGAATTAACTGTTAAAGTGGGTTATTACTGTGAAAATGTAATTGTGAGATTTAACGGCGACTGTATGCCTATTGTAATTAAAAAGATTGATATATGGGGTGCGTGGGATTTTGAAAATACTGTTTATCCCACACCGAAAAAGATAGATTATAGCGGAAACACAATTTCTTTGTCTGCATTTAAAACTATAAAGGCATCCGGTGATGATGCAATTTTTGCAGCAAATTATCTTGCTGAAAAATTTTATGATAAAACAGGACACAAACTTGAAGTTTCCGAAAATGAGGGGGATATTGTTTTAAACATAGCTGATGTTGCTGAAAAAGATTCTTATATTATCGACACAACAGCTAACACTTTTACAATAACTGCACCCAACAGACTGTGTTTGCTTTACGCTGCGGATGCTTTGGTGCAGTTGACAGACAATAACTGCATCAAGCGTTGCCGAATAGAAGATGAAGCGTTTATGGAATTTCGAGGAATACATATAGCAATCCCGTCGAAAAATCAGGCTGAATTTTTGGAAAATCTGGTTAAGTACGTGTTTGTACCAATGAGATATAACACAATTTACCTGCAGATAGCGGCGGCTATGAGATATGAAAAATATCCCAAAATAAATGATGCATGGCTTGAAGCAAATGAAATGTATGAAAAAGGCGAATGGCCCATACCTGCCCATTATGGCTTTGTAAGCCGTGACATTTGGGAAAAGTCGGAAGTAAGAGAACTTTGTGATTACTTCGAGTCATTTGGTCTTGAGGTTGTTCCTGAAGTGCAAAGCTACGGTCACGCGCAGTATATAACAATGGCATACCCTGAACTTGCTGAAAAAGCACCATTAGAAGATGATGGAGAAAATACAGACTTGGTTTCAAAGGATAAAAGACCTGATACATTTTACTATCATACACTTTGTCCGCTCCATAAGGATTACTACAAGGTTATGTTTAATATAATTGATGAGGTTTTGGAAGTTGTAAAGCCTAAGAGATTTGTACATATGGGACACGATGAAATATATGAAGTAGGAAAATGTCCTGAATGTAAAAAGGTGCCAAGAGGTGACCTGCTTGCAAATGAAATAAATACACTGAATGATTACATAAAGTCAAAGAATCTTACAATGATTATATGGTCGGATATGTTTCATAATATGCCGTACAGTGCAATGCCTGCCATAAATAAGGTTTCTAAGGATGTTATCATGATGGACTTTGTGTGGTACTTCCATCTTGACAAGGATTTGGAGGATAATCTTTTGTCACACGGCTTCAAGGTAATGATGGGCAATATGAATTCCAGCCACTATCCAAGATTTGAAAGTCGTTCACACAAAGATGGTATGATTGGTGCCGAGGTTTCAATATGGCTTCCTTGCGATGAAATTACTTATGCTTTTAACGGTAAAGTTTATGAATTTGTATATGCTGCTGAAGGAATGTGGAACAGTGATTACGACAGCACAATGAAACTTTCGTATAACGAAATCATAAAGCCGATTATGAACAGTGCTCTTACAAACATAGGTGACTTAAAATGTGACGGTTCTGAAAAGACAATAAACATCTGCGGTGACAGAAAAAATATCCCTTACGATATAAGAGACATTATTCCATATGATGGTGCATTAAAAGTTAATATGGCAAATCCAAAATGTGAAATACAGTTAAATGAATTTTCCAATGTGATTTCCTTTGTACATGCTACAAATAAAAACGACCGAAAGGTTATGTGGGCAAAACCGCCTAAAATTGGTGAGTATGTAATAATTTATGAAGACGGTTCAACCTATACGCAAGATATTATATACTGTGCAAACATATATAAATACCGTTCTGTTTACGGTGACAGAATAAAATCCGCTTTGTTCCGCCACCAGGGTTATGTAGGGGCGTATCTTGCACAGCCTTTGTGTGGAAAAACATACAACGGTGAAGATTATACACTTGGAAAATACAGCATCAAAAATCCGTATCCTGAAAGGAAAATTAAATCAATAATGATTAACCATTCCGAAGATACAGATACCGAAATTTTATTGTTTGATGTAAAATGTCAATGATTTATTATGTTTAAATTAAAAGTATTTAAAATAATATAAAGAAAACTTAAAATTTTCTAAATACAATTTGAATGTATTGTTTTATACTTAAAATGTATTTTTTTATAAAGGAGAATATGTTATGAAACAGATATCAGTTGTGTTGGTAGGTGCAGGCAACAGGGCAAATGTATATGCAAGCTATTCACTTCGTGAACCTGATAAACTTAAGGTTGTAGGTATTGTAGACCCTGATCCTGTCCGCACAAAAATTATGAGAGAAAAATTCAATGTTCCCGAAGAAAACTGCTTTGAGTCTGTTGAAGAATTTGTTAAAAGAGATAAATTTGCTGATGCGGTTATAAACGGTACAATGGACCATCTGCATGTTCCAACATCAATTCCTATTCTTAAAAAGGGTTATGATATGCTTTTGGAAAAACCCTTCTCAGTTAACGAAGAGGAAATGTGGGAGCTTGTGAAGGTTGCGAATGAAGAAAAACGTAAAGTTATTATAGGACATGTATTAAGATATACTCCGTTTTATGTTGCTATTAAAAAGCATATTTTAAACGGTGATATCGGCGAGATAATGAATATCTACGTTAACGAACGTGTAAGTTATCATCATATGGGCACATCGTATGTAAGAGGCAAATGGGCAAGTGAAAAGGAATGTCACGCTACAATGCTTCTTGCAAAATGTTGTCACGATATGGACATTATGATGTGGATGATGAGTGAAACAAAGCCCGTTAAGGTTGCAAGTTTCGGTAATCAGTTTCAGTTTGTACCGGGTAAGAAGCCTGAGGGTGCAGGTACAAGATGTATGGCAGATTGCCCGCACGTTGATACTTGCCTTTATTCCGCATATTTGCACTACATTCTCCAGCCTACACGTTGGGCACACTATACTTGGAAATGTATAGAAGGGGAAGGAAATGTTGATATTGAACGTAAAAAGGAATCTATGCGTACCGATAATCCGTACGGCAGATGCGCATGGGATTACAACCGTGACAATAATGTTGAAAGCCAGACAGTTATAGTAAATTTTGCAAACGGTGCACTTGGAACGCTTAATATGATAGGCGGTGCAACAAAGGCAGGCAGAACGATACATGTTATAGGTACCAAGGGTGAAATTGAAGGTACAATGGAATCTTCAAAATATGTGGTAAGAAAAATTCATCCTACTGAAACTACTGAATATACTGAGGAAGAATTTGACCTTAACATTTCAGGAGATATGTCAGGTGCGCACGGAGGACATGGTGGCGGTGACGGCCTACTTGTAGAAGATTTTGTTAAATATCTTAATGGGGAGAACGCTTCAGTTTCGTGTACAGATATAAATGATTCCACATTAAGTCATCTTGCTGTATTCAAAGCAGACGATTCAAGGATTGATGAAAAAATAACCTATATAAATTTACCGTAATTTTATTGGACGTAGTAAGCATCTCCGGCAATATCCAGGGATGCTTACTTCTTCTCTTTATAATCCCTTTAAAAATACATAAAAAAAGAACACCCTTTCGGATGTTCTATTTTTTTATGGCGCGCCGAGAGGGATTCGAACCCCCGACCGTTCGGTTCGTAGCCGAATACTCTATCCAGCTGAGCTACCGGCGCACACTATACTGCACAACAAACAGCTTATATATATTAACACATTATTTGGTAAAAATCAAGTCTTTTTTTAAATTTTTTTAAATTAATTATTTTTATGTTGAAAAAATCTGTAATTTGTTGTACAATAAACATTAGTGTATAATAAGGAGTTTTGTGTATTTATGTTTGATATATACTTTGATAATGGAGCTACAACCAAAGTAAATAAAGCTGTTGCGGATGTAATGTACGATGTAATGACAGTTTCATACGGAAATCCGTCCTCATTGCATTCAAAGGGGTTGAAAGCAGAACATATACTTAAAAATTCAAGAAGTATTATTGCTGATAAAATTAAATGTAATCCTGACGAAATTATATTTACCGCAAGTGGTTCTGAATCAAATAATCTTGCAATTTTAGGTGCAGCTGATTTATTCAGGTTCAAAGGTGAAATAATCACCTCTAAGGTTGAACATAAATGTGTTATGGAATGTATGAAACGACTTGAAAACACTGGCTTTAAAGTACATTATTTAGATGTTGATGAAGATGGGGTAGTTGATACAAAACAACTTGAGTATCTGATTAATGATAAAACTCAACTTGTAAGTATTATGCACGTCAATAATGAATGCGGAAGTATTCAACCCATAAAGGATATATATACCATAGTAAAAAATAAAAATCCTGATACTGTTTTTCATACAGATAACATTCAAGGTTTTTGTAAAATTGATATTTCTTTTGAATATTGTGATTTGATGAGTATTTCTGCACATAAAATTCATGGTCCTAAAGGTATTGGAGCACTATATGTAAAAAAAGGCATAAGGCTTTCTCCCATAATATATGGAGGAGGTCAGGAAAAAGGTCTTCGTGGAGGTACAGAAAATGTGCCCGCAATTGCAGGATTTGGAAAAGCTGTTGAAATATTTGAAAAAAACCATAAATTAATCGAATTAAAAAAACATATTATAAACAGAATTACAAGCGAAATTCCTGAAATATATATTAATGGAGATATTAATAATTCATCACCCTATATTTTAAATATTGCAATGATTGGTTTGAGATCGGAAATAATTTTGCACTCTTTAGAACAAAGAGGTATATATGTTTCCTCAGGTTCTGCCTGTTCTTCAAATAAGCCTTCACCAAGTCATGTACTTTTAGCAATGGGATATAAACCGGAAAGGGTAGACAGTAGTATTCGTATAAGCTTTAATAATGAAAACACAATGGAAGAGGCAGACGCCTTTTGTGATGCACTTACGGAAATTGCTCGTATTAACAAAAAAATAAGGAGATTATAATGGATAAAATAATTCTTTTAAAATACGGTGAAATAATTTTAAAAGGTCTTAACAGACCACGTTTTGAAAAAATACTTATTGAAAATATTTCTCAATATATAGATAAAACAAAAGTAAAAGTATGGAGAGCACAGGCTACAATTTATGTAGAAGCTTTGACTGATGATGTAGATATGCAGGAATTGGCTGTTAAACTATCTAAAGTTTTCGGTATCGTAGCTGTTGCACTTGCAGATGTAGTACCTAAAGATATTAATGCCATCTGCGAAAAGGCAGCGGAAGTTGCAGCTCGTACTAAAGGGAATACTTTTAAGGTAGAAGCTAAAAGAGCAGATAAAAAATTCCCATACAAGTCTCCTGAAATCTGTATGCAGGCAGGAGGATGCGTACTTTCTAAAAATCATCATTTGAAGGTTGATGTGCATAATCCCGATTATGTAATTAATGTTGAAATAAGAGATTTTGCAGCATATATTTATTCTGAAAAAATCCATGGTGTAGGCGGTATGCCAATTGGTACAAATGGAAAGGCAACATTGTTGTTATCCGGTGGTATAGACAGTCCTGTTGCAGGATATATGATTGCAAAACGCGGTGTTGAACTTAATGCTGTTCATTTTTACAGTTATCCTTACACAAGTGAACGTGCAAAGGAAAAAGTCCTTGATTTGGCACAGATACTTGCAGATTACTGCGGAGAAATAAAGGTTCACGTAGTTCCTTTTACGGAAATACAACTTGCTATTAATGAAAAATGTCCTGAAGAACAATTGACGGTTATTATGCGTAGAATTATGATGCAGATTGCTGATAAAATAGCATCCGATACGGGCTCTTATGCGTTGGTTACAGGTGAAAGTATAGGACAGGTTGCATCCCAGACCATTCAGGCATTGGCTGTTACAAATGCAGTTGTAAATATGCCTGTTTTCAGACCTCTTATAGGTATGGATAAAGATGAAATAATACAAATATCGCGAAAAATTGGCACTTATGAAACTTCAATATTACCTTACGAGGATTGCTGTACTGTGTTTACTCCAAAACACCCTACAACAAAACCTAATATTGAACGCATTATGCAAAGTGAAAGTAAGCTTGATATTGAACCGATGATTAAAACTGCAATTGAAAACACGGAGGTTATAACTCTGCACAGAAAATAACTGTACGGATTATCGGACATTTGATAAATTATTATAAAGGTGAACTTTAAATGGACAAACTTTTTGAGCTATTGAAATTTAATAATCTTACCATATCGACTGCTGAAAGTTGTACGGGTGGTATGATAGCATCTGCTATTACAAATGTGAGTGGTGCATCAGCTTTTTTTGGAACGGGAGTTGTTACCTATTCTAATGAGGCAAAAATGAAGCTTATAGGTGTAAATAAAGAAACACTTGATAAATACGGTGCAGTAAGCGAACAAACCGCAACCGAAATGGCTGAGGGAGTATTAAAGCTTGGTGAATCGGATGTATCTGTTGCTGTTACAGGTATCGCAGGTCCTACCGGGGGAACAACTGAAAAACCTGTTGGACTTGTGTACATAGGCGTTTCGGGTAAAAACGGCACTTATGTATACAAAAACATTTTTAATGGTAACAGAGATGAGGTAAGAAAGCAAACTGTCAGCACTGCTTTTGAGTTGGTTTATGATTATTTAATTAAATTTCACAGTTGATTTTTTTGTCAAATTAAAGTATTATATTATTAGTGGATTTTTGTCAATCCGGAAAGGAAGTATTTATTATGGATGAAAATAAAAGAAAAGCCCTTGAGGTCACTTTTGCACAAATCGAAAAGCAGTTTGGTAAAGGCTCGATTATGAGATTGGGTGAAAATACACATCTTGATGTAGAGGCTATATCTACCGGTTCTCTTTCTTTGGACCTTGCTTTAGGTATAGGCGGTATTCCAAAGGGCAGAATTATTGAAATATACGGTCCTGAATCTTCTGGTAAAACAACTGTGGCGTTACATGTTGTTGCTGAAGTTCAGAAAAATGGCGGAGTTGCAGCATTTATAGATGCTGAACACGCTTTGGATCCTAAATACTCTTCTGCTTTAGGTGTAAATGTAGATGAGCTTATAGTTTCACAGCCTGATACAGGTGAACAGGCACTTGATATTGCTGAACATCTTGTACGTAGCGGTGCTGTTGATGTTATTGTTGTTGACTCTGTTGCTGCCTTGGTTCCTAAGCAGGAAATTGAGGGTGAAATGGGTGATTCACATATGGGTCTTCAGGCAAGACTTATGTCACAGGCTTTACGTAAACTTAGTGGTATTATAAACAAGTCAAATTGTACTATGATTTTCATTAACCAGTTAAGACAGAAAATAGGTGTTATATACGGTAATCCGGAAACTACAACAGGTGGTAATGCATTGAAATTCTACGCATCAGTACGTATTGACATAAGACGTGTAGAAACATTAAAAGCAGGTACCGAAATGATTGGTAACAGAACACGTGCAAAAATTGTTAAGAACAAAGTTGCACCTCCGTTTAAAACAGCCGAATTCGATATCATGTATGGTAAGGGTATTTCAAGAATCGGTGACATCTTAGATATTGGTGCAAACCTCGACATTGTAACTAAAGGCGGTTCTTGGTATAGCTACAATGACACTAAAATTGGTCAGGGTAGAGATAATGCTAAAAACTATTTGCTTGAAAATCCTGAGATCGCAAATGAAATTGAAATGAAAATCCGTGCAAAGGTTGCCGGTGACAGCAGTTTGATAGAAACTGAAATTGGTGGCGATGAATAATTATACTGATATTTTTTTAAAATGTAAGGAATGTGCCTTTTATTATTTGAATAAGAAAAGACACACGAAAAAAGAATTGATTGAAAAACTTGTTAAGAGGGAATATGATGTTTCTGTGGCTAAAGAAGTTGCAGATTATCTTGAAGAAGCTAACTACATAGATGATTATGACTATGCTCGTCGTTACATTCACGATGCTGTTGTAATAAAAAAATATGGTTTAGAACGAATCAAAAGAGATTTATTTTTGAAAGGCGTCGATAGATTGATTATTGATGAGGTTGTTCGGAATTCGGAAATTGATACCAAATCTGTTTTGAATGAATTAATCAGGAAAAAAGCTCTTAACATGGATTTTTATGATGAAAAACAACTTAACAAATTACAAGGTTTTTTGTTAAGACGAGGTTTCAAGTTTAATGAAATTAATGATTCATTATCTGAATATCGCACTAAAAAGGAGAATTCTTAATTGGAAAAAATTGCGTTTGTATCACTTGGTTGTCCTAAAAATCTTGTGGATACTGAATATATGTTGGGTGCTTTGTTAGCTGATGGCTATGAATTTACAGAAGATGAAAGCATTGCCGATATTATTGTTGTAAATACTTGTTGCTTTATTAATGATGCAAAACAGGAATCCATTGACACTATTATTGATGTTGGACAGTGGAAAAAAGAAGGTAATTGTAAGCGTCTTATTGTTACGGGATGTCTTGCTCAGCGGTATAAAGATGAGATTATAAAGGAACTTCCTGAAGTTGATGCTGTAGTAAGCGTTGGTGATGCTGAAGGCGTTTTGAATGCTGTAAAATCTTATGGTACAGTTGTAGATTGCAATAAGCCATATTGTATCGAAAGTAAATTCGACAGAGTAATTTCTACTCCGCCGTATGTTGCCTATCTAAAGGTTTCGGATGGTTGTGACAATTACTGCACATATTGTGTAATACCGTCAATTAGAGGAAAACTCCAAAGCAAACCTATTGAAATTTGTGTTGAAGAAGCAAAAAAACTTGTTGAAAATGGCACTTTTGAAATTGTTTTACTTGCACAGGATTTGACAAATTATGGTAAGGATTTATATGGTGCCCCAAAACTTGTTGAGTTGCTTAAAGAACTTGGTAAAATAGATGGACTTAAATGGATTAGATTGTTATATTGTTATCCGGAAAGCATAACAGATGAACTAATAGATGAGATAGCAGTCAATAAAAAAATTTGCAAGTATATAGATATTCCAATTCAACATTGCAATAATGAGATTTTAAAAAGAATGGGACGTCGCGGTAATAAAGAAACAATAGTCAACGTTATTACTAAACTTAGAGATAAAATTCCTGATATTACAATAAGAACAACTTTGATAACCGGTTTTCCCGGTGAAACGGATGAACAGTATCTTGAAATGGAAAATTTCATATATGAAATGAAATTTGACAAACTCGGTGTGTTTGCGTATTCCCAGGAAGAAGATACCCCTGCGTCAAATATGCCAAATCAAATTGATGAAGAAACGAAACAACGTCGGCAGGAAATGCTTATGCTTGCACAAAGCAATGTTGTTGAAGAAAAATCAATGGAAAAAGTTGGTAGCGTTGTAGAGGTTCTTGTTGAGGGATACGATGCAGTAACAAAACAACATTTTGGCAGAAGTCAGTTTGATACAATGGAGATTGATGCAAAAATATTTTTTGAGTCTAAAAAGAAATTAAAAGAAGGCAGTTTTGTTAATGTTAAAATAGAAGGTTTTTTTGACTATGATTTAATTGGAATTGTTGAGGAGTGATTTTATGAATTTGCCGAATAAACTTACATTGCTTAGAATAATTTTGGTTCCCGTATTTTTGGTAATATATAGTTTTAATGTTTTCTGGCTTGCGGGATTAATTTTTATCATAGCATCTGTTACGGATCTTGCTGACGGAAAAATTGCAAGAAAATATAATCTTGTTACTAATTTCGGAAAATTTGCAGACCCTTTAGCTGATAAGCTTTTGGTTTCTGCTGCATTAATAGCTTTGTGTGCAAGCGGAAAGCTTGGCTCACCATTACTTGGTATGTGGGCTACATTTATTATTATTGCAAGAGAGTTTATGGTTACCGGTATAAGACTTGTAGCTGCTGCTGAAGGTAAGGTAATAGCTGCAGGTATGTCCGGTAAAATAAAAACTACTGTACAGATGATAGCAATTATTTACATTTTGTTTGCCGATTTATTCATTTTTATAGGATTACCGGTATACATTTCAGATATTTTTGTAAATATATTTGTAATTGCCTCTGTTATTATGACTGTGTATTCAGGTGCTGAATATTTAATTCAGAATAAATCGTTGCTGAATACAAATAAGTAAGGGAGAATGATTATGACACATGTTGTAGTTGATGCAATGGGTGGAGATAATGCACCGCAAGCTGTAGTTGAAGGAGCAATAAAAGCTGCTGAAGAGCTTGGTGTTAAAATTACACTTGTTGGTAAAGAAGATTTAATCACACCATATCTGACATCTTATAATGGTGATAAAATAGAAGTTTTAAATGCAGAAGATGTTATTTCAAACGATGACGATCCTGCAATGGCTGTAAGAAGAAAGAAAGATTCGTCTATTGTTGTTGGTATGAATCTTGTAGCAGCAGGAAAAGGGGACGCTTTTGTTTCTGCAGGAAGTACCGGTGCGGTAGTAAGCGGTGCCACATTGATAGTAAAACGTATTGATGGTGTAAGACGCGTTGCTATCGGTAGCGTTTTTCCAACGCCTCTAAAACCTACTTTAGTACTTGATTGTGGTGCTAATGCAGATTGTACACCTGAATTTTTGCAACAGTTTGCGATTATGGGTAATGAATATATGAAATCTGTATATGGAATTGAAAAGCCAACTGTTGGACTTTTGAACAACGGTGCAGAAGAACATAAAGGCAGTAACCTATATAAAGAAACGCATCAATTACTGAAGACAATGAACATTAACTTTATTGGTAATATTGAAGCAAGAGATGTATTTGAGTGCAAGGCCGATGTTGTTGTTGCTGATGGCTTTGCAGGAAATATATTTCTTAAGACCACGGAAGGAACAGCAGGTTTTTTCAGTAAAAAAATGAAAAATCTTTTTATGAAGAATGTTAAAACAAAAATCTGTGCATTGTTACTAAAAAAAGGTATTAAAGAGTTTAAGTCGAGCTTTGACTATACAGAACATGGTGGGGCTCCTGTTTTGGGTTCAAAGAAAGTAGTTATTAAGGCTCACGGAAGTTCAAATGCCAAAGCTTTTTATAATGCAATACGTCAGGCAAAACATTTTTATGAAAACGGTGTTATAGAATCAATTAACAATAATCTTCAAAAACCACTTGACGAAAAGCAGTATAATAGTATATTATAATACAGTAAGAGTACATATATATGGCGTTTTGACACAAAAATTGACGCCTCAGGAAAGGAAGAGTATATTATGGAACTTGAACAAATAAAAAAAATTTTAGCTGAACAGTTTTCTATGAATGAAGATGATATTACAATGGATACATCTTTCACAGAAGATATTGGTGCTGATTCTTTGGATTTGGTTGAACTTGTCATGGCTTTAGAACAGGAATTCGACATTGAGATTGATGATGATGAAGTAGAAAAGATTAAAACTGTTGGAGATGCAGTACGTTATATCAAAGATAAAGCCTGATTATAGGCTTTATCTTTTTTACGAAGGTTGGAGGAGTTTGGTATGCAAAGGTTAATGCAAGATATATCCTATCAATTTAAAGATATTAATTTGCTTAAAACTGCGTTTACGCACAGTTCATATGCCAATGAAAATAAAACAAACAGTTATGAAAGATTAGAATTTCTTGGCGATAGCATTCTTTCTTTTATCGTAAGTACACAACTTTATTCTTCAGATTCAAATATACCTGAAGGCGAAATGTCCAAACTCAGGGCTGCAATTGTTTGTGAAAAATCTCTTGATGAGTGTGCTAAAAGGTTAAATTTTGGCGAGTATCTTATATTGAGTAAAGGTGAAGAATTGACCGGCGGCAGAAACCGAGCATCTATTCTTGCTGATGTTTTTGAAGCTTTGCTTGCTGCAATATACATCGATTCCGATTTTGAATGTGCAGAAAAATTTGTTTTATCTCAGCTTGGAACTGCTATCGATAAAGCACGTAAAGGCATAAAACTTTACACAGACTATAAAACAGAACTTCAGGAAATTGCACAGGGATTTGGAGAAAGGGTAGAATACAAGCACATTGGTGAAGATGGTCCTGCGCACAAAAAAGTTTTCACTGTTCAGGTTTTGTATTCTAATAAGGTGATTGGAGAAGCTACAGGAAACAGTAAAAAAGAAGCTGAACAAAATGCCGCAAGAATTGCAATTAGAGAGGTACAAAATGGCTAAATATAAGATTATTCCGATATTTGTCCCCCATAAAGGCTGTCCACATCAATGCTCATTTTGCAATCAACGACATATAACCGGACAACTTGAGGAAATGACTGCCGAAAAAGCACGTGATATTATTGAAGTGTATCTTTCTACTATTGATACAGCAAAATTTAGAACAGAAATTGCATTTTATGGCGGAAGTTTTACGGCAATAGAATTTGAATACCAGACTGAACTTTTAAAAACTGCTTATTGGTATGTTCAGAATAAAGGTGTAAAGGGGATTCGCTTGTCAACCAGGCCAGATTGCATTACAGATGATATTCTTTTGAATCTTAAAAAATACGGTGTTACCGAAATTGAACTTGGCGTACAGTCAATGTGTAATGATGTTTTGCTTGCTAATAACCGTGGTCACAATGCCGAAGACGTTATAAATGCAGTTAATTTGATTAGAAAATATGATTTTTCTTTAGGGTTACAACAAATGACCGGACTTTACAAAGATTCGGATGAATCTGATTTATATACAGCTAGGAAAATATGTGAACTTAAACCTGATTTTGTAAGAATATATCCGACGTTGGTATTTAATAATACAGATTTGGCTGTTTACTTTAACAATGGGCTATATAAGCCACATACTTTAGAGCATGCAATAAATTTGTGTAAGGAAATTAAAAAAATTTATGATGAGTATAATATTAAAATTATACGACTCGGGTTGCTTATGTCAGATGAAGAGGCAAAAAATAATTATTTGTCAGGACCGTATCATCCGAGATTTCGCGAATTAATTGAAAAATGATTTTTGGAGGTATAAAATGCGTTTAAAGGGTTTGGAATTGCAAGGTTTTAAATCTTTTGCAGACAGAACAGTTTTGGATTTTGAAAATGGAATAACGGCTGTTGTTGGTCCTAACGGAAGTGGTAAGAGCAATATATCAGATGCTATGCGTTGGGTAATGGGTGAACAAAGCGCAAAATCACTTCGAGGCGGAAGTATGCAGGATGTTATTTTTTCAGGTACTCAGAAACGTAAACCGTTAGGTTATGCTGAAGTGTCTTTAATTATTGACAACTCAGATAAAAAACTTCCCGTTGATTTTGAAGAAGTTGTTGTTACAAGAAGATTGTTTCGTTCCGGTGAAAGCGAATATTACATAAACAAATCTTCCGTAAGATTAAGAGACGTTCATGAACTTTTTATGGATACAGGTGTAGGCAGAGATGGTTATTCTATTATCGGACAAGGTAAAATTGCTGAAATTGTAAATACAAAGTCTGATGACAGACGTACGATGTTTGAAGAAGCGGCCGGCATTACAAAATTCAGGTACCGTAAGGAAGAAGCGGAAAGAAAACTTTCTCATACTAACGATAATGTTACACGTGTAAATGATATTATTACGGAAATAGAAGGTCAGATAGGACCATTGAAACAACAATCCGAAAAAGCAAAGAAATATCTTAATTTACGTGATAAACTAAAGGTTTTAGAAGTTAACGTTTCGCTTAAAAACATTGTTAAATACAGAAAATTGATTGAAGAAGTTGGCAGTCAGATGGAAACATTGAATGCACAGCTTGAAGATATCAATAACAAAATTGAAGAAAATGAAAAACAGACTGAACAAATTTTTGCTAACATCAATGAAGCAGAAAAATTTGCAGAAGAAAACCGTAACAAGCAACAAAGAAACATTCAGACTTTATCCGACTACAAAAGTGATATTGAAGTTTTAAAAAGTAAAATTGACGGCAATAATGATAATATTAAACGTATACAGAGTGAAATTGATGAACTTAATGTTAAATTTGATGAAATTGAAAAGTCGGTTGTGGGTGAAGAAGACGGATTTAATGAGTTGAAAAATAAACAGTCTTCTCTTAATGACGAAGTTAAAATTCTTGAACAAAAACTTTTGGATTTCGACAAAGAGTCAGCAAAAGGCAATGAAGATATAGATAGCATTAATACAGAAATTATTGAAAATATGAATAATGTTGCTAACATACGTTCAAAAATCAGTAATTATAAAGCTTTGATTCAAAGCTATGCTGAAAGAGCCGAGACTGTCAAGAATGAACTTTCTGACAAAAAAGGCGACATAGATAAATTGTGTTCAAATGTAGATGAATTGAAAAATAATTATGATAGTCTGTACAAGAAGCATTCGGATGAAAAGAACATGCTTGAGCTTGAACGCAATGAATATCTAAAGAAAGTTGCTAAATGTAATGAACTTGAAGAAAAAACTCAAAATGTCAAAAATATGCTTTCTCAGTCCATATCCAGACAGAAACTTCTAAAGGATATGGAAAAATCATTTGACAGCTACAGCCGAAGTGTAAAAGCTGTTATGAATGAGTATTCAAACGGAAATCTTAATGGTGTAAAACTGCACGGTACAGTTGCCGGTTTGGTCAGTGTGAAGAAGGAATATTCAACAGCCATTGAAGTCGCTTTAGGAGGCTCAGCACAGTATATTGTTACCGAAACAGAGGAAGATGCAAAAAAATCAATTGAATTTTTAAAGCGTACCAAGCAGGGAAGAGCAACTTTCTTGCCTGTTTCTGCTGCAAAAGCAAGTTCGCTTAATGAGAAGGGAATAGAAAATTCCAAAGGATATCTTGGGATTGCATCAGAGTTAATTGATTTTGATAAGAAATATGACAATGTAATTTCAGGACTTTTGGGACGTGTTGTAGTTGTTGATAACATTGATAATGCGGTTGCTGTTTCACGTAAATATTCTTATAAATTCCGTGTTGTAACTTTATCCGGTGAGCTTTTGGCACCTGGAGGTTCAATGTCCGGTGGCAGCAGAAATAACACAAACGGTTTTTTTGCACGTTCCAATGAAATTGTTGAACTTGATAAGACAATCAAAAATTTAACTGTTGAATTAGAAAAAATGGAAAAGGATTATTCCGACTTTGTTTCAGCCACAGAAGAAAAGAAAAATGCTGTTGAAGAACTACAGATTAATGTTTCTGAAAAAAATAATGAGCTTATAAAAATACAGTCCGACCTTGCACATTATAATAATTTTGTTGATTCGTTATTAGAAGGTCAGTCTGCAATGAAAAATGAACTTTCACAACTTGATATTCAAGTTGAAGAAATGGAAAAGCAAATTGAAGTTCACGAAGTTGAAATTGATGCGGTTAATTCTAAAATATCTGCCTTGGAAAAGGAAATTGAGCAAAAACGTGAAAGGTTGGGTATTGATCTGAAATCCCGTGAGGAGATTGTTGAAAAAATAGGCGATATCAAGATTGAACTTAACACCGTTTTGAAAGATGTTGAAATGTACAATCAAAGAATTGCTATGGTTAATCTTCGTAAGCAGGAAATTACTGTAAACATTTCTCAAAAAGAAAAAAATATAGATGAGATTCGAAGTGCTAACGACGATATTAATGAAGATATAGAATTTAAGTCGGAACAGATTGCATCTATCAACGAAGAAATTTCTTCACTTAATGAAATTATTGAAAATTCAGAGGCTGCACGTAAAGAAGCTCAAGAATCAATAAAAAAACAACAGGAATTAAACAAAAAGCTCAGAGATAATCAGCTGGTTGTTCAACAGGAACAAAGCAGAGTTGAAAGTAAAAAAACAAAAACTGATGTAGAATTGGAAAACATAATAAATAAGCTGTGGGAAGATTATGAACTTACAATTACAACGGCAGAAGATTTAAGAACAGAAATTCCCGATAACGCCGTTAGACAGATAAATGAAATTAAAGCAGAAATAAAGAGTCTTGGTAATATCAACATTGATGCTATTGAAGAATATAACCAGGTTGGCGAAAGATATGAATTCCTTAAAACTCAGCGAGATGATCTTGTTGAAGCACAGAACAATTTGCAACAGGTTATTGAAGATATGGTTATGATTATGAAACAACAATTCAGCGAAAAGTTTGCTATTATCAACAAACATTTCGGTAACACGTTTGTACAACTTTTCGGAGGCGGTAAAGCTGAACTTGTGCTTACAGAGCCTAAAGATGTCTTAAACAGCGGAGTTGAAATTAATGTTCAGCCGCCCGGTAAGGCTGTTAAGAGTATGATGCAACTTTCCGGTGGTGAACAGGCTTTTGTTTCTATTGCATTGCTTTTCGCAATATTAAAAGTTCGTCCTGCTCCATTTTGTGTATTGGATGAAATTGAAGCAGCACTTGACGATGTTAACGTTGTAAGATTTGCGGATTATTTGAAAAAGTTCAGCAATGACTCTCAGTTTATTGTTGTTACTCACAGACGCGGTACTATGGAAGCTGCAAACATTCTTTACGGTGTAACTATGCAGGAACAAGGTGTATCCAGACTGTTGTCTTTGAATATTGATGATGTTGTTAATATGAATATTGGTTAATGAAAGGGATTTTTTATGGGATTTTTTGATAAATTAAAACAGGGTCTTGCAAAGACAAGAAATCAAATTGCAGAACGTACTATGGATGTAATCTCTATTTTCAAAAAAGTTGATGATGCTTTGTTTGAAGAACTTGAGGAAGTATTGATTATGTCTGATGTTGGATTTGAAACATCAAGTGAAATTATTGAAAGATTACGTCAGAAAACACGAGAAGAAAAAATTACGGAAGCAGCTGATATTCAAGCAGCTTTGCAGGAAATTATCGGTGATATTTTAAGTGAAGATGATGAATCTTTTGAAATTAAAACATCTCCTGCAGTAATTTTGGTTATCGGTGTAAACGGGGTAGGAAAAACTACTACAATAGCTAAGCTTGCTCATATGTATAAAGAACAAGGCAAAAAAGTAATACTTGCTGCTGCAGACACTTTCAGAGCTGCAGCAATTGATCAGCTTCAAATATGGGCAGACAGGGTAGGTGTTGATATTATAAAACAGCAAGAGGGCAGTGATCCTGCTTCTGTTGTGTATGATGCAATATCTGCAACCAAAGCAAGAGGTGGAGATGTATTAATTTGCGATACAGCCGGAAGACTTCACAATAAGAAAAATCTTATGGAAGAGCTTTCTAAAATTCATAAAATTATAGACCGCGAACTTCCCGATGCACAAAAAGAGTCTTTCTTGATTCTTGATGCCACAACAGGTCAGAATGCACTTAGTCAGGCTAAAAATTTCGGTGAGGTTTCCGATGTTACCGGCATTGTACTTACAAAACTCGATGGCACAGCAAAGGGTGGAATTGTTATAGCAATTAAGGCTGAACAAAAAATTCCTGTACGTTTCATTGGTGTTGGAGAAAAAATGGATGATCTTCAACCGTTTGATGCAAGAGATTTTGCAAAGGCATTATTTGAATAATTATACTATGAGGTGTTATGCTTGACAAAAAAACATATTCTAAAAATCGGAACAATATTTTCTATATTAATTTTTATATTTGTTGCAGTTATTGTAAGTGGAATATATATTAACTATTTGGAATATCTTGAAGTTGGTTCACAGTATACAAATGTGTTTTGGATTGATTTTTCTGTTAGTATAGTACCTTTCTTTATATTATTTTTGATTTTTTTAATACTGATATATGTAAATTTTTATTTTTTAAAGAAAAGTCTTTGTGCTGTGGATTTGTATTTTTGTGAACTTAATGTTTTAAATAAAAAAGTATATTCCATAGTTGTCAGTGTGGTTTTATCCGTGATTTTTTCGGCAATTTCTACACATTCAATTTCAGATACCGTAATGCCTTACTTAAATTATGTTTCTTTCGGAAGTAAGGATCCGGTATTCTACAATGATATAGGATATTATGTTTTTCAACGTCCGTTTTATATTTCCGTAACAGATACATTTTCATATTTTAGCGGTTTTATGGTTATTATTACAGTATTGTTATATTTTTTCTTTTACGGTAAATTCGACTTTTACAATATGAAAAGAATGTTGAAGGAAAAAAGCGTTATAACACATATAATTTGTCTTATTATGATATATTTCATTATAAAAGCAATAGCATATAAGTTTATACGCGAAGACATTCTTTTTGAAAGTGTAAATGGATTTGTAGGCGCTGACTACACTGCTATGAATGTATGGTTGCCGTTTTATAATATTATACCGTTTGTATTGCTTGCAGTTGTAGTTGTAACAACGTTGTTTGTTTTAAAGAAAAAATTTAAATATGCGCTTATTAGTGTAGCAGTTTATCCTGTGCTGTTTATTATTGTCTCTTTTGTTGCAAATATTGTAAATGTAACTGTTGTTAATCCTAACGAAATGGCTGTACAAAAGAATTACATTCAATACAACATTAATGCTACAAAAAATGCTTATGGTTTAAACAAAGCTGTAGAACTTGATTATGAAATAAAACACGATCTTGACGAAAAAAAGATTAGTGAAAATATAGGAACAATAGATAATATAAGAATTAACGATTTTGACCAGACTGTTAACATATTGAATCAGCTGCAAAGTCTTAAAACATATTATTCGTTTACAGATACAGATGTTGTTACCTATACAGTCAACGGTCAGTCTACGGCAGTTTCAATTGCTGCCCGTGAAATAAATACTGACAAGCTTGACGAATCCGCCAAAACTTATGTAAATACAAAAATGCGCTACACTCATGGTATGGGTGTTGTAATAAATAAAATGAATACTGTAAACGAACTTGGTCAACCTGAATTTATTGTGAAAGACATTCCTGTTGTTAGTCAATATGATGAGTTTAAAATCAGTGAACCGCGTATATATTACGGAGAAACAAAAAACGATTATGTAATTGTCGGTACAAAGGATGGTGAAAGCGATGACCTGCATACAGAAGGATATCGCTATAGCGGTAATTCCGGTATTGAACTTAATTTTATAAACAGGTTAATTTTATCGTTTGCGAAAACAGATTTTAATTTGTTGATATCCAATCAGATTACTGATGAAAGTAAAATCCTTTTAAATACAAACATTATTGAAAGAGCAAAAAAGATTGCACCTTTTTTAACTTTTGACAATGATCCGACTATTGTTATAAATAATGACGGAAGCCTAAAGTGGATAATAGATGCCTACACAACGACAAAATATTATCCGTATTCACAGTATAACGGTGAGTATAATTATATTCGTAATTCAGTTAAAGTTGTTATAGATGCATACCACGGAACTACTGAATTTTATATAATAGATAAAACAGATCCTATCATAATGTCATACTCGAAAATTTATCCCGGGTTGTTTATGGAGGGTGAATTTCCGGAAAGTCTTAAGGAACACATCAGATATCCTATGGATATCTTTAATGTCCAGGCAACTATGATGCAAAAATA
The DNA here is from genome assembly GCA_045541135.1 of Clostridia bacterium. GTDB lineage: Bacteria > Bacillota > Clostridia > Monoglobales > Firm-18 > CAZNKU01. The sequence continues at coordinate 32,765 of JAZQIO010000028.1, forward strand.
TCACGTTGATAATGCTTCAGACTTTTACCAGAAAAAAGGGCTATGGTCATTTGCTAATGAAAAAACTGATGAAAATACAACACAACCCGTTAAACCATATTATAATTATATGAGCGTGGAAGAGGGGATAACAGAACTTGTGTTGATGATTCCTTATACCTTATCAAATAAAGATAATATGATTGCATGGGCTGCCGTAAGATGTACGGGAGAAAATTACGGTCAGATGATTGTATATAACTTCAGTCAGTCGGAAAATATATCCGGTCCATACCAGATTGAAAACAGAATTGACAGTGATGACAATATTTCAAAAGATATTTCATTATGGGAAAGTTCAGGCTCATCTGTTATAAGAGGTAATCTGTTGGTTGTACCTGTTGAAAATAACCTTTTGTATGTTGAGCCAATATATATAACTTCCGGTGTTGATGGGAGTTCTTTACCACAAATAGCAAGAATTGTTATGACGTATAATGATGTTGTTGTATCAGAATCTACGATAGATAAATGTCTGGAAAAATTATTCGGCTTCACATCTTTTTCGGAAGATTACACGGAAAATACAACTTCGGATTCTTTGGAAGGTTATCTAAATAATTTAGTTAGTAGTTATAATAATGCTAAAGAACATTCTAAAAATGGTAATTGGGAAGAATTCGGCAAATATATGGATGAGCTTGATTACTATATTAACAATATTGAAAGTGTTTTGAATTCAGAACAGTAAATTTTAAAAAATTACAAAATAATTACAAATATATCTTGACACAACACAATATTTAGTGTATAATATGTAAAGTGATTTGCTTTACAAGGAGTAATTGTTATGAGTAAAAACTTAGATATAATAATGCTTTTCGATTTTTATCGCAATATCCTTACCGAAAAGCAAATAGAAGTTGTAGACTTGTATTACAACGAGGATTTATCTCTTGCGGAAATAAGTGAACATCTGAATATTACAAGGCAGGGTGTACGTGACAATATAAAGCGTGCCGAAAATATTCTTATTGATATGGAAGATAAGCTTCATCTTGTTGAAAAACACAACAGAATTATGAGTGCTGTTACCGGTATTTCCAAGGAAATAGTAGAAATGCAGGAGAATGAATCAGCTTCTACTTTACCTTGGGTAATGGAGCATATTGATAATATCAAATCTTTACTTGACGGAATTGATGATTAAGTAAAAGTCTTGCCTACTGTATATTGGCAATTTAAATAATGTGAAAGGTAGGTGTTGTTTTATGGCTTTCGATAATCTTACTGAAAAATTGCAGAATGCTTTTAAAAAGTTACGTGGTAAGGGCAAAATAACTCAGGCAGACCTTAAAGAAGGTATGAGAGAAATTAAATTTGCTCTTTTGGAAGCTGATGTTAATTTTAAGGTTGTTAAGGAATTTATTGCTACTGTTACAGAAAGAGCAAGCGGAGCTGATGTTTTAGAATCACTTACTCCGGGACAGCAGATAGTTAAAATAGTAAATGAAGAACTTATAAACCTGATGGGTGTTGAAAACAACAAAATTAACCTTTCCAATAATCCTCCATCGGTTATAATGATGACAGGCCTTCAGGGTGCCGGTAAAACTACAACTGCCGGTAAACTTGCTAAAATGTTTAAAAGTAAAGGAAGAAGACCTTTGCTTGTTGCGGGTGACGTATACCGTCCGGCTGCTATACAACAGTTGCAGGTTATAGGAGGCAAGATAGAGGTTCCGGTATATACTATTGACGGAAATAAAAATCCTGTTGATATCTCTAAAAAGGCTATAGAACATGCAAAAAAATACGGCAATGATATTGTTATTATAGATACGGCGGGTCGCCTTCATATAGATGAAGAGCTTATGGATGAACTCCGTAATATTAAAAGCAGTATAAATATCAATGAAACCTTACTTGTTGTAGATGCTATGACAGGTCAGGATGCCACTCAGGTTGCAGATACATTCAATAAACAGCTTGAAATTGACGGCGTTATTCTGTCAAAGCTTGACGGTGATGCACGAGGCGGTGCGGCTTTGTCTGTTCGCTGTGTAACACAAAAGCCTATAAAATTTGTTTGTACCGGTGAAAAGTTTGATGACTTTGAACCGTTCTATCCCGACAGAATGGCTTCAAGAATTCTCGGTATGGGTGATGTGCTTTCTCTTATAGAAAAAGCAGAGCAGATGTTTGATGAAAAACAAGCAAAAGAACTTGAAGAAAAAATGCGAAAGCAACAGTTTGATCTTGACGATTTCCTCAATCAGATGCAGCAAGTCAAGAAAATGGGACCTATCAAAAACCTTTTGGGTATGATGCCCGGTATTGATTCCAAGGCTTTGGAGAATGCAGATATTGATGAGAGAAAACTTGACAGAGTTGAAGCAATTATTAAGAGTATGACGAAAAAAGAACGCTCCAATCCTGCAATTATTAACTCAAGCAGAAAACGTAGAATTGCTGATGGTAGCGGTACTAATATTGCACAAGTTAACGCTCTGCTTAAGCAGTTTGAACAAATGCAAAAGATGTTTAAACAACTTAACAGTAAGGGTGCAAAAAAGATGATGAAAAAGTTCAAAGGTGGTCCAAAGGGAATGAATTTTCCTTTTGCATAAATTGTAAATTAATCTTTTAGGAGGTGAAATAAAAATGGCAGTAAAGATTCGTTTGAAGAGAATGGGTGCTAAGAAAGCTCCTTTTTACCGTGTTGTAGTAGCAGATTCAAGATATCCTCGTGATGGCAGATTCATCGAAGAAATCGGTACTTATAACCCACTTACAGATCCTGCATCAATCAACATTGATACAGAAAAAGCTCAGAAGTGGATTAAAAATGGTGCTCAGCCAACAGATATCGTTAAGAAACTTCTTAAAGAAAGCGGTATGTAATTGAAGAATTGGTGTATAAATAGGCTCTAAATAACCTTGCTTATTCCATAGAGCCTATTAAAATGCCGATTGCAAGGCGGCGGAAAGGCTAATTTAAAATGAAAGAATTATTAGAAACAATTGCTAAATCATTAGTGGACAATCCTGACGCAGTTAATGTAACAGTTGTAGAAAAAGAAGATACAATTGTTTTGGAATTGCGCGTTGGTGAAGGTGATATGGGTAAAGTAATCGGACGTCAGGGCAGAATTGCCAAGGCTATCAGAACTGTTATCCGCAGTGCAACAACACAGTCACCTAAAAAGGTTGTTGTTGATATATTATAATAAACATAGGGTGGGATTTTTCCTCACCCTTTTCGTGCTTATTTTGGTATTTTATATTTGGAAAGGAAAGAGCTTTTATGCCACAGATTGAAATTGGTAAAATTGTAAATACTCATGGTCTTAGAGGTCATATAAAAGTCGAACCATGGTGCGACGGCATAGAAACTTATGAATACCTAAACAGAGTTTTTATAAACAATTTTGAGTATGAAATAGAAAGTGTAAAACTGCAGAAGAATTTATTTTTGCTTAAATTTACAAACCTTAATTCTATTGAGGATGCAGAAAAACTCAAAAATAAAATTATCTATGCCAACGAAGAGGAAATGCCACCTTTACCGGAAGGTGTATTCTATATCAAAGATATAATTGGTCTTTCGGTATATGATGGTGATAAGTTTGTTGGCGAGATTGTTGACTGGATTGAAACAGGGGCAAACAATGTTTATATAATCAAACGCCCTGATGGTAAGGATGTTTTGATACCTGCAATAGATTCCGTAATCAAAGAAATCGATATCGAAAACAAGAAAATGTCTGTAAATATGTTGGAAGGATTGATGGAAGATGACGATTGATATTCTTACATTATTTCCTGAAATGATGGAAACTGTTCTGGATGAAAGCATAATTGGCAGAGCACGTAAGGCAGGCATTATTAACATAAATTGTACTAACATCAGAGATTTTGCCGAAAATAAACATAACCGTGTTGATGATTACCCGTACGGTGGAGGAAACGGTATGGTTATGCAGCCCGGACCAATTTATCGGGCATATAAGTATATTGCTGATAAATATGATAAAAAACCTTATGTAATTTATATGTCCCCCCAGGGGAGAGTTTTTAATCAGCAAATTGCTAAAGAATATTTGCATAAGGAACATATTGTTATTTTATGCGGTCACTATGAAGGTGTTGACGAAAGAATAATAGAAGAAATTGTTGATGAAGAACTGTCTGTTGGGGATTATGTACTTACCGGAGGAGAATTGCCTGCGCTTGTGGTATGTGACTGTGTAAGTCGCATGGTACCGGGTGTGCTTTCCAATGAAGAATGTTTTTCAGAAGAATCACATTTTAACGGTAAATTAGAATATCCCCAGTATACAAGACCGCCTGTTTTTATGGGACGTGAAGTACCTGAAGTATTACTTAGCGGACATCATGCGAATATAGAAAAATGGCGACAAGAACAATCTTATTTACGTACAAAAATCAAACGACCTGATATGCTTAAGGATGATAATAATGAGTAAAATTGGTGTTTTTGGAGGCTCGTTTAATCCAATTCATAACGGGCACATATATGTTGCTGATAAAGTGAAAAAAATACTTAATTTGGATGATATCGTTTTTGTTCCTACAGGTATTGCTCCACATAAAGATAACAGTTGTTTTGCATCTAAAGAACATAGGTACAATATGGTAAAATTAGCTGTTGAAAATAAATTCAGTGTATCTGACATAGAACTCACAACAGATAAAGTGTGTTATGCCGTTGATACAATGTCAGAAATTAAAAAGTTATATACAACTGATGATTTGTATTATATTATAGGTGCCGATTCTCTTGTAACATTTATGCAATGGAAAGACCCGTTAAAGTTATTTGAAATGTTGCATATTGTAGTTGTTGACAGAGAAGGTACTGATATTGATAAAGTTGCTGATGAATATCGACAAAAATATGGTGCTAAAATAACAATTTGTCACATTGAAGAATATAATGTTTCTTCAACAGAAATACGAGATGCAATAAAAACTACCGGAAAATGTAATGATCTGGTGCCTGAAAAAGTGGAAGAGTATATGAAAAATAATAAATTATACACGGAGGATTTATAGGTGGATATTTTAGAAATTGAACAGTGTATAAAGAAAATGACAAAAGAAACTCGTTTTAATCACAGCAAAGGTGTTCAAAAAACCGCCGGTGAACTTGCAAAACATTATGGTCTTGATGTTGATAAGGCAGAACTTGCCGGTCTTATGCATGATTGTGTGAAAAATCTTCCTATTGAAGAAATGATGCGTCTTTGTGACGAGTTAGGATGTAAGCTTGATTTTGTTACACAAAGAGAATATAAACTAATACATGCGCCTTTGGGTGCGTATTATGCAAAAAAAATCTTTGGTGTAGATGATGATGAGATTTTTAATGCCATATACTGGCATACAACCGCAAAGGCTGATATGACTATGTTTGAGAAGATTATATACATAGCTGATGTTATAGAACCAAACAGAAAGTATGATATTATAGATGAAATGAGAAAACTTGCCTATGAAGATATTGATGTTGCTATGCTTAAAATTCTGAATTATACAATAGGTAAACAGTTGGCAGCAGGTAAAATGCTACATAGCGAAACTATAAATGCAAGAAATTTCTTAATTGCAAAAGGGGTAAACATATGAGTAAAGAATTAGTAAAGAAAATAGTTAAAGCTCTTGATGATAAAAAAGCGATTAAAATTGATGTTATTGACATTCAGGAACTTAGCCAGATTGCGGATTATTTTGTAGTCTGCACAGGTTCGTCAACTACACAGGTTAAAGCACTTGCGGATGAAGTTGAATTTCAGTTGGGCAGTGATATTGAGCATGAAGTTGGTTACCATAAGGAAGGTTACGGTTCTGCCGAATGGATTTTGCTTGATTACAAAGATGTTATTGTTCACATTTTCTGTGGGGAAATCAGAGAGTTTTATAATTTGGAACACTTGTGGTCAGATGGCAAAGCAGTAGATGTAAATGAATTTTTGGATTAAATGGAGGTTTTATATATGAGCAAATATGATTTTAAATCAATTGAGAAAAAGTGGCAGCAATATTGGGATGATAACAAAACTTTTGAAGCTTCAAATACAGATAAAACAAAGCCTAAGTTTTATGGTCTTGTAGAATTTCCTTATCCATCGGGTCATGGTTTGCATGTTGGTCATCCAAGAGGTTATACAGCAATAGATATTATAACACGTAAAAAACGTCTTGAGGGTTATAATGTACTTTTCCCTATGGGGTGGGATGCTTTTGGTCTTCCTACTGAAAACTTTGCAATAAAAAACAATATTCATCCTGCAATTGTTACTAAAAACAATATTGAAAATTTCAAGCGACAGCTTAAAATGCTTGGATTTGGTTTTGACTGGTCAAGAGAAGTAAATACCACTGATCCAAACTATTACAAATGGACACAGTGGATATTCCTTAAACTTTTTGAAAAAGGACTTGCTTATAAAACAAAAATGCCAATCAACTTCTGTACAGGCTGTAAAGTAGGTTTGGCTAACGAAGAAGTTGTTAACGGAGTTTGCGAACGTTGCGGAAGCGAAGTTGTTCAAAAGGAAAAGAGCCAATGGATGCTAAAAATTACTGAGTATGCACAGCGTCTTATAGATGACCTTGATGGCCTTGATTACATCGAAAGAGTTAAAGTTCAGCAGACTAACTGGATTGGAAGAAGTGAGGGTGCTGAAGTTGATTTTAAAATCAAGGGTACTGATGATAAAATAAGAGTTTATACAACACGTCCTGATACACTTTTTGGTGCTACATATATGGTACTTGCACCTGAACATCCTTATGTTGAAAAATATAAGAATATGATTGAAAATTATGACGAGGTTGAAGCATATAAACTTGAAGCATCCAAAAAAAGTGACTTTGAAAGAGCTGAACTTGACAAGAATAAAACAGGTGTTATGCTAAAAGGTATTGTGGCAATTGACCCTGTAAATAATGCAGAGATTCCAATTTGGATTTCTGATTATGTACTTGTTACTTATGGTACCGGTGCAATTATGGCGGTACCTGCTCATGATACCCGTGACTGGGAATTTGCAAAGAAATTTAATATGCCAATCATCGAGGTTGTTGGTGGCGGCAAGAATGTACAGGAAGAAGCTTTTACAGATGTAGAAACGGGTGTAATGGTTAATTCGGGATTCCTTACAGGAATGCAGGTTTCTGAAGCTAAAAAAGCTATTATAGATTATCTTGAAAAAGAAGGAATCGGAACACGAAAGGTAAACTATAAGCTTCGTGACTGGGTATTCTCACGCCAACGTTATTGGGGTGAACCAATTCCGTTGGTTAACTGCCCTAAGTGTGGATGGGTTGCAATTCCCGAAAGTGAATTACCATTGCAGTTGCCTGATACAGAAAATTTTGAACCAGGGGAATCCGGTGAATCACCGCTTATTAAAATCAGAGATTGGGTAGAAACAGCATGTCCTAAGTGTGGCGGCAAAGCTGAAAGAGAAACTGATACCATGCCACAGTGGGCAGGTTCATCTTGGTATTTCCTTAGATATATTGATCCTAACAATTCTGATTTCCTTGCAGGAATGGAAGAATTAAAATATTGGTTGCCAATCGACTGGTATAATGGTGGTATGGAGCATACAACACTTCATTTGCTATATTCGAGATTCTGGCATAAGTTCCTTTACGATATCGGTGCAGTTCCTACAAAAGAACCTTATCAGAAGAGAACTTCACACGGTATGATTCTTGGTGAGAACGGCGAAAAAATGTCAAAATCAAGAGGTAATGTAATTAATCCTGATGATGTTGTTAATGAATACGGTGCAGATACATTCAGAACTTACGAAATGTTTATTGGTGCTTTTGATCAGGCTACACCATGGTCAATGAACGGTGTTAAGGGTTGCTATAAATTCCTTGAAAGAGTATGGAATTTACAAAACATTCTTGTTGATGGTGATGAATATTCAAAAGAACTTGAATCTTCACTTCATAAGACTATTAAAAAGGTTACTGATGACTATAACAGAATGAAATTCAATACCGGTATTGCAGCTTTGATGGCTTTCATTAACGATGTAACAAAGGTAGGAAAAATTAACAAAGCGGAATTTAAATCATTTATCACATTACTAAACCCGGTTGCTCCGCATATAACTGAAGAATTATGGCAGATTGCAGGTTTTGATGGTGTTTTGTCAGGAACGCAGTGGCCACAGTATGATGAAGCCAAAACTGTTGATGATGAAATTGAAATTGTTGCACAGATTAACGGTAAGGTTAAATGCAAACTTGTTGTAGGTGCAGAAGAGTCAGAAGATTCAATTAAAGAAAAAGCTTTAGCAGATCCTAAAATTGCAGAGGCCGTAGATGGTAAAAATGTTGTTAAAGTTATTGTAATTCCTAAACGTTTAATAAATATTGTTGTAAAATAATATGTAATATAAGGAAAGTCAAATGACTTTCCTTAATTACTGTTCAGGAGGTTAGTATGTTATATTTAGTTGGAACACCTATTGGTAATTTTGATGATATGACATATCGTGCAGTTGATACACTAAATAAAGTAGATTTAATTGCCGCTGAGGATACTCGCAATACATTAAATTTATTAAATCATTTTGATATTAAAACCAAACTTACAAGTTACCACGAACACAACAAAGCTTCTAAAGGCAAACAAATTCTTGAGCTTTTGTTGGATGGAAAGGATGTTGCTGTTGTTACAGATGCGGGTATGCCGGCAATAAGTGATCCGGGAGAAGATATTGTAAGGCTTTGTATTGAAAATAATATTGATGTAACTACAGTACCCGGACCAACCGCCTTTGTATCGGCTTTAGTTATGTCGGGGCTGCCTGCAAAAGGAGTAATTTTTGAGGGCTTTTTATCTGCAAAAAATTCCGAAAGGGAAAGGCGTCTTAATGAATTAAAGGATTATAAAGAAACAATAATTTTTTATGAAGCGCCGCATAAACTTCTCAGAACTCTTGAACATATAAAAAATGTTTTTGGAGAACGTGATATTTCGGTTTGCAGAGAAATAACAAAAAAATTTGAAGAAACCTTAAGAGGTAAGATAAGTGAAATAATCGAACATTTTAGTAACTGTGCTCCTCGGGGTGAATTTGTTTTGGTTATAAAAGGAGCAGAGGAAAAAGAAGAAGTTTACATAATATCTGTTGTTGAGCATGTTGACAAGCTGATTTCAGAAGGTTTTGATAAAAAAGAGGCTATTGCCGAGGTAGCCAAACTTCGCAAAATACCTAAAAGAAACGTATATAATGAGTATGAAAACAGATAATTTTAAAATTGTTAACAAAGTATTAATGTTACAGGAATATTACACAAATGTTACAAATTGACTTGACATATACCACAATATATGGTAGAATAATATACGTAATAAATAACAAATGAGAAAGATTGGAGTGATTCAGTGGAGTTAGCTAAGAAGTTAATTAAGTTCACTATCGCATTAACAATTTCGATTTTGGGAACAGTTATTATAGTTAATGCGGATCCCGGTGTAGTTACCGGAAATGGAGTAAATTTCAGAAGTGGCCCCGGAACAGGTTACGATATATATGCTTGTTTACCAAGAGGTACATATGTTACAGTAGATGGTACTGAAGGTAACTGGTATAAAATTACATACAACGGTGTAAGCGGATATATGTCATCCGACTATGTTAGTGTAAGAAAAGGTGTGGAAGTTGACCGTTCAGGTCTTACAGTGGACAGATATGGAACAACAGGTGAAGTAATTGTTAATTATGCAGCTCAGTTTTTGGGTACACCATATGTATATGGTGGTTCATCACCAAGCGGTTTTGATTGTTCTGGCTTTGTTTCATATGTTTACGGTAGTTTTGGTTATTCTCTTAACAGAACTGCTGCAGGACAGAATTCGAATGGTATATGGGTTTCAAGAGATAATCTTGTAGCCGGTGATATAGTTTTGTTTAACACAAGCGGCGGTATAAGTCATGCCGGTATTTATGTTGGTAATGATACTTTTATCCACGCTGTTAAGCCGGGCACACCATTACAGTATGACAGTTTAAATTCTTCTTATTATTCATCAAGATATGTTTCTGCAAGAAGAATAATCTATTAATTTTATACAACCTTTATGTTTTTTTACATAAAGGTTGTTTTTCTTTTGTTAAGTACTTGTCAAACCGTTAAAAATAGTATAAAATATAATAAGTTATATGTGTATGAAAGGAAATATAATATGATATTTACAAAAATGCAATGTATTGGTAATGATTTTCTTATACTTAACGGTTTTGATGATATAATTGAAATTCCTGAAGATTTACCACTTAGAGTATGTGACAGACATTTTGGCATAGGTGCTGACGGTTTGGCTTTAATTTTGTACTCTAATGATGCAGATTTTAGATTGGATTTTTTTAATCCGGACGGAATAAAATCACCTTGTAATACAAATATATTAAGATGTGCGGTAAAATATGCACTTGACAATAACATTGTTGATAAAGATTTAATTTCTGTAGATACCGATAACGGAATTAAATATGTGAAGGCTGAGAATGACGAAAGAAGCAATCTGATTATAAACATAGGAGAGCCTATTTTTACTCCACATTTAATTCCTGTTGACTACACAGGTGATGAATTTATTGAAAAAGTTATTCCTGTGGGAGCTAATGATTATGTTGCCAGCTGTGTTTTGATTAACTCAAATCCGTGTACTGTAATTTTTACTGAAAATACTGAAAAATTAAATGATATTGAAATTAATAAAATTGCTCCTTTTATTGAGAAACACAATGTTTTTCCTAATAACACAAACGTAATATTTGCAAACATTGAAGATCACAATACAATTCAAGTACGATGTTGGCAGATGAATTCGGGTGAAGTTATCGGTTGTGATTTTGGAGCTGTTGCTGCTTTTGTTATAGCAAATCATTTGGGGAAGGTTGATGATAAGGTATCTGCGGAACTTTATGGCGGTGACCTTAAACTTGAACTTAGTGATGATAATTTCGTATATGTTATTGCATCTGCAGAAAATGTTTTTGAAATTAACTGGTAAATTCACATATATAAGACATAATATAATTAAGATGTTTAGTAGGTGCATATATGTTTAAAAGAATCAGAAGTGATGTTAGGGCAGTTTTAGAACGAGATCCTGCTGCGAGAAGTTTTTGGGAAGTGTATTTCTTATATTCCGGTGTAAGGGCAATAAGAAGTTACAGAAAGGCACATTGGTTTTATAATAAGAAAATGTATTTTATTGCAAGATACATTTCTCAAAGAGCGAGAAAGAAAACAGGTATTGAAATTCATCCTGCAGCAGTAATAGGTGATGGAGTATTTATTGACCATGGTATGGGTGTTGTAATAGGTGAAACCACTGTTATTGGTGATAACTGTACCATTTATCAGGGTGTAACCCTCGGGGGTACAGGTAAGGATAAGGGAAAACGTCATCCTACAATAGGAAATAACGTGGTTATTGGTTCCGGTGCAAAAGTTTTGGGTCCGTTTAAAGTAGGTGACAATTCAAAAATTGCTGCCAATGCCGTAGTTTTATCTGAAATACCGGATAACTGTACTGTAGTGGGTGTTCCCGGACGAATTGTTAAGAAAAATAATGTTAAGATTAATGTTGTTGCAGACCTTGACCAGGTTCATATTCCCGACCCGATTTCTATGGAGCTTTGTAAGCTGAATGTAAGGTTGGATAAGTTAGAAAAGGAGAATAATGAAGATGAAAATATATAACACTTTAACAAGAAAAAAGGAAGAGTTTGTACCATTAGTACCCAATGAAGTTAAAATGTATTCTTGTGGTCCCACTGTATACAACTATTTTCATATAGGTAATGCAAGACCTTTTATTATTTTTGATACAATGCGTAAGTATCTTGAATATAACGGCTACAAGGTTACCTTTGTTCAAAATTTTACGGACATTGATGATAAAATGATTAATAAAGCAAATGATGAAGGAATTACCGTAAAAGAGCTTGGTGAAAGATTTATTGAAGAATATTTCAAGGATGCAGATTCTTTAGGCATTTCCCGCGCATCTGTTCATCCAAAAGCTACTGAAAATATTGATTCTATTATTAATATTGTAAAAAAGCTTGAAGATAACGGCTATGCATATAATGTAGACGGAGATGTATATTTTTCAACTAAGAAATTTAACGAATACGGCAAACTTTCACACCAACCGCTTGATGAGCTTGAAGCAGGTGCAAGAATTAATGTTAATGAAAGCAAAGAAGAGCCGATGGATTTTGCTTTATGGAAAAAGCAAAAACCCGGTGAACCTGCATGGGAAAGTCCATGGGGTATGGGTAGACCGGGATGGCATATTGAATGTTCTGCTATGGCAAATAAATATCTTGGCGAAACAATAGATATTCACAGTGGTGGTCAGGATTTGATTTTCCCTCATCACGAAAATGAAATTGCACAGAGTGAATGTGCAAATTGCAAACCGTTTGCAAGATATTGGATGCATAACGGATACATTAATGTAGACAATAAAAAAATGTCAAAGTCTCTTGGTAATTTCTTTACAGTAAGAGATGTACTTAAAGAATTTGATGGTGAAGTTATTCGTTTCTTTATGCTTTCGGCACACTACAGAAGCCCCATCAACTTTTCTAAAGACCTTATTGAACAGGCAAAGACAGGCCTTGAAAGACTTTACACTTGCATTAATAATCTTGAATTTTTGAAACAAAATTCAAATGAAGGCGAATTAAGCGATAAAGTTAAAGAAATGACTGTTAAATACAAAGATGCTTTTTGTGAAGCGATGGATGATGATCTTAATACAGGTCTTGCAATAGCTGCACTGTTTGATTTGGTAAGAGATATTAATACAACATTTACATCATCTTCTGTCCAGAGTGTTAAGGATTTAGATGAATGCATTAACTTACTTAAAGAATTAGGTGGTGTACTTGGTATTCTTCAAAATACAGAGACCGAATCAATAGACAATGAAATTGAAGAACTTATTGCAAAACGTCAGGAAGCGAGAAAAGCTAAAAACTTTGCTTTGGCTGATGAAATAAGAGATAATCTTAAAGCTCAGGGCATTGTTTTGGAAGATACACCAAACGGTGTTAAATGGAAGAGAATATAAGCTTGAACGGAGATGATATTTTGACAGAAGCAGAACAGTATTCTCCATTGGTACTTGCTTATATGGGTGATGCAGTATATGAACTTTATGTTCGTAAAATGCTTGTTTCAAAAGCAAATACTCAAGTTGATAAACTTCATAAATCTGCTGTGCAGATTGTAAAGGCAGAGGCACAATGTGAAGCATTCAGAAAAATTGAAAATGAACTTACAGAAAAAGAAATGGCTGTTTTTAAACGCGGACGTAACACGAAGTCAAGTGTTCCGAAGCATTCATCCGTTGCGGAATACAGAACAGCTACCGGCTTGGAGGCTTTGATTGGGTACATATATCTTACAGGTGATACAAACCGCCTGAATTATATAATGAACTTGATTTTAGAATAAAGTCGGTGATAAATTGAAAAAAGAAGTTGCAATTTTAAAAAAATATCTATCAATAACAATAGGATGTGCACTTGCCGGTTTTTCTCTCAGTTGCTTTTTAGCATCCAACGATATAATAGCCGGTGGTGTATCAGGTATTGCAACTATAATCAACCATTTTTCCCCACTATCTATTGGTTTTATGATAATCTTAATAAATGTCCCCATTTTTATATGGGGCATTGTTAAGTTTGGTAAGTCATTAGGTATAGCAACTTTATATGCAACTGTTGCGCTTTCGATATTTACTGATTTGTTTGCATGTATCGGATCTTTAACAAACGATATGCTTTTGGCATCTGTTTTTGGCGGTTTGATAGCAGGTGTCGGTTACGGTATGGTATTTTACTCTAACGCAACAACAGGTGGAGTAGATATAATTGCCAATATAATTAAGTTAAAATATAGGCATATGCCACTTGGCAAAATAATTTTGATTGTTGATTTGGTTATAATTTTGCTTGCAATGTATGTGTATAAAAACATAAATATAGGACTATATTCAATTATTTCGCTTTGGCTAACTGCATATATACTTGATTTGATTTTGGAAGGATTTAATTTTTCGAAGCTTGTTTTGATTATATCAGAACATAATGAAGAAATTGCAAAATCAATAAATTTTGATTTAAACAGAGGAGCAACTTTTTTAAATGGTCAGGGCACATATACAAATCAGGATAAAAAAGTAATTATGTGTACTATAAAAGAAAAGGAAATACCACTGTTAAAGGACATTATAAAATCAATTGACAGAAATTCATTTGTTCTTATAACAGATGCAAAAGAAGTTTTGGGTAACGGATTTTAATTATTTGACAGATTGTCAAAAAATTCAACAATTGTATTTAACATATTGAAAATAATTTTTTCGTGTGTTATAATATAAAAAATGTAAAAAATACACAAAAGAGGAGGTCAGCAATTTTATATTGCGAAATTTATGAATAACAGAGAGTTAGAAATTATTGCATGTAAAATCAGACATCATGTTATTAATGCGGTACACTCTGCAAAAGCAGGTCATCCGGGTGGTTCACTGTCTATGGCTGATATTATTACAGAAATTTATTTTGAACAAATGAATGTTGATCCTAAAAATCCTAAATGGGATAAGAGAGATAGATTTGTACTTTCTAAAGGACACTGTTCACCTGCACTATATGGCGCTTTGGCTGAAAAGGGATTTTTCCCTGTTGAAGACATTACAACATTCAGACACACAGGAAGCTATCTTCAGGGACATCCAAGCCTTAAGGATACACCAGGGGTGGATATGTCTACAGGTTCACTTGGTCAGGGAATTTCTGCTGCAAACGGTATGGCAATTGCAGCCAAACTAAACGGTGATGATTACCGTGTATATACAGTTTTGGGTGATGGTGAAATAGAAGAGGGTCAGGTTTGGGAAGCTGCAATGTTTGCTGCTCACTATAAACTTGATAATCTTTGTGCAGTTGTTGACTGGAACGGTTTGCAGATTGACGGTAAAATTGAAGATGTTATGTCATCACTTCCAATAGATGAAAAATTTGCTGCTTTTGGTTGGAATGTAATTTTAGTTGATGCACACGATTTTGATTCTTTAAGAGACGGCTTTAACAAGGCAAAAGAATGTAAAGGCAAACCAACTGTATTGGTTGCAAAAAGTATTAAGGGTAAAGATGTATCCTTTATGGAAAATCTTGCAAGCTGGCATGGTGTTGCACCTAACGATGAACAGCGTGATCAGGCTATTGCAGAGCTTGACAAGAAGTTAGAAGAATTGGGAGGTAAAATGTAATGGCTGATATAATTGCTACAAGAGAAGCTTACGGCAAAGCTTTAGCTGAATTTGGAGATACATATGATATGGTTGTTATGGATGCCGACCTTTCCGGTTCAACCAAAACAGGTGTTTTTGCAAAGAAATTTCCTGAAAGATTTATAAACTGCGGTATTGCAGAAGGTAATATGATGACTACTGCAGCAGGTATCGCTACAACCGGTAAGACAGTTTTTGCTTCTACATTCGCTGTTTTTGCATCCGGTCGTGCTTTTGAACAGATCAGAAACTCAATTTGCTACCCTAATCTTAATGTTAAAATAGGTGCAACTCATGCGGGTTTATCTGTTGGCGAAGATGGTGCATCACATCAGGCAATTGCCGATATGGCAGTTATGCGTGCGTTGCCAAATATGATTGTTCTTAATCCTGCAGATGCTGTTGAAACAAAATGCGCTATTAAAGCAGCTATTGAATACAATGGTCCTGTATATATAAGACTTGGCAGACTTGGTGTGCCTGTGATTTTTGATGAAGCAACATACAAGTTTGAAATTGGTAAAGGTCAGCTTATCAACGATGGTGACGATATTACTATTATTGCAACAGGTCTTATGACAACAGAAGCTATAAAAGCTGTTGAAACATTAAAAGCTGAGGGTGTTAATGCAAGACTTATAAATATTCATACAATAAAGCCTATTGATAGGGATATTATTATAAAAGCAGCAAAGGAAACAGGACATATTGTTACTGTTGAAGAACATTCCGTTATCGGTGGTCTTGGTAGCGCAGTTGCTGAAGTTCTGGCAGAAGAATATCCTTGCAAAGTGACTCGAATTGGCGTTCAGGATGTGTTTGGTCAGTCAGGTAAGCCTTATGAACTTTTGGATATGTATGGTCTTACAGACAAAAATATTGTTGCAAAAGTAAAAGAAATTCTAGGTAAATAATTTTTAAAAAATCCTGTATTGTTAAAATACAGGATTTTTTTTTGCAAAAATGAACCTTTTTAATTATTTTTTTGTCTATATATGTGAAATAAGTTTTGATATTGAAGGCGAGGAGGTGATGATATGGATTTGTTTGAAGAATTATTGTCAAAACACAGTCCTTTGGTAGAAAGATACGTAAAATTCAGATTGCCGGAAGTCGCAGATAAAGAGGATGTAATTCAGGAAATTTACTTTTCTGCATTTAAAAATTTTGGACAGCTTAAAAATATTAATTCTTTTAAACCGTGGATTATAGGTATTGCAATAAACAAATGCAATGACTGGTACAAAGCTAATGCAAAAAAGTCAGAAATACCTATTGATTCGGTGGAAGAAAGCAAACTGATTTATGGACGTTATGGTTTAACAGAATCAAATGAAGTTAAAGAAACACTTGATTTGATGAAGGATAAATATAGGCAAATACTTGATTTGTATTTTATAAAAGAAATGCAACAGAAGGATATTTCTAAATATTTGTCAATACCATTGGGTACTGTTAAAAGCCGTATTTATAAGGCAAAACATGAATTTAAAAAAATATATCCGCATCATCCTGACAGTAAGAAGGGAGAAATAAATATGAAAATTATTCCTGGAATTTTACCGGAGTATAAAATTGAATATTCGGATAAAAAACCGTTTAATGTAAAATGGGAAGAGCTTATGGGATGGTTTCTCGTACCCAAGCTTGGTGAAAAAATAACCTGGGGAATGTATGATATTCCATCACGAAAATGCAATCATATTTATGATATGAAGGTTACCGGCAAGGCAATGGTGCACGGAATAGAGGGAGTAGAGCTTACTGCACGTGAGGCTAATTATTCCGAAAAAAAGGAGGCAATATACCGCACTTTTGTAGCACAGCTTACAGATACACATTGCCGTTATCTTGCAACTATTCGAAATGACGGAGATGTAAGAAATTATATAACCTTTCTTGATGAGGAAGCATTTATGCCTAACTGGGGGTTTGGTGAAGATAATTGCGGCAATGAAACTAATCTGAAAGTTAAAGGAGATATTAAAAGAGAAGGGAATATTGTTACAAGTACTGACAAAGGTTTTCTTCTTGATATTGTGGGAAGATATACAGTTACAATTAACGGCAAAAGTTATGATACCGTATGTGTTATGGATATTGAAACATATAACTGCGGAGTTGTTTCTGAACAATTTCTTGACAAAAACGGTAAAACAATTCTATGGAGACGTTTCAATCGTGATGACTGGGCATTTAAAACATATAATAAAAAATGGAGCGAAATGATGCCCGGCAATGATAGATTGATTGTAAACGGAACAACTTATGTACAATGGTACGATTGTATAACGGATTATATTTTATAAAAAAAGAACTGTTGGTTCAACAGTTCTTTTTTTGAGTTATAGAATAGTATACAATATTTTTGCCGCCTCGGCTTTTGTTACGTTTTTGTTTGGAAGTATTGTTCCATCCTCATAGCCGTTTATTGCACCAATATTAATCAAAATTTCAAAGCCTTCTGTAAACCATTCTTTTATGTCATTCTTATCTGAAGAGGTGATTTCGGCTTTCTTCAGACCATTTGGCAATGTTCTTGAAATTATTGTTGCAGTTTCGGCTCTTGTTATACTATCAGTTGGATTTGCATAAAGTTTGCCGTTGTTATCACTGCCCTTGACAACACCTAATTCATATAGTGCTTTAAAGCTGTTCAATGCCCATTGAGGTATTTTGTCTGCGTCTGTATACGGTAATTCAACATCTGAATATTCTGTAACATCAATTCCAAGATAATTTGTTGTCATAACGGCAAATTCTGAACGTGTCATTGATTTTCCGGGGTTGAATTTTAAGCTGTTATCGATAATTTCACCATTAACTATTTTTGCTGAATACATATATGATAAAACATCTTTTGCCCAATGTTCACTTGTGTCAGCAAACGGATTATCAAATTCGTTTGCGGTAATTACCTTTGTTTTAAAGGAGGTGAATCCTTCAGAATTTGTTGCAAATACAGTGATTTTATTTATTGATTCGTCAATAGCTACAGTTGCTATACCATTTTTGTATTCAAAATCAATTTTCTTTCCGTCTGCCTTTATAATAATGTTATCCTTTTCAACAGGTAATCCTTCATTTGTATTAAGATTTACCGTTAACAAATCATTTTCAACATCAATATCAATGGGATTATAAATAATGTTTAAACCTTTTACATTAACAGGAATTTTAACAGTTGTTTTTCCTGCTGTCACATATATGTTGCCGCTTACATCCGTAATAGAGTCAGTAGCAGTAAAAACACCGTTATCTGTGATTGTACCTATAACTTCATCGCATGACCATTTGAAGCTTTTGTCCGAAGCAATAAGTTTATTGTAACCTTTATAGGCTTCGGCTTTTAAGGTCAGTGATTTTTCGCGGTTGATTGTAATATTATCAACAGAAGCACCGTTTTCTTTCATAACTTTAATGGTTGGTTTATCAACACAAACTATGTCGGTATTACCGGTTATATTTTTTGATTTTGCATATATGGTTGCAGTTCCGTCTTCGTTAGCAGTAAAATAACCTTTTTCAGTAATTGTATTTTTGGAATTTTTATCAACTGAATATGTTATATTTGTCAACTTAACAGGGTATGATGCTGTATCAGAGCCCTTGGCACTTATCTGAACCGAATTACCAACCAACACATAGGAAGTAAGAGGATATACCGTTATTTTATCAAGTATTCCGGTGGGTTCTTGATTGTTTTTTAAGAAGAAGAAATTGGAAACATTGCGTAATTTACCGTCAGATGGTTTATTTATAAGTGTTGTTGTTGCATCTCCCGGGAGCTGAACAATATAACTTGTAGAACCTCCGCCGTCAAGGTTTATTGCATCTACACAACCCAGTTCGGACATTCTTTTGGCAAGTGTTTTAAGTTGAACACCATAGCTGTAACCTTTTTGTCTTCCGTCAATTGTATAGAAAATTATACTTCCGTCTTCTTTTATACCCATTGCAGTTCGCGGGTGAGCACCTGCAGTAAATTCTGTATATACAGTACCGTTTTCTATAAGAACTTCACCTGTTGCACCTATTCCTAATTTTACATTTTCCCAGCGTTCATCACCTTCAAAACCAAATGTAATTTTGATTTCTTCGCCAATCTGAAGTGAAGTAAGAGCTTGTACATATTCTTCAGGAGCGTTGGCATCAACAGTAAGGACTATTTTGCCTTCAGGTATTGCTATGGAACCGTTATATTCATCAACGGATTCTACAGTTGCTTTTATTTCTGAGCCAATTTTTATTTCACCTTCAATATCCGTTAATATAACATCATACCCATTTGTGGTGTTGTATGTTTGTGTTCCAAAATCGTTAGTTAACATATAAATGGAATAAGGCTGGCGAAGCTTGTTTATATTGCTAATTGCAATTACAGTTTCATCATCTTTGTAAAGCGTTGAGTAAAGCGTGAATTCAGACATAAATGCAGTATTATCTTCGAGTATGCCTATACCGTATTGTGGACCTTCTGTTTTGGTAATAATTTTACTGTCTGATATAATATTGCTCATTGGCAGTCCTGTTTGTAGTGAAAAGTAATCGGCATTAATACCGGCAATGGAATTTATGCCATTATTTCTAAGTCGGGATACCTCATCACTTATTTTGCCTGCACCATATAAATATTCACCATGTGTTATTATAGGCTCTATATGCTCGTTGGGTTTGTAGGTAATATAATTTTCCACCTGTTGGCCTACCCCACTTTGGTCACTGTACCATTTGTTGTGAGTTGACGTAGTTCCCTTACCTATTTCTATTGTATAACCGTCAATCAACGTTGAACCTAATGTTGATGCGTTGACTGATGTTGATGAAAATATCATAAGCAAAAGTATTGCTGCAATTCGTATTTTTTTCATATATTCCGACACTCCTTGTATTTTTTACACAGAGATTATATCATATTTGAAAATTTAAGTAAATGTATATATAAATCTTTAACAAATAATTAATCATTTATGCAGTAATTTGCCAATTAAGGTAAAAATTACAAACATAATAACATCAATTACAACAATGCTTGCTCCTGTTGGCGTGTTAAGTATTACGGATAAAAACATACCAATTGAAAAATTTATTACCGACAAAACAGCAGAGGATATTATAACTGTCTTAAAGGTGCGGAATATTCTCATTGTTGTAAGTGCAGGGAAAATAATTAATGCTGATATAAGCATGGCACCCATCATTTTCATTCCTATTACAATGACAATAGCAGATAAAAGAGCAATTGTCATGTTATAAAAATCTGTATTTGTACCTGTTGATTTTGCAAATTTTTCATCAAATGCTACTAAAAACATTTTGTTGTATGTTAGAATGTACATTATAATTGTAAATGAAGACAGTATGGTAATCAGCACTATGTCCTGTTCAGTAAGGGCTAATATACTGCCAAACATATAATTATAAACATCTGTATTTCCGCCGGAAGTATATGATATAAATATAATACCTATTGCAAGTGATGATATGGAAATCATGGCTATTGCAGAGTCACCTTTTATATTACTGCTGTCTTTTAATTTTAGCAGTAAAAATGCCGCAATAATAACTACGGGAATTGTAAAATACATCGGTGAAAAACCCAATGCAGTTGCAATGGCTAAGGCTCCGAAGGCAATGTGGGATAATCCGTCACCTATCATAGAAAAACGTTTTAAAACAAGTATTACTCCCAAAAGTGCACAGCATAGTGATATCAGTATCCCTCCTAATAAAGCTCTTTGCATAAAACCCAGAGAAAAAATGGAAATAATGTCATTAATCATTATCATTACCTCCAATCATAAATTTAGCAATATCACTTTTTAGGTAATCATCAGTTGTTCCGTAAAAGAGAGGTTTGTTGTTAAGGTGTAATATATGTGACGAATCCTTTACCGCACTTTTTATATCGTGAGAAACCATAATTATCGAAACATTGTGTTCTTTGTTTATTTTTTTAATTACAGAATATAATGAAGCCGTAGCCAAAGGGTCAAGTCCGGCAACAGGCTCGTCAAGTAACAGTAATTTTTTTGTTGCACATAAAGCTCTTGCAAGTAATACTCGTTGTTGCTGACCACCGGAGAGATTGTTGTAGCATTTATTTTTTATATTGCTTATTTCAAGTAATTCCATATTTTTTTCAGCAATGCTTTTTTCACTCTTTCTATAAAAAGGGAAAAATTTCAGTCTGCTTGCACATCCGGATAATACAACCTCGTATACAGAGGCAGGAAAATTTTTTTGTATTTCTGACCGTTGCGGAATGTATCCTATTTCCCCGGCAGATATATCTTTTGAAATTTTAATTTCACCTTTTTGTGGCTTGATAAGTCCTAATATACCGTTTATAAGTGTAGTTTTGCCGGAACCATTTTCGCCTACGATACATAAGTAATCACCTGAATTAAATTCAAACGATACATCTTTTAATACAGCTTTTCCGTTATACTGAAACTCTGCATTTTTACATGATATAAGGCACATTATTTAATCGCCTCCCTAAGGTTTTCCAGGTTTTGCTGCATAAGTGAAATGTATGTTTTTCCTGAACTGAATTCATCCTGTGTAATATTATGACAAGAATGGAAGAGGAGCTTCTTGGCACCTGTCTCAGTTTGTATTGTATCTGCAATTTTCTGATTGGAAAATTCAATATAAAATATTGCAGATGTATTTTCTGTTTTTACTGTATCTATAATTTTTGCCATTGTCTGTGCACTTGGTTCAGATTCTTCAGAACAGCTTGGAAATGCTGAAATATAATTTAAGTCGTAATCATTTGCAAAATACGAAAAGGGGAATCTATCAGCAAATATTAATGTTTTATCCGATAATTCAATTGTTTCTTTAAATTGTATATCTAAATTATTAATTTCTTCTGTAAGCCTTTGGGCATTTCCTTTATATATATCCTTATTTTGAGGGTCAATTTCACATATAACATCACATATTTCAAAAATAATTGTTTTTGAGTTTTTAAGAGATGTCCACACATGTTCATCGTTGGAAATTTTGCCGTGATGTTCATAAGTCAGAGGTGTTATATAATCCATTACTTTGATTATTTTTGTTTTATTCGTATCAATTGAAGACAGAATTGTTTCTACCCATTTGTCTGATTCACCACCTGTATATATGAATATATCAGAATTTTTAATTGTAATGATATCTTCTGTGGTAGGCTCATATGTGTGACTTTCGGCTCCGGGTTTTAAAAGCATAACTACATTTCCGTCAAAATCACATATTTCACTTGCAAAGCTGTAATATGGAAATATGGATGTTGTAATCTGAATTTTGTGTTGTGTGTTACCCGGAGTTTTGTTTTTGTATAAATATATAAATGAAACAATCAACGAAGCAATCAGTGCAATAAGAACAATAAAATAAATTGTTTTTTGATATTTTAAATTCATAGTTTTTCATACCTTTCGTTACATTTTGAACAAACTCCGTACAGAATAGTTTTACTTGTATCAATACTGAATTTATGATGCTGATTAATGTGTTCGTTTAATGAACTTATATATTCACAATTTAAATGAATTAATTGTCCGCAATCGGTACATTTAAGGTGATAGTGTGTATTACATTCATTATGCTCACCAATATACTGATACAAAACAGATTTTCCGTCATTACCTCTGAAACGTCTTACCGTGCCGTCTTTGGACATTTTATCTATTAGTCTGTATATGGTACTTTTTCCTATATTTGATTTTGAAAAGGCATCAGTAATTTCTTTGATTGAAAAATGTTTATCGATGTTTTTTGATAAATAATCAGTTAATACTTGTTTTTGTTTTGTGTTATACATTATGTCCTCCATATAAATTTGAGAATTACTCTCATATTATACAATGTGCTTTAAAAAAAGTCAATAAAAAAGCCGACGACTTAAATCGTCGGCCGGTAAAATAATAGTATATTAAAAATATTATTTCTTTTCCGAAAATTTATTTACGATAACGATACCTACGGAGACAAGAACCAGAGCAATTATATTTTCCGGTTTGAATGCTCCCATACGTTCACTTTCAACAAGAAGTGCCGAAAGGATAACACCGAAAACAGGTATCATAAAACTGTATACGGTAACATTTGATACTTTATTGTGTTTTAAAATAATACCCCACAAAGAATAAGCTATTGCGGAGAGTAGTCCAAGGTAGAGTAAAACAGAAACTGATCCGATTGTAAAATTGCTCAGTCTTCCACCCATAAATAAGCCAACCAAAGTTAAAATCAAACCACCGATAAAGAACTGATAACCGCTTAATGTAACGGGATTTTCCTTCTGTGAATACATTTTAATTAAAACAGAAGAAAATGCATAAGATACCGTTGAAACCAAAATCATAAGATCGCCTGAAAGACCTGTTTCAAAACTTACACCATTGATGTTGGATATTATAACGCCACCAAAACCGATTACGCAGGCAACAATTTTCAGCCATGTTAGCTTTTCTTGTTTGAAAATAAGACTTGCAATCAGTATTGAAAAGAAAGCACAAGTACCTTCAATAAGGGAGGCTTTAACACCTGTTGTAATTGAAAGACCTATGTAAAAGAATAAATACTGTACAAAAGTCTGAAAGAAACTCAATGTACAAACATATTTCCATGAACTCTTAAGAGGAAACAAAAATTTTCTGTTAAGAATACTGCCGATTATAATTGTCATAATCCCTGCCAGTGTAAATCTTAATCCTGCAAAAAGTATCTGAGAAGCAGTATCTGTTATATTAAAGAGTTTATAGCCAATTTTTACGTACGGAAAAGCACTTCCCCAAAGCCCGCAGCATATTATTGCTATGATACAAACTACAATTTTATTTGAAAATATATTATTTTTAGTATTATTCATATGTATTCTCCTTATATAAAATCTTTCTACATTATATAATTAAAATCAGATAATGTCAAATTCTTTTTAATTGACACTTTTGGGCAATTATGTTAGAATAAAAAAGATTGTGATTAAAACACAGGAGGTGTTATTTTGGAAGAAATAAGATTACAGAAATTTATGGCAGACTGCGGTGTGGCATCACGCAGAAAATGTGAAGAAATAATACTTCAGGGAAAGGTTAAGGTTAACGGTATTAAGGTTACTGAACTTGGTACTAAGGTAACAGAAGATGATGAAGTATCTGTTGATGGAAAGGTTATAAAAAAGGTATTTAAAAAAGTTTATATCGCAATGAATAAACCTGTAGGATTTATTACATCTGTTTCAGATGAATTTAACAGACCTACAGTAATAAATCTTGTTGAGGACGAAATACACACAAGGGTATATCCTGTAGGACGACTGGATTTTGATACCGAAGGGTTACTTATTATGACCAATGACGGAGAGCTTACCTATAAGCTTACACATCCTAAACATCTGGTGTATAAAACCTATGTTGCAACTCTTAATGATGTACCTCATCCAAAGGATATTGAAAAGCTTAAAAAAGGTGTGTTTATAGATGGAAGAAAGACTCAACCGCCCAAAGTAAATTGGTTAAGAGATAATATAGTAGAAATTTCAATATTTGAGGGCAGAAACCGTCAGGTAAGAAAAATGTTTGAAGCAATTGGCTATGAAGTGGTAAATCTTCAAAGAATTGCTGTGGGAAATTTAACATTGGGAAATATCCCTTTAGGCAGGTGGAGACACCTTAGTAATGCGGAAATTAATTATCTTAAATCTTTATAAAATGAAAAATATAATTCATTTATTGACAATGTTGTAAAAAAATATGTAAAAATTACAAAATTTGTGTCAAAAAACTATTGAAGATAATTTAATTTTATAGTATAATTTTAAATGTTGAATAAAATTTGGAGGTAGACTTATGAACAATATGGATAAGCTTGCTGAATTACAGTCAAAACGTGCTTCAATTGAGGCTGCATGTGAAAGCGTTAATGGCAAAAATTCTGCAAGAGAACGAATAAAGCTTTTATTCGATGAAGGAAGTTTTGTTGAAATTAATGCATTTGTTACCGGTGAAGCTGCTGCAGAAGGCGTTGTTTCCGGATATGGTACAGTAAATGATAGACTTGTATATGCATATTCACAGGACTACAGTTCAATTGGTGGTGCATTGGGTGGTGCTAATGCAAAGAAAATCACTTACACCTTGGATTTGGCTGCTAAGATGGGTGCTCCTGTTGTAAGTATTCTTGATTCAAAGGGTGCTAAAATTGCAGAAGGCATTGATGCTTTAGCTGCAATTGGAGAAATTTATGCAAAAAATACTGAACTTTCGGGCTTAGTACCTCAGGTTTCAGTTGTTCTTGGCGACTGTGCAGGCGGCGCTGTTTACACACCGTCAATATCTGACTTTGTTTTTATGTCAGAAAAAAATGCAAATATGTACATAAACAGCCCATCTGTTATTACAGGTGTTTCAGGTGAAGCTTGTACTGCTGATGAAGTAGGTTCTGCAAAAGCTTGTGCCTCAAACGGTACTGCTGATTTTGTGTGTGCAACAGAGGAAGAATGCTTTGCAAATGTTAAAAAGCTTCTTGATTATTTGCCATCAAACAATCTTGAGGGAACTCCTGTAGAAATTCCTACAGATGATATTAACAGAATTTCTGAAAATATTATTAATATGATTCCTGATAACGATGATGGATTTGATATTAAAAATATCATTAAAGAAGTTGCAGACAATGCAGAACTTTTTGAAGTTTCATCGGAATATTCAAAAAATATGGTTACGGGTTTTGTTAAACTTAATGGTATGACTGTTGGTGTTGTTGCCAATAACTCTGCCGAATACAATGGCGATCTGTGCATAAATGCTGCTAAGAAAGCTTCAAAGTTTATCAATTTCTGTGATTCTTTCAATATTCCTGTTGTAACATTTGTTGATTGCGGCGGCTTTGCTGCATGCAAATATCAGGAAAACAATGGCCTTGCTGATGCTGCTGCTACGCTGTTAGCCACATATGCAAGTGTTACAATTCCAAAGGTAACTGTTGTTGTTCGTAAGGCTTATGGAAGTGCTTATCTTGCAATGGGCTCTAAAGTATGCGGTGCAGATATGGTATTTGCATATCCTACTGCTGAAATCGCAATTATGGCTCCTGAAGGTGCCGCAAACATTATGTACAATGAAGAAATTGCGGCTTCTGCTGATCCTGTTGCATGCAGAACACAGAAAATAGATGAATACAAAAACGTTATTGCAGCTCCATATACTGCTGCATCAAAAGGATACATTGATGATGTTATTGAGCCTGACAGCACAAGACCTCGCCTTATCAGTGCTCTTGAAATGCTTTCTGCAAAAAGAGTTAACTCAATTGCTAAAAAGCATATCAATATGCCACTTTAACAGATAAGGAAGTGATTTTATGTCATTGTTAGATAAATTAGGTCAGGGTGTTCCGATTGCCATAATCGGATATGTTATGGTTTTTGTTGTTTTGGCAATTCTTTGGGGGATCATTGAATTGATGCATATTATTTTAACACCTAAAACATCAAAAAACAAAAAGAAGGAAGAAGTAAAGGTTACACAGAATTCACTTATTGAGAAAGAAACAGAAGCTGTTGTCGAAACCGAACAGGTTGATGAAGGTGAATTGGTTGCGGTTTTGACTGCTGCTGTTGCTGCATCGCTTAACACTTCAACTTATAATTTAAAAATAAAATCTTTTAAACGCATAGATACAAAAAATAATGCTTGGTCGAACGCATCAAGAAATGATGCAATTAATAAGTTTTAATTTTGGAGGATTATAAAAATGAGAAAATTTGTTATAAATGTAAATGGTAAATCCTATGATGTAGAAGTAGAAGAAATAAGAGATGGCGTTGCAGTTGCAACACCTGTTGTTACAGCTCCTGTTGCTGCACCTGCACCACAGACTGCTCCTGCTGCGTCTCCAAAGGCTACAGGTACAGCCGGTTCAGTAAAAGTTGAAGCACCTATGCCCGGTACTGTTCTTAAAATGAACGTTAAGGTTGGCGATACTGTTGCTGAAGGACAGGCTGTTGCTGTTCTTGAAGCTATGAAGATGGAAAACGATATTGTTGCACCAAGTGCCGGTACAGTTGCATCCGTAAACGTTTCTGTTGGTGATGCTGTAAACACAGGTGATGTACTTGTTACTCTTAACTAAGTAGTAATTAAGTAAAATACTACTTAAGAAAGGGTGAAGATATTGTTTAGTTTTTTGTTAGAAGGTATTGTTAAATTTTTTGAAAGTACAGGTATATACAAAATAATATCCGCCGCATCTAATCCTGATGTTGTATTCAAATTGGGAAGTGTTGATATTGGTACAATCGTTATGATTGGTATTGCTTGTCTTTTGGTTTATCTTGCAATAGGTAAGGGTTTTGAACCATTGCTTTTGCTACCTATCGCTTTTGGTATGTTGCTTGCAAATATGCCCGGTGCAAATTTGCTACATAATGAATTATTTGTTGGTGACGGTACAAATCCTAATTTTGTTGTTGATTACGGAGAAGTACTGAAAAATGGCGGTCTTTTAGATTTACTTTATATGGGCGTTAAACTTGGTATTTATCCATCGCTTATTTTCCTGGGTATTGGTACAATGACAGACTTCAGTCCGCTTATTGCTAATCCCAAAAGCTTAATGCTTGGTGCTGCTGCACAGCTTGGTGTATTCGTAGCTTTCCTTGGCGCTTTGGTACTTGGTTTCTCAATTTATCAGGGCTTTGCTATCGGTATTATCGGCGGTGCTGACGGTCCTACAGCTATTTTGGTTACTAAATATACTGCTCCGGAATTATTGCCGGCTATTGCAATTGCGGCATATTCATATATGGCTTTGATTCCTATTATTCAGCCACCGATTATGAAATTGCTCACTACTAAAAAAGAACGTTCTGTTGTTATGAAGACATTACGTCCTGTTTCAAGAATTGAAAAGCTATTGTTCCCTATTATTGTTACAATAGTTGTTGCTTTGATTGTTCCTGATGCCGTTCCTTTGGTAGGTATGCTTATGCTTGGTAACCTGTTTAAGGAAAGTGGTGTTGCTGACAGACTTTCTAAAACTGCCCAGAATGAACTTATGAACATTGTTACAATTTTCCTTGGTGTTACAGTTGGTGCTACAGCTTCTGCAAGTACATTCCTAAGACCACAAACTTTATATGTAATTGTACTTGGACTTGTTGCTTTCTCGATAAGTACGAGCGGTGGCTTACTTGCCGGTAAGGTTATGTATATTCTCACAAAAGGTAAGATTAATCCGCTTATCGGTTCTGCAGGTGTATCTGCTGTTCCTATGGCTGCACGTGTTGCGCAGAATGTTGGTCAGAAGGAAGTTCCTACCAACTATCTTTTGATGCATGCTATGGGACCAAATGTTGCAGGTGTTATAGGTTCTGCGGTTGCGGCAGGTGTATTCCTGACATTCTTTAAGATTTTATAATTGGAGGTAAAAGTAATGAGTAAAGTAAAAATTACCGAAACGGTTTTAAGAGATGCTCATCAGTCACTTATTGCAACTCGTATGACAACTGACGAAATGTTGCCGATGATTGAGATGCTTGACGATATAGGTTATAATGCTTTGGAAGCATGGGGCGGTGCTACATTTGATTCATGCTTAAGATTTTTAAATGAAGACCCGTGGGAAAGACTAAGAAAAATTAAAGCTAAGGCAAAGAAGACACCTTTGCAGATGCTATTCAGAGGTCAGAATATTTTGGGTTACAGACATTATGCTGATGATGTTGTAGAATATTTTGTACAGAAGTGTGTTGCTAATGGTATTGATATTATCAGAATTTTTGATGCACTTAACGACATTAGAAACCTTGAAACAGCTATTAATGCTACAAAGAAGGAAAAAGGTCATGTTCAGGCTACTTTGTCTTATACAATCAGCCCTGTACACAATAATGAATCCTTTGTAAAATTAGCAAAAGATTTGGAAAATATGGGTGCTGATTCTATCTGTATTAAAGATATGGCAGGTCTTTTAACACCATATGTTGCTTATGATTTGGTTAAGGACATCAAATCTTCTGTTAAAATTCCGATTGAACTTCACACACACTATACAAGCGGTGTTGCTTCAATGACATACTTAAAAGCTATTGAAGCAGGTGTAGATATAGTTGACTGTGCATTGTCACCAATGGCTCTTGGTACATCACAGCCACCTACAGAACCGTTGGTAGCTACTTTAGCTGGTACTGAATACGATACAGGTCTTTCACTTGACAAATTGTCTGAAATTTCAGAATATGTTAAGACTTTAAGAGATAAATATATCTCAAGCGGTCTTTTGGATACAAAACTTTTGGGTGTTGACATTAACACACTTAAGTATCAGGTTCCCGGCGGTATGCTTTCAAATCTTGTTTCTCAGCTAAAACAGCAGGGTAAGGAAGATAAGCTTGACGATGTTTTGAGAGAAGTTCCTGAAGTCAGAAAAGATTTTGGTTATCCTCCACTTGTAACACCTTCAAGCCAGATTGTCGGTACACAGGCTGTCCTTAACGTTCTTATGGGCGAAAGATACAAGATGGTTACCAAAGAATCAAAGGCTATCGTTAAGGGCGAATACGGTTCAACAACAGTTCCGATTGATCCGGAATTTGTGAAGAAAATTATCGGTGATGAAGAACCTATCACTTGTCGTCCTGCAGATTTAATTAAACCTGAGCTTGATAAACTACGTGCTGAAATTGCTGAATATATTGAACAAGATGAAGACGTACTTTCATATGCGTTGTTTGATCAGGTTGCAGTTAAATTCTTCAAAGAAAGACAGGCTGCAAAATATAAGTTGGATCCGAATTTGGCTGATACAAAGGCTAAAACTCATCCATTTTAATATTTGATTATCTAAAATACGGTGTAATGACTTTGGCGTTCGTTACACCGTTTTTTGAGGAGAGATTTATCCATGAGTAATACTGCTAATTTGTTGGAAAAGATTGAAAAAGCCTATCCGAAATTCAGTAAAGGTCAAAAAAAGATTGCTAATTATATATTAAAAAATTATGAAAAGGCTGCATTTATGACAGCGGCTTCACTTAGTGAAAATACAGGTGTGAGTTGTTCTACGGTTGTACGCTTTGCGGTGGAACTTGGTTATGACGGATATCCCCAGCTTCAAAAGGCGTTGCATGAAATGGTAAGAACAAAGCTTACTGCTGTACAACGTATGGAAGTAACGTCCAATCGTATGGGTGATAAGGATGTTTTGTCTACTATACTGAATTATGACATTTTAAAAATCAAGCAAACACTTGAAGAAATAGACAAAGAAGCATTCGAAGAAGCTGTAAGCACAATTGTAAATGCAAAGAAAATTTATATTTTAGGTGTAAGAAGTTCTTCGTCACTTGCCGGTTTTTTAGGATTTTACCTCAATATCATATTTGATAATGTCAGACTTATAAATACAACAAGTGCAAGTGAAATTTTCGAACAAATTATGAAAATTGATGAAGATGATGTTGTAATTGGTATTAGTTTTCCCCGTTACTCTGCAAGAACCTTAAAGGCAATACAATATGCCAAAAACCAAAATGCTAAGGTTGTTGCAATTACAGACAGTGAAACTTCACCACTTACAAAATATGCAAACAATACTTTGATTGCAAGAAGTGATATTGCATCTTTTGTGGATTCTTTGGTTGCACCTCTTAGTGTTATCAATGCACTCATTGTGGCACTTGGTATGATAAAAAAAGAAAATGTATACGACAGTTTTAACAAGCTTGAAAAAATTTGGGATGAATACAATGTATATGAAAAGGTTGATAAATAATGAAAACTGATGTGGTTGTTATAGGTGGAGGCCCTGCCGGTTTATTTAGTGCAGCCATTGCCGCAAAAAACGGCAACAAAGTAATATTGATAGACAAAAATGATGTTCTTGCAAGGAAATTAAGGATTACCGGAAAAGGAAGATGCAATGTTACAAATTCTGCTGATATTTCTGATTTTATTGGTATGGTATGCTCTAATCCTAACTTTATGTACAGTGCATTTTATTCATTTACAAATGAAGATTTAATTAACTTCTTTGAAAATGCAGGTGTACCTCTTAAAGAAGAAAGAGGAGGCAGAATTTTTCCTGTTTCTGATTCTGCAAAAGATATTGCAAATGCGTTAATTAAATATGCCAAAGATAATGGCGTTGTTTTTATTAAAGATGCTGTTACAAAAGTTATGCAGGAAAATAACAGTATATGTGGTGTTTTAACCAAAACAGCTAAAAAAATTGATTGTAGCAGAGTTATTGTTGCAACCGGTGGTGCTTCATATCCTCTTACAGGTTCAACCGGTGACGGTTATAAATTTGCAAAAGAACTTGGTCACACTGTTGTTACACCATATCCTTCTTTGATTCCTTTAGTGATACAGGAAGATTATGTAAAAGATTTACAGGGATTGTCACTAAAAAATGTTGCTGTAAAAGTAACCAAAGGGACAAAATGTGTATATGAAGACTTCGGTGAAATGATTTTTACACACTACGGTTTATCCGGACCGGTTATTTTAAGTGCAAGTTCCAATTTGAAAAATATAGAAAACAGTGGGTATAAAATTTCCATTGATTTAAAACCTGCACTTACATTTGAGCAGTTGGATAAAAGAATTCAGCGTGATTTTGAAAAAAATATAAATAAAAACTTTTCAAATTCACTTGATGAGCTTTTACCGAGCAAAATGATTGATACAATAATTAAACTTAGTGGGATAGACCCATACATTAAAGTGCATCAGATTAACAAGCAACAACGTACAGAACTTTGTAATTTGCTTAAGAATTTCACGTTAACCGTAACCGGGGTACGTCCAATTGAAGAAGCAATCATTACTCGCGGAGGAATCAGCACAAAAGAAATAAATCCATCTACAATGGAATCTAAAATAATCGAAGGTTTGTTTTTTTGCGGAGAAGTAATAGATGTAGATGCATACACGGGAGGCTTTAATTTACAAATAGCCTTCAGTACTGCCTATCTTGCAGGTTCAAACGTATAAAATAATTTTTTTAAAATATGCTAATATCGGGGTGATATTATGCGTAAAATTAAAATTTTTATTTCTTTACTGTTTGTATTTGCATTTTTTGTTATGGTTATATCACAGATATTTTTAAAAAATGATTTTTTTAAAAATAAGCTTTCTGTATTGTATGAAATGGAATCCATGTATGTATATTCCGAAAAAATGGAAAGTTGCGGATATGTTGTTATTGAAATATCTGCTCCGTCGGAAAATTTGTTTTTAATGCAAAACGGAGAAAAAATATTGAATTTGTCAAAAAAACAAGTAAAAATAAACGTTCAGGACAATTCTGTAATAGAAGTAGATGGACGCAAAAACGACGCGATTTGTAAAATAAAAATTACTGAAATATCGGATAATACAGAGGGTTTTTACGAAAAAGAAATTGAAGTAAAATCAAATATCGTAATTTTGGGCAGATTTTTTGTAAAATAGTATTGTTAAATATTTGAAAATGTAGTATAATATTGTACAGTAATTGTTAGTAGGTGATTGAGTGAAGTATATTTCAATTGCAATTGATGGTCCTGCAGGTGCGGGAAAAAGCTCTATTTCAAAAGAGCTGGCAAAAAAATTGAATTTTATATATGTTGATACCGGTGCAATCTACCGCTCCTTGGCATATATATCTTTAAAAAATAATTTAAATACAAAAACTGATGTTGAAAAAATATCCGATTTAGCGAATAATTGTAAGATCGATTTAAAATATATAAACAACGTTCAACATATATTTGTTGATGGCTGTGATGTTACCGAATTTATCAGAACACCTGAGGTTTCAAAAGGTGCATCCGATGTTTCGTCAATTCCGAAAGTTCGAGAAGCTTTGTTATCAATTCAAAGAGACATTGCGGATAATAATAATGTACTTATGGATGGAAGGGATATCGGAACTGTTGTTTTGCCTCGGGCAACCGTCAAAATTTTCCTTACAGCATCAATTGACGAACGTTCTAAGAGAAGATACAAGGAAATGCTTGAAAAAGGTGTAGAGTGCAATTTTGAAGATATTAAAGCAGATATTGCATACAGAGATAATCAGGATTCAAACAGATCCGTTGCTCCATTAAAGCCGGCTGAGGATTCTGTTATATTTGATAACAGCAATTATAATTTTGAAGAATCTGTTGATTTTTTGTACAAACTTATAAAGGAGAAAGTTCAAGTTGTTATATAGCATATCGGCCTTTTTGGTAAAGTTATATTATAAAATTATATATTTTGCAAAAGTTGAAGGAATTGAAAATGTTCCAAAATCCGGCGGAATGATAATGTGCGGTAATCATAGCTCATTTAACGACCCAATTATTATTGCAGCCTTTTCTCCTAAAAGATTGAAATTTCTTGCTAAGGCAGAATTATTCAAAAACAAATTGTTTGCATGGTTTCTACGTAGTTTGGGATGTGTTCCGGTAGACCGTAGCGGCGGTGACCTGAAAGCAATGAGAACGTGTATAAAAATTCTTAAAGAAGATAATCCTCTTTTGCTTTTTCCGGAAGGAACAAGAAGCTGTATACATATAGATGATGTTAAACCCGGAGCTTTACTTTTTGCGACTAAAGCAGAAGTTCCTATTATTCCTGTCGGAGTAAGCAACCTGAAGCCATTCAGACGTGCAAAAGTGACATTTGGCAAACCTATATTCTATAGTGATTACTATGGTAAAAAGATTTCAAGCGAAGAATATAAAAAACTCACAAATGCTCTTATGTACGAAATTTACAACCTTGTTGATAATAAATGTTGCTATTACGATGAAATAAAAGCGAGTGTTGAAAATGAAAATTAATCTTGCTAAATATGCCGGCTTTTGTTTCGGTGTGAAAAGAGCTATGGATATTGTTATTGAAACTGCTGAAAAAAGCAGTGGAAAAATATACACCTTAGGTCCTCTTATTCACAACGAGCAGGTTGTTAAGTATTTGGAAAACAAGAATGTCTATGCAATCGATTCAATTGATGAAATTCCTGATAATAGCAATGTTATAATAAGAACTCACGGAGTACCAAAACTTTATTACGAGAAATTAGAACAAAAAAACTGTAAGTTTATTGATGTTACATGTCCTTTTGTGAAAAAAATCCATAATATTGTTCACAAAAATCACATTGAAGGAAAACAGATAATAATTGTCGGAGATGCTAATCATCCGGAGGTTATCGGTATAAACGGATGGTGTGATAATTCAGCACATATAATATCATGCGTGGAAGATTTTGGTAAAATTAACATAGAAAAACCTATTTGTATGGTAGTTCAGACTACTTTTTCACTAAAAGTTTGGAATAAAATAAAGAAATTTGTAAAAACATCTTGCCAAACAGTACAAATATTTGATACAATATGTAGTGCGACGGAAGATAGACAGGACGAAGCTGAAAAAATGGCGGCTTCTGTTGATACTGTTATTGTTATTGGTGGCAAACACAGCTCCAATACAAAAAAATTAGTTGATATTTGTAAAAGCCATTGTGCTGATACGTATCATATAGAAACGGTTTCCGAGTTACCTAATGAGACTTGGAATAACCGTAACATCGGTGTTACGGCAGGAGCTTCAACACCGGAATGGATAATTAAGGAGGTCATTAGTAAAATGTCAGAAGAAAAAGTAATGGAAGTAACAGACGAAATCAGCTTTGCTGAAGAATTGGAGAAATCATTGGTTAGCCTAAAAACAGGCGACATCGTAAAAGGTGTTGTTATAGGCATCACACCAACTGAGGTTTATGTGGACCTTGGTTCAAAGGCTGATGGTATTATACCGGTTGGAGAGCTTACAGAGGATCCGTCTGTTTCACCTGAAGATATAGTAAAGGTGGGCGATGAAATCGACGTATTCGTTGTTAGAGTAAACGATGTCGAAGGTACAATCAAGCTTTCTAAAAAGAAGCTTGACATTATTGCAGGTCAGAAGAAATTTGAAGCTGCAGTTGAAACAAAGGAAATTCTTGAAGGTAAAGTTGTAGAAGCTGTTAACGGTGGTATTATCGTTATTTCTAACGGCACAAGAGTATTTGTTCCTGCAAGACAGGCTGCTTCTAAATTTGTTCAGGATTTGGAAACATTAGTTGGTACAACAGTTCAGTTCAGACTTATTGATTTTAATCCAAGAAGAAGAAAAATCGTTGGCTCAATCAAGTCAGTTACAGATGAAATTGCTGCAAAGGCTCTTGATGAATTCTGGGCATCTGCTGAAGTTGGTAAGGAATACACAGGTACAGTTAAATCACTAACAAATTTTGGTGCTTTCGTAGATATCGGCGGCGTTGACGGTTTGGTTCACATTTCCGAACTTTCGTGGGGCAGAGTTAAACACCCATCAGATGTTTTGAAGGTTGGAGATACAGTTAAGGTTTACATCCTTGCTCTTGATAAAGAAAAGAACAAGATATCTCTTGGTTATAAGAGAGCTGAAGACAATCCTTGGGAGATTATCAAAACAAAGATTGCTCTTGATGATGTTATTAAAGTTAAAATTGTAAGAATTGTTTCCTTCGGTGCATTTGCTGAAATCATTCCTAACGTTGATGGTTTGATTCACATTTCACAGATTGCTAACAAGCACATCGATACAGTTTCAAGTGTACTTAAAGTTGGCGACGAAGTTGATGTAAAGGTTACTGAATTTGACGTTGAAAATAAGAAAATCAGCCTTAGCATGAGAGCTTTGTTGGAACCTGAAAAGGTTGAAGAACCAACAGAAGAACCTGCTGCTGAAGAAGCTGTTGAAGAAACTCCAACAGAGGAATAATTTTGTTCTTAAAGCACCTATAATACTATAGGTGCTTTAAATTTTATAATGCGAGGGTTTTGTTTATGGAAAATCTAATTGAAATGTGTTCATTAAATTCTGTTTCGGGAAATGAATTTAAAATGTCAGAATTTATGAAACAATGTACAGAATCTTTTTGTGATGATGTAATAACAGATAGTCTGGGAAATGTTATTGCAAATATAAACAATAATTCCGATGTTACTGTTGCATTAGAAGCTCATATAGATAATATCGGTTTAGTTGTAAAAGAAATTGATGATAAGGGATTTATAAAATTTGTATGTTCAGGCGGTGTGGACTCGAGTATACTTCCTACGGCAGAAGTCGTTGTACATGGTAAAAAAGACTTGTTTGGAATAATTGGTGCAAAACCACCGCATCTTCAGACTAAAGACGATGTTGGCAAAAAAAATGGTGTGGAAGATATGTACATTGATTGCGGATATGACTTTAAAAAAATAACAGAATATGTTGCAATTGGTGATACAATAACACTTTTATCGAAATATGACGATTTAAAAGGCGATTTTTTAACTTCTGGTTCGTTAGATAACAGAATTGGCTGTTATATTGTAACAGAGTGCTTAAAACGTCTTAAAACGCAAAAATTGAGCTATAATTTGTGTGGTGTGTATTCTGTTCAGGAGGAAGTAGGTTGCAGAGGGGCAAAAAAAGCCGTTTCTGTGGCAAAACCTGATATTGCAATAATTGTAGATGTTACATTTGGAATATCACCTTATACAGACGACGAACACGGTTTTTTGGTTGGTGATGGAATTACCATAGCAGTAGGACCAAACCTTGACAGAAAACTTACAAATAAATTTATGGAATCATGTGATATAAATAATATACCATACAAAAAAGAGGTTTGCAGTGATCATACGGGTACTGATGCATGGCCCATACAGATTGCTTGTGAAGGTATACGGTGCATTTTGATATCTGCACCAATAAAATATATGCATACTACTGTTGAGATTGCAAATAAAAAAGACATCAATACCGCAATTAATGCAATATGTTTAGCATTGGAAGGAGGTATCTTATAATGCTTCAGAAACTTTCTAATGCTTTTGGCCCTTCGGGATGTGAGGATGAAGTTCGTGATATTATAAAAATTGAAATGGAAAAATACTGTGATGAAATTTATGAAGACTGTATAGGAAATCTTATTTGTCATAAAAAAGGAGAGCTAATTAACAATAAAAGTATTATGTTAACAGCACATATGGATGAAGTTGGTTTTATAATAAGTTATGTTACTAATGACGGGTATTTCAAATTTCAGACTGTAGGTGGAATTGACCCAAACGTATTGATTTCCAAAAAAGTAGTTATTGGTGATAATAGAGTTTGCGGTGTAATAGGTACTAAACCAATACATCAGAATAAAGATAGTAATTCCGTATTAAAAATTTCAGATTTGTATATAGACATTGGTGCCACAACAAAAGAAGATGCTTTAAAATATGTTAATTTAGGAGACTATGCTTGTTTTGACAGTAGCTATATTGAATTTGGTGACGGATTTGTAAAAGCAAAAGCACTTGATGACCGTGTAGGATGCTATGCTTTAATAAATATAGCAAAAAGAAAAACCAAAGCAGATATTTATTATGTATTTGCAGTACAGGAAGAAGTCGGACACAGAGGAGCAATAATAGCTTCCAAAAAAATTAATCCTGCATTTGCAATAGTGTTGGAGGGTACAACCTGTTCAGATGTTCCCGGAACAGACGAGTTTGGATTTTCAACACATATTGGTAAAGGTGCTGCACTTTCTATTCGTGATGGCGGATGCTATTCGGATGTTGAACTTACACGTGAAATAATTGATATTGCAAATCAAAACAATATTGAATGTCAGTATAAACAAACAACATTAGGCGGTAATGATGCTTCTGCAGTACAGCTGTCTGACAATGGCGTTAAGGTAGCTGCAATATCCGTGCCGTGCAGATATATACACTCTCAGTCTAATGTAGCAAAATTAAGTGATATTGAATCTATGGAAGAAATACTATATACTTTTATTGAAAGTAAGGTGAAAAACAATGATTGAAAAATTATCCAACGCATATGCGTCGTCGGCAAAAGAGGAAGAAGTGCGTAAAATAATTATAAAAGATTTGTCTGATTTTTATACCGATATCAAAGTAGATAATTTAGGTAATCTGATTATTCATAAACCGGGCAAAATGAAAACCATAGCAATTACAGCACCTATGGATGAGGTAAGTTTTCTTGTTACTCATGAAAAAGATAAAAATATATTGATTTCAACATCAATATGTGGTGTAAAGTCAAAAAGTTTACAAAATTCTATTTTGATTGATAAAGATAGCAAAAAATTCATCGTTGATAAAGTACCAAAAATCACTGATGAAAACGAAAAGATTAAAAATATTGAATTAATAAAACTGGATAGTTGTAAAGGTGATTCACTTAACAATGATTTTATTTCAAAATCTCTTGTTTATTCTAATAATTTTCACGAAACAGAAGATTTTTATATTGGTAAAGCACTTGAAAGATCTGTTTGCTGTTCTGTTTTATGCGATATTGCAAGAAATGTTGTAAATTCTATTTATGAGTATTATTTTGTATTTTCTGCTCAAAATTATTGTGATAAAAAAGGTGCTTTAACAGCTACTTTTGATTTGGAAATAGATGAACTTTACAACCTTTGCTTTGTAGATGCAGATAATGAAAATGTAGAAATAAACAAAGGACCGGTTGTTATAATAAGAGATAAAATGCTGATTTCTGATATTGAATTAGCAGACAGATTTAATGATAATTCAAATGTTCAGAGGCTGATAAGCTCAAATTTCATTTCTGAGGGCGGTTATTATCAAAAACAACAATCTACTCAAAAAGTAATTTCTGTTGGAATACCGACTAATTTTTTGGGTTGTTTTAATGAAATGGTTTCCAAAAATGACGTCAAAGAGTTAAAATATTTAATTTTAGAGAAAGTGTTACCATAATTATATTATGTTAACATATGGTGATTTTATGAGAAAATGCGTTTTATATGATAGAGAATGTATAGAATGTGGTGAATGTAATATGTGTGATTTGGATCCGGGAAAAATATGTGATAACTGTGGTAAATGTATCGAAATTGATTCAGATTATGCAGAAATAGAAATTGAATCAGTTGAAACAGATAACAGGTAAAATAAGTTTTAGTCTATACTACATGAAAAATACGAATTCGTGGGGTGTCGAAATATTATGAAAATACCATTTTGGGAAGATTCTTTTAATGATGATTCAACCTTTTTATTTGAAAAAACCACAAATAAAACTATTCTGCGCTTTGAAAAACTTTTTAACAAAAAGTGGAACGTATTAGATGTTGGATGTGGTGACGGAATAAATTCTATCTATTTGGCTAAACAAGGTTTTGATAATATCCATGCATTTGATATATCTGAAAGTGCAATTAAAAAAATAAACAGATTATGCCAAAACACCGAATATAAAATAAATACACAGGTAACATCAGTTGAAAATTTTATTTTCAAACAGCAATATGGTTTAGTTATTTCATTTGGCGTATTTCATTTTATTGAGAAACAGTGTTGGAAAAAATTTATTAGGGAAGCACAAGAAAATACTATAGTAGGTGGTATTCATATAATACAAATATTCACAGATGACATTGCTCCAACACCTGATATAAAGCCTTATGCTATTGGACTGGCTGAGGATGGTGAAATTAAAGATTTATACGAAGAATGGGATATAATTCAATTTATATCGTATACTTTCGAAGAAGAGCATCCTGGTGTTCCCTTGCATAAGCATGCATCAAACAAACTTGTCGCAAGAAAAATAAAATAAAGAACCATTTAAAATGGTTCTTTATTTTTTATCTGAATAATTAGCAAGAGGATTACTTTTTAACGCATTTTCAATAGCCTGGTCATCGGTATGAGTATAAATTTGTGTTGTAGATAAATTAGTATGACCAAGTATTTTTTGAAGTGCCAAAACGTCTACATGACCATGCTTATACATAAGTGTAGCTGCAGTATGGCGTAGTTTATGTGTTGTATAGCTTGTATAATCAAGGCCTGCAAGCATCAAATATTTCTTTACAATTAACTGGATTCCGCGAACACTGATTCGTTCATTATTTTTATTTAGAAACAGTGCATTTGAATGTTGCGGTTTAGCTTTGGGACGAACTTTTTTGTATTCTTCAATAGCATTTAAGCAAGCATCATTTAAAAATACCTGGCGTTCTTTGTCACCTTTACCAATTACACGAAGATTTGTGCCCTGAATATCTGTCATATTAATACCAACAAGCTCAGATACACGCAAACCGCAATTTAAAAGTATAGTAAGAATGCAGAAATCACGCTGATTAAGGTTTTCTGCGGCATCTAAAAGCTTAATACTGCTGTCTAAATCGAGATATTTTGGCAGTCTTTTGCTTAATTTTGGAGCATCAAGCTCGATTGTAGGGTCAATATCCAAAAGTTCAGCTTTGTTAGTAAGGTATTTAAAATATGTTTTTAAGCTTGAAACCTTACGTGCACGTGCAGAAGAAGAATTTGAACGACTACGGTTAACGTAATTCATATAATCATATAAATCAGTTAAGCGAATTTTTTTTATGTAATCAAATGGAACATCGGAAATTTCAATTGAATTAATTTCATCTAAAGATAATTTAGAATTATTTTTTATTTTGATATATCTGTAAAATAATCTTAAATCATAATAATACGCATTAACTGTATTTTTAGATTTACCTTTAATAACTTCAAGATATGTTATGAAATCCTTAAGTTCAGGGGTACAATCATCAAAATTAATCATTTTAACCCTCCATCCAACTTCGCGAAATTTTTATTTCGCGAAGTTGCTATATCTACCTTTTAAGTGAAAATATATATCTGTTTTTGCTGTTTTGCTCATAATTCCATTAGAGTATTATTTTTGAAATAATATATATTTTCTTTTTTGTAACCATAATTTGAATTTTTCAAACTTATATGAGGTTCAAATGTAAAATATTCTACATGGGACAATTTATTTTTATTACCTTTTTCAATATAAATTCTATCAGATTTCTTTTCAGCTATTGAATGACCTAAATTACCAATAAAATCCAAATTAATAAACCCATGTAAATTTATCATGTTATTCATATAAAAATATAATTCTTCAAATGTAGTTTCTGGGGTTGCGTACTTTAACAATTCGTCATGTAATTTTTCCTCCATCATCAATCCTTGTTTCCATTCCGAATTCATAGTATTTTTTTGCAAGTGATTGTACAGTTGAGTATTTCATTTTACATCACTTTCTTATTTTTTAATCTTAATGAATTCAATACAACAGAAACTGATGATAAACTCATTGCCATTGCCGCAAGCATTGGATTTAATAAAATTCCTGTAAAAGGATATAAAATTCCTGCAGCAATCGGAATACATATACTGTTATAACAAAAAGCCCAGAAAAGATTTTGTTTTACTGTCTTCATTGTAAGCTCGCTTGTGTTTACAGCCTTTAGTATTGTATCCAATCCTTCGTTAAGCAATATAACGTCTGCAGAATCTATTGCTATATCTGTACCATTCATAACAGCTATTCCTACATCTGCTTTAATAAGTGCCGGTGAGTCATTGACGCCGTCACCTACCATGGCAACCTTGTGTTTTTCCATTAATTCACCAACAACATTGCTCTTTTCATCTGGCATTACATTTGCAATTACAGATGTTATGTCAACCTTTTTTGCAATTTTCTCAGCAACACTTTGTGAATCACCGCTAAGCATAACAACTTCTTTATTATGTTTCAGTGCTTTGATTATATCAGGTGTTTCTTTTCTTATTGTATCGGCAAATTCTATATAGCCCAATAATTCACCGTCACATTTAAGTCCTATTACAGTATTATCAGACTGTATAGTTTCTCCTATGAATTTTGGACTACCAAGCAATATTTTACTTCCGTTTATTACTCCGCTTAGTCCTAAACCGTTATGTGATTCAAAATTTTCTGCTGTTTCAAACGTAATATTGTTCTTTTTACAATATTCTATTACAGCATTTGCAAGTGGATGTTGTGAAAATTGTTCGAGTGCAGCAGCATATGACATCAATTTTTCTTCATTATTCGATATTATGTTAACCACTTCAGGCTTTCCATAAGTAAGTGTGCCTGTTTTATCGAATACAATGCAATTTACTGTATTTAGTGTTTCAATAGCTTCGGCACTTTTAAAAAGTATGCCGTTTGTAGCACCAAGTCCACTACCAACCATTATTGCCATAGGTGTTGCTAAACCTAAAGAACACGGGCAGGCAATAACTAAAACCGCAACAAAAATTTGAAATACAAAATCTATATCTTTACCTGCTATAAGCCATATTATTGCAGATAATAAAGAAATTGCGAATACTGTTGGAACGAATATACCTGCAATTTTATCAGCAACTCTTTGAATTGGAGCTTTTGTGCTTTGGGTATCCTGAACAAGCTTGATGATTTTGCTTAGCAGAGTGTCTTCACCAACACTTGTAGCCTTGTATGTTATACTACCGTTGTAATTTAAACTGCCGCCTATAAGGTTATCTCCTATGTTTTTATCAACGGGCATACTCTCACCTGTAAACATACTTTCATCAACTGTTGTAAAGCCATTTTCAACAACACCATCTACAGCAACAGCTTCACCAGGCTTTAAAACAAGTATATCACCTATTTTAATATCTTTTACATCTACCTCTACTTGTTTATCTTCTACAAGCATAGTTGCTTTAGTCGGAGCAACATTCATAAGTTTTTTAATAGCATCACCTGTACGTGCCTTTGAAATTTTTTCAAGCTGTTTGCCAATTGATACAAACATTATTATTGTTGCAGAACTTTCAAAATAAAGATGATGAGCGTTTATATCAGTAAACATTGTATACAGACTGTAAATTATTGACGCCGCTGAGCCTATTGCCACAAGGCTGTTCATATTAGGATGAAACTTAAACAATGACTTAAAACCGTCAAATAACAATTCTCTGCCGCATATAAGTACCGGAATAAGTAAAATAATCTGTATATATGCTACAACCATCATGTCTGTGTGCACAGCCGGAAGTCCTAACATATGTCCCATGGAAACATACATCAAAGCCAACGCAAAAACAATGATAATAACAAGGTTAAAATCAAATTTTTTATTTGCCTCTTCCTTTTTTTCGTCAATGAAAAAGCCACATTTTTTTACAATCTTTTCAATATCTTTTATTGTTAACTTTGAATTATCATATTCAAAGGTTGCAGTATTTGTTGCTATACTTACAGCAGGATTAACTACACCTTCGGTTTTAGACAATTCTTTTTCTAAATACGCAGAACATGCAGCACAATGCATTCCGCCAATTTTAAGAGTAATTTTTTCCATTTAATCATTTCCTACATTAACATTTTTAGTATTTCTGAACTTCTTTCGATAAACTCTGTCATTTCCTCTGTTGTAAGCGGATTATGACAAACTCTGGCAATATCATAAATTTGTTTACATACAAGTTCTTTTTTGTTTACATCTTCTATTTTCTCAATTTTATTGATTATTTCACTGTCTGTATTTAAAACGAGTGTATATTTTTGTTTTGTGAAAGCATTTCCAAACATCTTTGTCATATCATTAATTCGACGTTCCTGTTCGTCTTCAACTATGATTGCAGGAAGTGAAATTTTCAAAGATGAAGCAGTTACTTTCAAATCCTCAATATTTAATATGTTTTTAAAAACTTCAACAATTGATTCATCGTCTTTTGTTTCCTGAGGAAGTGTATCAATTCTTGTAAATTTCCACTGTTCCTTCATTTCAAGGAAGTTTATAAAATGAGTATCAATAAGGTGAGGCATAATTACAGCACTTCTGCCTTCTTCCTTTAGCATCTTGATATACTGAGCTTGTTGATTTTCATCTGATATATAAGTAATGTTTTTATTTTGTGCTTCTGCATATTCTATAAGTGAAACAAAATCTCCTAATGTTGTTTTAACTTGAAGTACAGGTTTCAGTTTATCATAGAATTTTTCATCACGCATACAGCCGTATTCTATAAAAGGTGAAATATCATCATAATACTCATCAAAATGTTCTTTTTCAAGCTTGTGTAATGAAATTATCTTATCAGCAACCTTCTTAGTTATATGAGAAGAAATTTTAGTTACATAACCGTCGTTTTG
Organism: Clostridia bacterium; assembly: GCA_045541135.1. Taxonomy (GTDB): domain Bacteria; phylum Bacillota; class Clostridia; order Monoglobales; family Firm-18; genus CAZNKU01. The sequence goes on from JAZQIO010000028.1 coordinate 77,159, forward strand.
AAGTGAACTTCTTGATACATTAAGTGGTATTTCGGGACAATCAATAACGCCCTTTAAAAGCATCAAGAATTCCGGAATAACTTCTTTGATATTATCTGCAACAAAAACCTGATTGTTGAAAAGTTTAATCTGACCTTGTGCAGATTCAAATTCGTGTGTAAGCTTCGGGAAATAAAGAATCCCCTTTAAGTTAAACGGATAATCAACATTAAGATGTATCCAGAATAATGGATCATTAAAATCACTGAATAAACGGTGATACAATTCCTTATATTCCTCATCCTTACAGTCTGCAGGTGATTTTGTCCACAAGGGATTAGTGTCATTTACAGGTTTTTCTTCATCATTAAGATGAATTGGATATGGCAAGAAAGCACAATATTTTAAAAGAACACTGCGAAGTCTTTCGGACTGCAAAAATTCTTCTTCTGCATCTGAAACGTGTAGCGTAATAATTGTGCCTCTTTCAGTCTTTGTTGATTCTGAAATTTCGTATTCGGTACCGCCATCACAAGACCATTTAACAGCAGGTTCGTCCTTGTATGATTTTGTTTCAATTTCTACAAGGTCTGCAACCATATATGCAGAATAAAAACCAAGACCAAAATGACCTATAATCTGACTTTTTTCATCTTTGTCTTTATATTTGGACAAAAATTCTTCCGCACCCGAAAAAGCAATTTGATTTATATATTTATCAATTTCTTCTTCAGTCATACCAATACCGTTATCTTTAATTGTGATTGTTTTATTTTCTTTATCACAATATATATCAACGCGAAAATCAGTATCATTTGATTTACATTCGCCTATGCTCTGTAATTTTTTTATTTTAGTAATTGCATCACAAGCATTAACCGTAAGTTCTCTTAAAAAAATATCTTTATCTGAATATAACCATTTTTTAATTACAGGAAATATATTTTGTGTCTGTACCTCAATATTGCCTTTTTTCATTAGATTTCACCTCATATTAAATAAAATGCTTTATAAAGCTTATATGACATATACACATCCATTTTTGCAACAATTTCAAAGGGTGCATGCATAGAAAGAACCGGAACACCGCAATCGATTGTGTCAATGTTTCTGTTAGCGACAAACTGTGCAACAGTACCGCCGCCACCTTCATCAACCTTACCAAGTTCACCGATTTGCCATACAATGCCATTGTCTTTACAAATTTTACGGATTTCACCCATAAATTCTGCACTTGCGTCGGATGAACCGCTTTTGCCTCGTGCACCCGTATATTTACAAATCATAACACCATAGTTTGCTTTAGGTGCATTACGGGGTTCGGAAACCTCCTTGTAATTAGGATCCATAGCCGCACCAACATCTGCTGAAAGACATTTTGAATTAGCAAAACATTTTCTCAACATTAATTCATTAAAATTACCTGTCTGAGAATTAATCATTGCTGAAATTGCATACTCAAAATATTCAGCCTGCATACCCGTATTACCCATGCTGCCGATTTCTTCTTTATCTGCAAGTAAACAAACTGCAGTTTTTTCAGGATTATCAATTTCAAGAATACCTTTTAATGCACCGTATGAGCATACTCTGTCATCGTGGCCGTACGCACCTATTAAACCTCTGTCAAAACCGATATCACGTGCTTTTCCGCTTGGTACTACTTCAATTTCAGCACTTAAAAAATCCTCTTCTTCTATTCCATATTTATCATTAAGAATTTTCAAAACAGCAGATTTTATTTTTTCTTTGTCGGCATCAGCAGGAATACTTCCGATTAACACGTTAAGGTTTTCGCCCGGTATAGCTTCACTTAATTTTTGAGACATCTGTTTTTGAGCAAGATGCGGTAAAAGGTCTGTAATGCAAAAAATCGGATCATTATCATCATCACCAATTGCAATGTTAACTTTTGTTCCATCCCCTTTTACTATCACACCATACATAGCCAAAGGAATTGTTGTCCACTGATATTTTTTAATACCACCATAGTAATGGGTCTTAAACAAGGCAAGTTCAGTATCTTCATACAAAGGATTCTGCTTTAAGTCAAGACGTGGTGAATCAATATGCGAAGCAACAAGATTAATTCCTTCAGTTATATCTTTTTTTCCTATAACAGCAAGAATAACACTTTTGCCTCTGTTATTGATATATATTTTATCACCGGATTTTAACTGTTTGTTTTCATCATATTCTACAAACCCTGCATCTTTTGCAAGTTTAACAGTATAATCAACACAAAGTCTTTCGGTTTTACCGTTATCTAAATATTTTTTATATAACTCGCAAAAATCAAAAACCTGCTTTTTTTCTGTTTCATCAATTATTTCCCATCCATTTTTTTGTTCATACATCATAATTATCTTCTCCTAATATAAAAATTTGTATATTTTTAAATTATTATTAATTTTTGTTATGTATCTGTTGGTTTCTTCGTAAGGAGTTGTTTTTATGGTTTTACTGTCATCAGAATATTTTTTATCATTTAACCATTTGTCTACCTTACCCATACCTGCATTATAGGCAGCAAGAGCTGTATTCATATCTCCATATCTTTCAAAAAGATAGTTATAGTAGTAAACACCAAGTTTAATATTAATTTCCGGATTGAGCAAATCTGCTTCCGAAACTTCATCAATGCCTATATTTTTCGCACACCAATTTGCCGTATCTAAAGTTAATTGCATAAGACCGCATGCGTTTTTTGATGAAACCGCATTGGAATCAAAATTACTTTCAGCCTTTATTATTGACAAAATTTCATATTTATCAATATTATATTTTTGACATTCTTCACTTATAATATCACTATAAGCAATTTTATATATCATTTTTGCCGCAACAAACAAAACAGTTACAGCCAATATAATAAAAATTAAAAATTTAATTGTTTTTTTCACTAATACACCTCTTGATTACCTGTAAAGATTTATTATATAAGTCAGTAATATCAGAGTCACTTGTAATGACATAATCTGCGAAATTTGTATAAAATTCGTTGTCCGGCTGGCTTTTTATACGTTTTAGAGCAATTTCAGAACTTACATTATCTCTGTCGCAAATAAATTCTACACGTCTTTCATCGGAATTTATAACCGCAATGATAAAATCGCACATATCAACTATTTCTTTTGTGTTATGAAGCACAGCACCGTCGATCACGGTAAAATCACCAAGCATTTGCTTTGTTTTTTCGACTATTGCAGGATGAACAATACTGTTGAGTTTAAGTAATTTTTTCGAATCGGAAAATACAATGTTACCAAGTTTTTTTCGATCAATTTCGCCGTTATCACCAAGTATTGATTCTCCAAATTCTTCAATTAATCTGTAGTACGCGTTACTGGGTTTTAAAATCACATTATGTCCTAATTTATCGGTGTCAATATGTATAAAACCAAGGTCGGTAGCGGCTTTTGATACAATACTCTTGCCGCATCCGCTTCCACCTGTAACTCCTATAATCAGCTTATTTTGCTTCATACCATGTTTCACCTACATTCATATCTGCCACAAGGGGCACGATTAATTTTACAGCATTCTCCATCTCTGATTTAAGAATATTCTTAACCAATTCTAATTCGCTTTTTAATGCATCAATAATTAGCTCATCGTGTACTTGTAAAACAAGCTTGGATTTTAAATTTTCCTTCTTCAATCTTTTATAAATATTAACCATTGCAATTTTAATGATATCTGCCGCTGTACCTTGTATTGGTGTGTTCATTGCCACACGTTCACCAAAGGAGCGTTGAATAAAATTGCCCGCATTAAGCTCCGGGAGATATCTTCTGCGATTAAAAAGTGTTTTAACGTATCCGTCTTTTTTTGCAATTTCAACAATGTTTTCCATATATTTTTTAACACCGTTGAAATTTTTAAAATAGTTTTCTATATATTCCTTAGCTTCGTATTTTTTTATTCCAAGTTCCTGAGCAAGCGAAAAATCACCCATGCCATACACGATTCCAAAATTAACAGTCTTTGCTCTTGAACGCATTTCACTTGTTACATCAGATTTGTTAACATTAAAAATCTGTGAAGCTGTACGGGTATGAATGTCTTCATTTTTGTTAAAAGCATCTGTCATATTTGCATCTTCGGATATGTGTGCAAGAACACGTAGCTCAATTTGTGAATAATCGGCATCAACCAAGATATGTTCGTTATCCGATGCTGTAAACATCTTACGAACTTCTCTGCCCAATTCTGTTCTTATAGGAATATTTTGTAAGTTTGGTTCTGTGCTGCTTATTCTACCTGTTACTGTAACTGTCTGGTTAAAATTAGAATGTATTTTCTGAGTATTTTTATTTATTACAGCTAAAAGTCCGTCTGCATATGTTCCCTTAAGTTTCACAAGATGTCTGTATTCCATAATAAGATCTATAACATCATGTGTACCCTTTAGTTTTTCTAAAACTTCTACACTTGTTGAATAACCGCTTTTAGTTTTCTTGATTATTGGAAGACGCAACTTTTCAAACAATACTTCTCCAAGCTGCTTTGGTGAGTTAATATTGAATTCTTCGTCGCATAATCCGTAAATTTCGTCAGTGATTTTGTCGATTCGTAAAGCAAGCATTTGCTGAAATTCCAACAAATTATCTTTATCAACCAACACACCTTGTATCTGCATACTTGCAAGTACTTCAATCAAAGGCATCTCGATATTATAGAAAAGGTTTTCTTGATCATTTTCTTTAATTTCTTTTTTTAATTTATTATATATTGAAATAATTTCAACAAGCTTATTTGTATCGGTGTTGCCAAGAACTTCAAGTGAAACGGTATCCAATGCATAGTCAGTTGCAGAAGGATTTATAATATAATATGCAATCATAGTGTCGAAATATCCGTTTTCATAAGCAATATTTTTATTGTTAAAAAATAAAATATGTTCTTTGATATTATGAGAAATCTTTTTGATTTCCGGATTTTCAATTATTGGTTCTATATCCATTACATTTAAGTTTGTAATATCATCAATGGTTGTTGCACCATAACATACTTCACCATCAAAATAATAAAAAAACTCTTTTTTTGTTTCTATATTTTTAAAAAGTTTTTCTTTGTCATTCGATATTGTGATGTTAGTTTCGGATTCGGTTTTTACATCAAGTTTTTTTAAAAAACTGGTGAAATTTAATTTTGTAAATAAAGGCACAAGTAAATCGTTGTTATATTCTTTTATAACACAATCATCTATATTGAAATCAATTGGTACTTCACGGTCTATGGTTGCAAGAAATTTGCTGTTAAACGCATCATTTTTACCGTCTGTAAGCTTTGCACGAACACCTTTTGATACATCAATACTATCTATATTTTCATATATATGTTCAATACTTTTATATTTCTGAATTAAAGAAAACGCTGTTTTTTCACCAATACCGGCAACTCCGGGTATATTATCTGATGTATCACCCATAAGTCCTTTTACATCGATAAACTCCATAGGTGTTACGCCATATTTTTCAAAAACTGTTTCATCTGTATAATTTACCGTATCAGTAACTCCACTACGAGTTGTTATAAGTTTTACAATTGTATTTTTGCTTGCAAGTTGCAAGTCATCTTTATCTCCGGTAAGAATATCACAAACAACATCAGATTCATCGCAGATTCTTGAAACAGTACCTATAATATCATCTGCTTCGTAGCCTTCAAGTTCCAGCATTTTTATATTCATAGCAGATAATATTTCTTTCAAAATAGGCATTTGCTGTCTTAGTTCATCAGGCATACCCTTTCTTTGAGCTTTATATTCAGAAAAAACTTTGTGTCTGAATGTTGGAGCATGAACATCAAATGCCACACATAAATGTGTAGGATTTTCTTCAGCAATATATTTAAAAAGTATGTTTAAAAATCCATAAATGGCATTAGTGTATATACCATCTTTATTTGTAAGAAGTCTTATGCCGTAAAATGCTCTGTTTACTATACTGTTACCGTCAAGTATCATTAATTTATTCATTAAAACATACCTCCAACGACAATACAAATCTAATATATATTTTACCACAAAATCAGCATAAAGTAAACTAAAAAAACAAAAAAGCCTCAGAAAAAATCCGAGGCTTAAATACAAGTTATTTTTTTAAGAAATCAGGAATATCCAAATCATCATTTTTTGCGTCATTTATGATACGAGCAAAAGGATCATCATCTTTCTTTTCTTCCTTTTTTTCAACAGTAGGCACAGTTGTAGCTGTGCGAACAGGTTCATAAGAATATAACGATGGCATATCAGGATCGTCATTATCAAAACCTGTAGCAACCAATGTAATTTCAATTTCATCTTCAAGTGAATCCTTTATAATAGCACCAAAGATAAATTCTGCATCAACATCAGCAAGTTCCTGAACAAGCTCGTTTGCTTTCTGAATTTCAAGCATACCAAGATCAGGACCACCGGAAATGTTAAGCAAAATACCCTTTGCACCGGCAATTGAAGTTTCAAGCAACGGACTGTTGATGGCCATTCTTGTAGCTTCTTCAGCTCTGTTTTCGCCCTTAGCACGACCAATACCCATATGAGCAAGACCCGTATTCTTCATAACTGCCTTAACATCAGCAAAGTCAAGATTAATAAGCCCCGGAGCAACAATAAGCTCACTGATACCCTGGAGGCCCTGTCTTAAAACATCATCAGCAACACGAAGAGCTTCTTCAAAAGTGATGTTGTTTTTAGTGTGGGCGATGTCTAAAAGTTTGTCATTATGTATAATTACAAGAGAGTCAGAATTTTTCTTTAATTCTTCAATACCGCGTTCCGCCTGAGACATTCTCTTTTTACCTTCAATAGTAAAAGGTTTTGTAACAATTGCAATTGTTAACTTACCAAGCTCCTTAGCGATACCTGCAATAACAGGAGCAGCACCGGTACCTGTACCGCCACCCATACCGGCAGTAACAAACACCATATCAGCATCTTTAATTGCAGCAGCAATATCATCTCTGCTTTCTTCAGCAGCTTTTCTTCCTACTTCGGGATTTGCCCCGGCACCTAAACCTCGTGTTACTTTTTCACCTATCTGGATTTTTGTATTGGAATTTGCTCTTTTTAATGCCTGAGCATCAGTGTTTACAGAAATAAATTCAACAGATCTAAGACCTGCTTCAATCATTCTGTTAACAGCATTATTACCTGCTCCGCCTACACCTACTACTTTTATATTGGCAAGTGATTCATTTTCTATTTCAAGTTCAATCACAATAATCCTCCTCACATTATATACATATTACTATTATATATAATTTTTTTTGTTTTGTAAAGTAATTTTTTATTTTTTTATGATTATATTTTTTTTTCGCTTAATTTTTTCGAAATTTTACTAATAGCATATCTTCGTAATGTAGCAAAATTCTGGAATAATCTTGTACCGAAAACGACTATAGCCGCAATTGATAAGTCAACATTAAGTAAATTACCTATATATAAAATCAAGGCAGCAAGTATGGTATTTCCACAAAAACCGGATATAAAAATATTAAGTTTGAATTTACCGTTAAAATGTGCGACTAATCCACCAAAAATAGAATCAAAACCGGCTAAAAGCGCAATTGCAATGTAATGAGTCATATCGGTGGGTATATTAAATGGCACAAACAAGGCAATCATAGTGCCTACCATAATACAAAATATAACAATCAACATTTATTCTTCCTCGCTTCCTTCTGTAATTGGTACGGCGTATTCAAATTCTACCAAGCCGTTATAAGCAGGGATAACAAGGTCGGTTGCCTTATTTATTTCAATTTCAAGACCCCATGCCGTAAGTGAATCATATGCTCCGCCTCGCATCATTAAAGAGTTTTCAAGAGTTATTGGATCTCCAATTGCTTTAATAACAAACGGAGCTGTTATTTTAGTACTGTTAACACTTACGGTAGGTCCGACACATCTTATTTCTGTAGTTGATATAATACGCTCATTGTTTATTGATAATGCTTCTGCACCTGCTCCACGTAATTCGTTTACAATAGTCAACAAATCGGAATCGTGTATCAGATAGTTATTTATATCACCGCTAAGGTCTGATTTTGTACTGTCTTTAACTGTAACAATTATACCGACGCCCTCTACTTCTACTAATCCTGCCATAATTTCAGCTCTTTTTAATTGGTTAACAAGAGTTTTGGAATAGTCACTGTTTGCAGCTGCCTCATCTTTGAAAGACTGCAAATCAAACTGTAGTGTGTTATTTAGTTCAACTAACTGGGCATTCTTTTTTCTCGTTTCCTCAAGTTCATTTAAAAGTTCATCTTTACGCATTGAACCTGCAGGGTCATATGTGTGATTATATATAACACTTTTAATTTGTAGTGTAACAAGAAAAGCCATAATTAATGCAATAATCCCAATAGAAAAAGTTGCGCTTGTTAATGTTTTTTTCAAAAAACTCACTCCTACCGTAAGTAAATTAATCAAGATATGCTTTGCCGTCAATGATATTCAGTGTTCCGGACTTGGTGCTTTCAGGTGAATTGTATGCATTTGACGCCATAATATTAATTTTATAGTTTAGATTGTAAATATCGCCTAAAACAACTGTAAAATTTTCATTTACAGTAAACTTAATTTTATTGACATCTGAAATATCTATTGCGGTAACCATACCGGCAAATGTGGAATTTTCAAGAGTCTGAATTAACGCTTTATAAATAAATATGTGACCGGAATTTTCAAAACCTATAACATCATTTACATTGTTCTCTGTTATTTTTAAATTTTCAAGAACGGGAACCTTATCTTCAGGCTTTTTATTGGAAATTTCAAGAACTTTTCCGGTTTCATCAAGATATATAAATTCTTTATTTTTTTCAATGTATGAATAAATCTGACATTCTGTTATTTTTATATTGATTGTAGAAGGATACTTCTTGATAATTTCAGCACTTTTTACATAAGGAATATTTTCTATTGAATCAATAGCTTTTCCTTTACCTGTTCTTATAATATTATCTCCTGTTTTTATATTTGAAGCAGAAATAATTTCTTCAGATGTAACCTTGCTGTTTCCTGTACAATTAATATGTCTTATCTGCATAAATGGTGCAAATAAAAGAATAATCATAAGTATAATTAAAAGTAATGAAATCAGCAATAGTTTTCTTTTGATTTTATTGATTTTTGCACGTCGTTTATAATTTTTCAGCTTAACAACTTTGCCGTCATCATTTTTTTTGGTTATATATTTCATAAGTAACCTCCGTTAAGAAGTATAGTTGATTTCCACACCCAGTTTGCATAAATTTCCGACAAAATCTTCATAACCGCGTTCTAAATATTCTATGCCGTCAACCACGGTAATTCCATCAGCACCTAAACCTGCTACAATAAGACCGGCTGCACCGCGAAGGTCATTTGCAGTAACATTAGCCCCATATAATTTTTTTACTCCGCGTATAACAGCATTTCTTTCCATAACACTGATATCTGCTCCCATTCTGTTTAATTCACAGATATGTTTGAATCGGTTTTCAAATAAATTTTCTGTTATAATACTCATTCCATCTGCTATGCATAGTAATGGTGTTATAATAGACTGAACATCTGTTGGGAAACCGGGATAAGGCATTGTTCTGATAAGGTCAACAGGTTTTATAACATCTGTTTTGCATATTTTTATGTTATTACTGTCATGCTCCGTGGCAAAGCCACATCTGTTTAATACAGAAATTACGGAATGCAAATCCTCAATGCAGGCATTTTTTACTTCTATTTCACTATTTGTAATTGCAGATGCAATTAAGTAGGTTGCAGAAACAATGCGGTCCGGCATTACGGAATAATTGGTACCCGATAATTTATTTACACCGTATATTTCTATTGTATCGGTACCACAACCGCGTATATTTGCCCCCATAGAATTAAGGAAATTTTGCAAATCTGTTATTTCAGGCTCTTTAGCCGCATTATGTATAGTTGTTTTACCACGGCATCTGCATGCTAACAGCATAATGTTTTCGGTAGCACCTACGCTTGGAAAATCAAGACAAATATCATTACCTGTAACAGTTTTGCAAAAACATTCATAGTAACCATAATGCTCTGTAATTTTAACACCAAGTTGTTCAAATGCTTTTAAATGCAAATCTATGGGTCTGGCGCCAAGCTCACATCCTCCAGGCAATGTTATTTTAACATATCCGTATTTATTAAGTAATGCACCCATAAACAAAATTGATGAACGCATTTTGCGAATCATATTATCCGGAATCACTCCGCAAAAATCATCGTTTTTATAAACGGTAAAAGTATTGTTTACCTGCTTAATGTCGTGACCTATATATTTTAAGATTTCTGCTGTATTTTTAACATCGGAAATTTTCGGACAATTGTATATACAGCAATCATCTTCCGCCAGGACAGATGCTGCCAGAATTGGCAATACTGCATTTTTCGAGCCCTGAACAGATACGCTTCCACTTAATACGGCATTACCCATTATTGAAACTTTTTTCAAAAAAACACCTCCGCAACAATATATTTCATATTATGTTCAAAATATTGTTGCGGTGAATTACATTATAATCCGGTATCAGACAATGGCGGTGTATAAGTTGAATCATCAATATCTGTCTGATTATCTTCCTCGGGAGTTTCCGGTTCAACTTCTCCGTGGATGTCACAGAAATTATCAGTCAAAGGTTCTCCTTCTTTGATAGAAGCTACAGGACAATTGTCTGTTGCTTTAAGACCGCTTGCATCACATATAAGTCCATCCAAAGATACGGAAGGTTCAACAACGTAAATTGGCGTATAATTAAAGGATTTGGCTGCAAGATTTTTTGTACTGTGTACTTCTTCCATCACTTTTTTCCAAAGCGGAATAGCAGGATTACTGCTGAAGAAGCTTAATGTCTCATTTGTATCATACCCAACCCATACCGCTGCACAATAATACGGTGTGTAGCCAACAAACCAACGATCTTTATCATTATCGGTTGTTCCGGTTTTTCCGGCTATCGAATAAGACCCAAATCTTGCAGGAGTACCTGTACCGGTGCTTGAATTACATACAGAGTATAAAAGACCGTTAACTGTACGTGCGGTAGATTTGCTTATTGCAACATTGCTTGTTGATTTACTTTCAAGAATAACCTCGCCATTACTGTCAATAACTTTAGTATAAGTTATTGGGGTATTATATTCGCCGTCGTTTACAAACGTACAATATGCAGCAGTAAGTTCCATATTTGAAATACCGTTTGTCAAACCACCTAAAGCAAGTGCAGGTAGGTTTTTATCCGAAGAAACCAAAGATGTTATACCAAGCTTTTTTGTAAGAAAATTATATGAAGTTTCAACACCCATTTGTTGTAAAATCTGTACAGGTACTGTATTTATTGATTTATCAATGGCATATTTAACAGTTACTTTTCCTTTAAAACCACTGTAATAATTCTTTGGTGACCAGTTGCCAACAGTAATTGGCTTATCTTCATATATTGACCCGGGTTTTATCATTCCCATTTCCAACGCAGGGGCATACACAGCTATAGGTTTTATTGTAGAACCCGGCTGACGTGGGAAGTTCTTATTGTCGGTAGCTCTGCGTTTTGTACGTGATCCCTCTTTTTCGCCGAAACCACCAATAATAGCTTTAACTTCTCCGGTATACGGATCCATAACACACATAGATGCTTGTGGTTTTCCGTTAGGTCCTGAAGCAAGATTATCAGGATTAGCAAAAACTTTTTCAGCTATTTGCTGAATTTGAGGATCGACAGTTGAATAAATTTTCAGACCGCCGTTATATAAAAGATTTGCTGCTACAGCTTTTGAATATCCGCATTCATTCTGTAAATCTTCAATAACTTCCTCTATTATCTGATCAACAAAATAAGATTGTTTGCTCATTCCGACACTTTTGTCTGCAACAAATTTAAGTTCTTCTGCAACCGCAGCTTTGTATTCCGCTTCCGAAATATAATCAAGTTCGTACATTTTTTTAAGAACAGTTTCTTGTTTTTCTTTGTTTTTATCCGGATTAAGTAATGGGTCATACAGTGAAGGGTACTGTGTTATTCCAACAAGGCACGCGCCTTCAGCAATAGACAATTCAGAAACATTTTTTCCAAAATAAAATTTTGCCGCACTTTGAATACCGTTACAACCCTGACTTAGATATATAGTATTTAGATACAGTTCAAGAATTTCATCTTTTGAAAGCTTTTTTTCAAGTTGAATAGCTCTTCCCATTTCCTGAATTTTTCTTGATACATTTTTGTCGGAATCACCTGTAAGATTTTTAACAAGCTGTTGTGTTATGGTGCTTCCTCCACGAGCAGTACTTTTATTAAAAATATAACCGAAAGCCGCTTTAAAAGTACTCATTATATCTACGCCTGAATGTTCATAAAATCTTTCGTCTTCTATTGCAACAGCAGCATTTCTTACATGTGAGGGAATGTCTTCAAATTCAGCCCACACACGATTGTCCTCACCGTAAATGCGCTCATACTCCTTATATTCACCTGTATCAGGGTCAACACAGTAAACATAAGAAGACAAGCTAAGACTAAGGTCAACATCTTCAAGATGCAAAGCATCCAGATTGCCTACACATCCAAAATTTATTGCAACAGCCATACTTGCAAAAATAATGGCAAAAATTAAAATTATTGATAAAAAAACTTTCAAAAAAACTTTAACGGGTTTTTTCATAAAAATCCTCTTTTCTGTGAGAAATATTACAGTTTTATGTAACAATAAACTTATACATTATTATTATAACACAATGTAAAAAAAAATCTACTGTTTTTTGAATAATAATTAAGTTTTTTGTTAATTATTTATATGCGAGGTGCACAAAAATGAGAAAAATTCATATACTATATCTTGTATTCATCATTGTAATCGCTATACTATTTATACCGAAGCTTATATCCTGTACTAAAAATAATGATGAAGAGGCTCAAAGAAAGCTTGAAAGTATTAATAAAAATTTTGACATATTTGACATAGAAAATAATAAAGATGAATTAGATAATTTATACATCATCAAAGCACACGGTGAAGAAATATATTTATATGACAGTAATTTTAATGTAATTGAAAAAATGAATATAGACTACAGCAGTTTAAGAGAATATGATAAAACACTGTTTATTAACGGTATATATATTGACAATATGGAAGACGTTTACAGTCTGGTTGAGGATTTTTCAAATTAAAAGCGGAAATCAAGTAGATTTCCGCTTTCGTTCTATAAAGAGGCATACATACTGTACAAATTATTATATAGCCCGCCTTTTTCAATTAATTCTTTATGTGTTCCCTGCTCCTCTATTCCATTTTCTGTAAGAACAAGAATTAAATTTGCATTGCGAATAGTTGTTAATCTGTGTGCAATTGTAAATACAGTTCTCCCTTTTGCAAGCTTTTCCAATGAATCCTGAACAATTTTTTCACTCTCGTTATCCAAGGCTGAGGTTGCTTCATCAAGTATAAGAATCGGAGGATTTTTAAGAAAAACTCTGGCAATACTTATTCTTTGTTTCTGACCGCCGGACAGTTTTACGCCACGTTCTCCAACATATGTGTCATATCCTTTTTCAAGATTAGAAATAAATTCATGAGCACCTGCAAGCTTTGCAGCCTCAACAACCGCCTCTCGGCTTGCACCGGGAAGACCATAGGATATATTTTCAAAAACAGTACCTGAAAATAAATACACATCCTGTTGAACAACACCAATAGAATTACGTAATGATTTTAAAGTTAAATCTTTAATGTCACATCCGTCAATAAGTATTCTGCCTTCCGTAACATCATAGAAACGGGGTATGAGGTTACAAAGGGTTGTCTTACCTCCTCCGGAAGGTCCGACAAGAGCAACACTGTCTCCCTTTTTAATGTCAAGGTTAATTCCTGATAACACCTCGGTATTATCATCACTGTAATGAAAACTTACATTTTCAAACTTTATATTTCCCTGTACGTTTGAAATATCAATGGCATTTTCTTTTTCTACAATTTCAGATTCAGTATCTAAAATTTCCAAAAATCTTTCTATACCTGTCATACCTCTTTGAAACTGTTCCGTAAATTGAATAATTGTGCGTAAAGTTGCAAGCAAGGTTGTAATGTAGAGCAAGTAAGCGGTTAAGTCAGCAGGTGTTATTTTATTATTAATCATAAAAATTGAGCCTGCAACAACAACGATAATATACAATAAACCTTCAAAAGCTCTATTAGAAGTTTGAAATCCTGCCATATAAAGATACGAAAGTCTTTTTATACCTAAAAATTCATTATTATCTTCCTCAAATTTCTTTGATTCAATATCTTCATTTGCAAATGATTTTACAACACGAATTCCAAGCAAGGTATCTTCTACCTGAGCATTGATTTCTCCCACCTGGTTACGTTGTTCTTTAAACGCTTTTCTCATACGCGTGTTAAAAAATTTCACAATAACAAATATAACCGGAAGGGATGCAAACATTATAAGTGTTAAAGGGATATTTATTCCACAAAGAATTATAAAGGAAACTATAATTTTAAGACCTGCTATGAAAATTTCTTCAGGGCAATGATGTGCAAACTCAGTAACATCAAAAAGGTCACTTGTAAGCCTAGCCATAATCTGACCAACCTTATGCTCAGAGTAGTACGAATGAGAAAGAGTTTGCAAATGATTAAATAAATCATGACGCATATCAGTTTCAATTTTAGCACCCATTATATGCCCCGTGTTTGCCATATAAAAATTAGCTGCAGAGTCTATAACTCTTAAAATCAGGTAAAAAAATCCGATCTTTAAAACCAAACCAATGGTCAGGCTCTGAATATCGTTTATTCCCATATCTGTTATGTATCGTACAAGCATAGGAAAAACAAGTTCACAAACTGTTGTTAGTGAAGCACAAATCAAATCAAGAACCAGTATCCACTTATACTTCTTAAAATATGGAATAAATCTTTTTAATAGATAACCCATTTTCATTTGCTTTTCAGTATTTTCCATATTTTTATCCTCCGCAAATATTAATAATACATTAATATTTTACAACTTAAAAAAATTAAAGTCAACAAAAAAACAGACAAAAGATTTTTAAAATCCTTTGTCTGTATATTCAAATATTAAACACCGCTGTATGCTGAGAAACCACCATCAACAGGAACTACAATACCATCAACAAATGATGCACCGTCAGAAAGTAACCAAAGCAATGTACCAGTAAGCTCATCAGCTTCGCCAAAACGCCCCATTGGAGTATTGTTGATAATCTTCTGTGAACGTTCTGTGTAGTTGCCGTTTTCATCAATAAGCAATGCTTTATTTTGTGCTGTAAGGAAGAAGCCGGGAGCAATAGCATTTACCCTGATACCAACCTTTGAAAAATGCACTGCTAACCACTGTGTGAAGTTTGAAATAGCAGCCTTTGCACCGCTGTATGCCGGAATTCTTGTAAGCGGACAAAAAGCATTCATTGATGATATGTTAAGAATGCACGCATCCTTGGCCTCAATCAAGTCAGGTGCAAAAACCTGTGTTGGTAATAAAGTACCAAGGAAATTCAGGTTGAATACAAATTCAATACCCGCAGGGTCAAGTTCAAAGAAAGACTTAACATCTTCCCTGTCTTCATCACCGATTTCGTAGTAATCCTTAGAGGTAGTACCCTTAGGATTATTACCACCTGCACCGTTGATTAAAATATCAATTTTACCAAGTTTTTCGTTTATAACTTTTTTAGCTTCAACAAGACTTTCTTTTTGAAGAACGTTTGTTGAAACACCGATTGCTGTACCACCAGCTACATTAATTTCATTCGCTACTTTATCTGCAGCTTCGCCGTTGAGGTCTAATATTGCAACTTTTGCACCGCATTCTGCAATAACCTTTGCAAAGTTTGAGCACAAAATACCTCCACCACCTGTAACAACAGCAACTTTATTACTTAAATCAATTTTAAAAGGTAGATTCATTATTTTTCACTCCTATCCAATGCTTCCCAGATACCGTTAATGTAAACAGCACCCAAAGCTCTGTCAAACAAACCGTAACCAGGTCTGCCTGTTTCGCCCCAAATCATTCTGCCGTGGTCCGGTCTTATGTAACCGTCAAAACCGCTGTCGTGGTAAGCTTTGATAATACCATAAATATCAAGTGAACCACACTCTGTTTTATGTGCAGCTTCTTCGAAACACTTTTCACCTGTAATTTTAATATTTCTGATATGTGCAAAATGAATTCTGTCAGCGAAAGATTTAACAAGGTCAACGATATCGTTGTCAGGGTCAACACCCAAAGAGCCACTGCAAAGTGTAAGACCGTTATACTTACTATCGTATAGTTTCAAAAATCTTTCTAGATTAGCCTTGTTTGTAATAATTCTCGGCAAACCGAAAATGCTCCACGGTGGATCATCCGGATGTATAGCCATTTTGATTTTAACCTCTTCCGCTACCTTAATTACTCTGTCAAGGAAATATTTAAGGTTGTTCCAAAGGTCTTCTTCGGTAATTGACTGATATTTTGTAAGTAATGCTTTCATACCATCTTTTGTATAACTTGCATCCCAACCCGGTAAAGCAAGGTCACCTGTAAGAGGATTCATATCATGTACAGTTTCCTCACGGTAAATAAGTGCATGTGAACCGTCTGGCAATTCAAAATTAAGATCAGAACGTGTCCAGTCAAAAACAGGCATAAAGTTATAGCATACACAGTCAACGCCTGCCTGAGCAAGATTTCTTAGTGTCTGGCAGTAGTTTTCAATATACTTATCTCTGTTGCCGTCACCGGTTTTTATATCTTCATGTACCGGAACACTTTCAATTACACTAAGGTTAAGACCCTTAGCCTCAATATCATTTTTCAACTTTAAAATTCTTTCAAGTGGCCACACTTCACCTACAGGAATATCATAAATTGCAGATACTATACCTGTAACACCCGGAATTTGTCTGATTTTATCAAGAGTAACCGGATCGTCATGACCATACCATCTGAAAGTCATTTCCATAAAATTCATCTCCTTTTCAAATTTATAAAAGACTTATTTCGTCTTTTGAGGTAATTATATTACAATTTTTTTAAGAAAACTATATAAATATTGATATTAACATTGAAAATATTGCTGTTTTGTTGTATAATAAAATCAGAGGTGATATTATGAGTGATGAAATGCTTAGTTATACGGGATTTGATGATACAAATTACTCTTATTCTCATAAGATGTTTGTGCCCGGATATAAAAACTTTAAACTACATACACATAAGGCTTATGAAATATATATTTTTTTAAAGGGCAATGCCGAATACGTTATTGAAAGTAAAATATTTCCAATGAAGCAATATGATATATTAATTACCAAAAACGATGAATTACATCAGGTAAGGCACCTTGAAAAAGAAGTATATGAACGTATTGTAATAGAGGTTAACGATATTTTCTTTGAAGAAAATGACTGTATTGAGTATTCCCACCTGCTAAAAAACCGAAAATTTGATACTGATAATATCATTTCTCCTGATTCTTCTGATAAAATTAAACTTATGGATTGCATATCAAGAATTGAAAAATACATAAAAGAGTCAAAAAAATTTAATAAAACTATTATAAAATGTTCTGTTATTGAACTTTTGCACATTATAAATACAATAAAAAGTAAAAATGTCAAAATCAAAAGCAATCATAATATTGATGAAATTATAAATTATATAAATAATAACCTTTCAAATGATATAAAACTTGACGATATTGCCACACATATGTTTATGAGCAAATATCATTTGTGCAGAATCTTTAAAGAACACACAGGTCTTACAATAAACAAATACATTACAAATAAAAGAATCAAATTAGTTCAAAATTTATATGCGGAGGGTAATTCGTTGACTACTGCTTGCATAAAAGCGGGATATTCAAGTTACTCAAGCTTTTATAAGGCATATATAACAGAAACAGGAAAATCACCAAAAAGTGATATAGAAAATTATAATTTATTTAATGAAATAGATATACAGGAGTAGAAAAATGAAAATAGTATTACAAAGAGTTAAAAGAGCAAAAGTCACAATTGATAACAAAGTTAACGGAGAAATTAAAAAAGGTTATCTCCTTCTTCTTGGTATTGGAAAAAATGACAACGAAGAAACTGCTGTTCAAATGATAGAAAAAGTAAAAAAATTAAGATTATTTGAAGACGAAAACGGCAAAACCAATTTATCCTTAGAGCAAGTTGGCGGAGAGGTTTTGGTTGTATCTCAATTTACCCTATATGCCGATTGTCGTAAAGGAACACGTCCAAGCTTTACAGATGCAGCACCTCCTGAAATGGCAGAAAATTTATATAAGTTCTTCCTTTTGAAATGCAAAGAATTATTCGGAGATGTACAACACGGGGAGTTTGGCGCCGATATGGAAGTTGAGCTTTTGAATGACGGTCCGTTCACAATATACCTTGAAATTTAATATTTTTATAACATAAGAACCTCCATTTCTATTGAAATAGAGGTTCTTTAAACATTTTTATGCTTCAAAAACTTTATGTTCTTTTAGTTTTGCTTCTTTTTTTGCTTTTTTCTTAATGTCCCTATCATCAAATACTGTGTAGAAAACAGGAATTACAAACAAAGTAAGCAAAGTTCCAACAAAAAGTCCGCCTACAAGCACTGTTGCAAGTGGTCTCATCATTTCAGAACCGCTTGCCGTAGAAATCGCCATAGGCAAGAAACCAAGTATTGAGGTAAGACTTGTCATAAGAATAGGTCTCATACGAGCTTTACCGGCATAAACCAATACTTCAGTTCTGGACCATTCAGGATGTTCATCTTTTGCAACTTTTATAAAGTCAATAAGAACTATGGCATTATTAACTATAATACCAATAAGCATCAATATACCTATACATCCAACAACAGACAAAGGATTCCAGCCTATAACCAGCGAAATAACTACACCAATTATAGCCAAAGGTATTGTCATAAGAATAATCAGCGGAAGCTTTACATTTTCAAACTGTGCTGCCATTACCATGTACATCAGTAATATACCAAGCATAATTGCAAGTAAAAGCGATGACATTGCATCAATCATTACTTCGTAAGTACCTGCTGTTACAAAACTTATTCCATCCGGTAATCCTTTTTTATTTATAAGTTCAGTAAATTTTGTATTTACGGTAGCCATATCTGTGCCATATATTTTCCCACTTAAGGTAACAACCCTTTTTTGATCAATTCTTGTAAGCGTAGTACTTGTATTTGAAATACTAACATCAGCAATATCTGACAACGAAACCCATTGTCCTACAGGAGTTTTAATCTGAAGATTTTTTAGCTCATTATAATTTTCGACATAATTGTCCGGATAGCTGACAACGATATCATATTCGGTTCCATCAGCAGAATATTGAGCTGCTGTTGTACCGTCTAATACACCCTTTACAAAGACTGACACGCTTGCTGTATTCATACCGTATCTTGCTGCTTTTGACGGATCAATCTTAATTTTCACCTCTTGTTTTTGTGAAGCAACAGAAGTTGAGGTTTCTTTAACGCCGTCTATTGAAGCAAGTACTTTTTCTGCTTCAGCAACAAAAGATTCAAGCTTTGCATCATCATTTCCTGTAAATTGAAATTCTATTGCATCGGAAGACATAGACATCATTGTGCTTGATGCCTCAACGGAAATTGTAGCTCCTGATATATTTTTAATATCATCACGTATATCCTGTACAATGTCTTCTGTGCTACTGTTGCGATTTTCTTTTAGTGTTACAGTAATTGTTGCCATATTGCTTGTTGTACCGCCCAACATACTTGTAGCACCACCGGAGCCAACAGTTGAAAAAATGTCTTTTACATTTTTATTTTGTTTTACAATATTCTCTACCTTACGGCACATTTCATCGGAATCATCCAAAGAAGCGCCTTGCGGAAGTTCAATTGAAATTGAAACAACACCTTCGTCTGATGATGGCATAAGCGTCATACCAAGCTGTGATAAAAGAAATATTGATATAACCAATAAAATTATAATTAAGCTCAAAACTTTCTTCCTGTGACTTAAACACCAAACCAATAAATGTTCGTACACCGAATACATTTTCTTCATGAATTTTTCAAATGGATTGAGTATAAAACCTAAAAATTTAGTTTTAGCCTTAGTATCCTTGATTCTGGAAGTAAGCATCGGCAGTAAAAGAAAAGTCACGATAAGCGATGCAATCTGCGAGAAAATAATTGAAAACGCCAACTGTTTAAACATTACAGCCATAATATTATCTATAAATAATATAGGCAGGTAAACAATACACGTTGTAAGTACAGAAGCAATTACCGGTGCTATAACCTCTTTTGAACCGATAATTGAAGCAGTTGTTGCATCTTCGCCCAATTCATCACGTCGTCTGAAAATATTTTCGAGGACAACGACTGAGTTATCAACAAGCATACCAACACCCAATGCCAAACCACCAAGTGAAACAACGTTAAGAGTCATGCCTGAAAAGTACATACCTACAAATGTTGTTATAACTGATATAGGCATAGAAACACCAATTACCAATGATGTTTTTATACTTCCAAGGAATAACAAAAGTATTATAATTGCAAGCAGACATCCCACAACTGCGTTTTCCGCAACCGAATTAATGGAATCTTCAATGTAACTTCCTTGTTCCATTGTCATATTGTATGTAAATTTGGGATAACTTTCTGTAGAATCATCAAGAACTTTTTTGATACCGTTAACAACATCAACAGTATTCGCATCAGATTCGGCAGTAATCGAGATAGAAATTGAACTGCTATCGTTTAATCTTGCATAAGTAGTTGCATCGGAGTAACCTTCATTTACAGTTGCGATATCCCTTAAATACACTACCTGTCCCTGACTTGTAACTAACGGTACAGATTCAATTGCTTTGATATCAGAAAATTTCCCCAAAGTTTTTACGGGCATAGTTTTACCCATAGCTTCCGTTGTTCCAGCAGGTGCGTTTTGATTTTGGTATGCTATTGATGCCGCAACATCAGACAAAGTCATATTGTAACCGAAAACTTTTTGAGGATCTACCACAACTTCTATTTGTTTGTCCTGTGCACCTGAAACTGTAACTGATGCAACACCGTCAACTGCCTCAAGTTTGCTTAAAACATTGTCATCCACAAAACTCTTTGTTTGTATAAGGTCGTAACCTTCATAAGAAACACTGAACATTGCAACAGGCATCATAGACGTATCAAGCTTTAAAACCATAGGTGTATTAACACCATCAGGCAAATAGTTTTCATACATATCTATATTTTTTTCCATATCAATAACAGCCTGATCCATATCAGTATTTGTTGAAAATTCAACCATAACAAGAGATGTGCCTTCAGACGACTGAGAAGTAACAGAATTAACCCCCGATACCGAACTTACAGCACTTTCTATGGTTTTGGTAACGAGATTTTCCACTTCTTCTGATCCTACATTAGGGTACGAAGTGTACACCAAAGCCATTGACATTTCCATTTCCGGCATCATTTCCATAGGTAACATGGTTAGAGAATATAATCCTAAAACAACAAACACCAAAACAGCCATTACAACCGCAACGGGTCTTTTTACAGATAATTCATATATTTTCATAATAAACCGACCTCATAAATTATTCCTGAACTATATTGACAGTGTTATTTTCTTTGGAAATATATTCTTTTCCGGATACAACAACTGTTTCGTTTGCCGACAAACCACTTGTAACTTCGGTGAAGTCATTGTTTGTAATACCAACACTTATATTGCGTTTTTCAGCACTATTACCGTTGACAACATATATGTAATATCCTCCGTCATCCTGCATAATTGCATCACTTGGTATAATTATAACACCGGATTTTGACTGTGTTTCCAGAACAACATCAGCCATCATACCAATTTTCAAAGCATCATCTTTGTTGTCAATTTTTATTCTTACGGTATACATACCTGTCTGGGGATTTTTTACAGTATTAACTGCAGAAACTTCACCCTCTATGTCTATAAGTGAAGCCGTTGAAACAGTTACAATTGCCTTAGTTCCGACAGTAATATATGGAATAACCGATTCAGTAACAGAAATTTCAACATTGACAATTTCTGAACTCTTTACTGAAAACATAGGTGAGCCGACAGCTGCAATCTGACCCACATTGCCGTTTTTAGATGCAATATATCCGGAAATCGGTGCAGTAATTACGGTATTATTCAGGTTATTAGTTGCACTATCAAGAGCAGCCTTTGCAGAATCCACACTTGCTTTAGCAGTTGCGTATGTAGAAGTAATTGCAATTTCGTAATTTGTTTTTGCAGAATTTAGATTTAACTCTGCACTGCTGAGGCGTGTCTCGGCCGCTTCAAAAGCAACTTTGCTTATTGCACCTGCTTCGTATAATGCTTTTTGTCTATTATAATTTAACAAAGCATTATCATATTCTATCTGCGCCCCTGAAATTGCAGTTTGTAGCTGTGCAGTCATCTGTTGATAGCTTCCAAGTGCGGTGTTGTAAGCAGCCAAAGCCTGGTTATATACATTACGGTAATCTGTGTCATCTAGCACAGCAAGTACGTCACCGGCATTAACATAGTCACCTATATCGTAGTTAATACTCTCAATTGTAGCTGTAATTTTAGAAGCAACATCACTTTCTTCAAGCGCTTTTACCTCACCGGTATAATTGACTTCGCTATTTATATCGCTTGCTGATACCTGATATACTGTTACGTTGGTTGCTACCTCTGTTTCTTCATTAACAGCTTCTTTTCCGCAGGCGGAAAGTAAAGTGCAAGCAAGACATACAACTGCTATATATTTAATGATTTTTTTCATAAAACAAACCTCCGTAATCAAATTCCTATCGTGATATCATATTTATATTTGTCAACCGAAAGTCGGTATTTTAATTTTGCATTTTCGAATTCAACTTCTGATGTATACACATTATTTAAAGTAGATAAAAGATCAATATTTGTTATTAATCCCTGATCATACTGTATTTTTGCAATTTCATAAGCATTTTTCTTTAACTTTAATGTTTCGAATGCTAATTCAACATTGTTTCTTGATGATTTTATGTTATTATATGATGACTTTATACCAAGCAATATCAATGATTTATTATTTGAATAATTATATTCAGCTGTAATAAAACTGCTTTTGGCAGCGGATTTTCTTGCTGTAGCAGCGCCCAAAGTTAAATCAAGATATTCTTCTGCAAGCTCATAATTCATTTTTAATGCGGCAATATCGTATCTTGAATTTTCAGCCATAATCAAATCATCCGACAGATTTGAGGAAAAATCTGTAACATCTAACGTATCAGTTAACAGAAAGTTACACTGTTCACCATTTTTGTTCAAGGCAATTTTAAAATCTTCTTTTGCTATATCATAATTATCTTTGTATTGTTCAAGAGTAAATTCGGCTTGTAATAAACTTAAATTTGCAGAATCCAGTTCGGATTTTGAAATCATTCCAAGTTCATAGCTAAGACTTGCGTTTTTATAGTTATTTAGTACTAAATTATATGAGTTCTCAGCAATCTCAACTAATTTTTCACAATTTTTAAGATTAAAGTATTTTTCAGTTACTTTATAAGCAATTTGTGCTTCTATTTGTTTATATTCATAATCTGCCAAATTTAATGCTTTTTCATATGTATGTACATAATATCCGTTTTTTATGTAAACAAGCTCATATGCCGTACTGATTGGAATATTCGATAATTCTCTATATTGAGATTTTGTTTCTCTGGCTGCTTTTAACTGTATTCTGGTATCCTCTTTTTTTTCAAGACACGCATTAAGCTGAGGATTATTGTCCAAAGCCATATTTATTGCTTCTTCCAGTGTTAAAGTATAAGTATTATTTATTGGAATAAAATCCGTTTTTGTCGCATCATCGACATCTGTAATTTCACTTGCATATGAAACAGACAAAATCATCATAAAACAAAATAATATAGCTGTTATTTTTTTTAACATATTCATCCTCCTTTAAAATACACTTGCTGATAAGTAACAGCATTTATTCTATCATAATATTTTTTTGAAATCAAGTTATAATGTTTAAAAAGTTATTTATTTAACAATTAATTAACATTTAATATCAAAAATTATGTCAACTGAATATATTGGAATTGAAAATATATATAGGAGGTTAATAATTATGTATTTTGAAGAATGTAATCAGATGCTTGCACATGCATATATTCCACAACAAAAGTGGACTGATGAAACTTATGATTTGGAAAGGGCCTTAATTGTAGGAACAATTTTCCCTTGTCTGAATCAGGAAATCTGTGAATATGAATGGGGTGAAACAAAATGATCAGAAATAGACAAATGTTATTAAAAGAAATTCAGCAACTTTCCTTCAGACTGTATGATCTAACACTTTTCCTGGATACTCATCCAACAGAACAATGTGCAATTAAAGAATATAATGACACTTTAAACAAATATAAATCTATGGTGTGTAATTTCGAAAAATTATATGGGCCATTAACTTTGATAGGTGTTGATGAAAATGCTACTGAATGGAAATGGATCAAAGGTCCGTGGCCTTGGGAAAATTGCAGATGTGAGGAGGCTGATAATTAATGTGGAATTATGAAAAAAAATTACAATATCCGGTTAATATTAAAAATCCTAATCCTAAAATAGCAAAATTAATAATAAGTCAATATGGCGGTCCGGACGGTGAACTTGGTGCATCTTTGAGATATCTGTCACAGAGATTTTCAATGCCTACAGATATAGCAAAAGGAACGCTAACGGACATTGGAACAGAAGAACTTGCACATTTAGAAATGGTTGGCAGTATGGTTCATCAGCTTACAAAAAATCTTTCCATGAAACAAATTAAAGAGATGGGTTTTGGAGATTATTATACAGATCATGGTGTTGGAGTATATCCGCAAAGTGCTGCAGGCACACCATGGAATGCGGCAACAATAGCTGTAAAAGGTGATGTAATTGCCGACCTTAATGAGGATTTGGCAGCAGAGCAAAAAGCAAGAGCAACTTATGAAAATTTAATAAAATTAATAGATGATCCGGATGTATTGGATCCATTAAAATTTTTAAGAACCAGAGAAATAGTTCATTACCAAAGATTCGGCGAAATTTTAAACGATGTTCAACGTAGAATGATGTCGAAAAATCAATTTTATTTTGGTAAAAAGTGATAAAATAAGCGACTGTTAAAACAGTCGCTTAATAATATTATTCTTTTTCAAGAGCAAGAGTTCTTGTAGTAAGGTCACAAACCTCTGAAGGTCCGTAATACTGGATTGCACCAGGATACACATACGAAGTTTCGATTGCCCACTTTGCCCTGTTTGATTCAAAGAACTTAAATGGTTTGCCATCAAGTTCTACAAGAGCTTTTTTGATAACCGGTTTATCTTCACCGTGTCTTCTTTCGATATTCATCATCTTTGTAATAGGCATACCACCTGCAACCCATTCTGTAGCCGGCTTTGAAAGGTTGGAAATCTTTGATAGATAACCATTATAACCATACTGTATAAGCATAAATGCGTTATATCCAAGTGAATAACAGTAATCTGCATCAAAGTTAGATGGGAAAGCACATCTTCCTTCATAACCCAAGAAGTGGTGAAGTGCCGAGAATTTACCGTTATATTTTCCTTCTTTCTTTCTTGCAGCAAGCTTGTCTGCAACAAGTGCAGAAAACAATTTTTCAGATTCTATCAAAGAAACCTGTACATTACCATGAGGATCTCTTTCAAGGAATAACTGCTGCTGAATACCCTGTGGAAGAATTGCAAATACTGCCATAGAAGCCTTTGTAAGACCTTTTTCAATAAATGAATATTTATCATCCCATGTTGGAAGAGCATTGAATTCTCCAGCCTTGCTACCTGCAAGAAGTTCATTTATTTCAGCAATAAGAGTTGAAAATTCAGGAACAAATTCAACAACACCTTCAGGAATAATTGCTACACCAAAATTCATACCTTTTGCAGATCTTGCTTCAACAGAGTCTGCAATATAGTCTGCAATCTGAGAAAGAGACATTTTCTTTTCTGCAACTTCTTCAGAAATAAGACAAATGTTAGGCTGTGTTTCCAAAGCACATTCCAAAGCTACATGAGAAGCTGAACGACCCATTACCTTAATAAAGTGCCAGTATTTCTTTGCAGAGTTAGCATCTCTTTCAATGTTACCGATAAGTTCGCTGTATGTCTTTGTAGCTGTATCAAAACCGAAAGAACATTCAATATCTTCGTTTTTAAGGTCACCATCGATAGTTTTAGGACAACCGATAACCTGAACACCTGTATTGTTAGCTGCAAAATATTCAGCTAATACAGCGGCATTTGTGTTAGAGTCGTCACCACCGATAATAACAACAGCTGTAATACCGTGTTTTTTACAAACATCTGCAACGATAGCAAACTGTTCATTAGTTTCAAGCTTTGTTCTGCCTGAACCGATAATATCGAAACCGCCTGTATTTCTGTACATATTAATGTATTCATCATCAAAAATAATGTAGTTGTCTTCAATAAGACCGCTTGGACCACCCTTGAAACCGTAAAGTTCGTTTTCAGGATTTGTAGACTTCAAAGCATCATATAGACCACAAATAACATTGTGTCCACCCGGAGCCTGTCCACCTGAAAGAATAACACCAACCTTCTGAGTCTTTGCTTCAGAAGTGTTCTGACCTTTCTGGAAAACAATTTCTTTTTTACCATAAGTATTTGGGAAAAGTGCCTGGATTTTTTCACAATCTGCTACACTTTTCGTTTCTGCGCCTTCTGAAACACTTATTTCAGCGATACCGCCTCTTAACATCTGAGGTAGTTTCGGTGTGTATTCATATCTGGCTTTTTGCAATGCTGACATTTCCATAATATATCTCCTTTTTCTAAAACATATGTGTTTATTATAATACAAAGCCACAAAAAAGTAAAGAGTTATCTTAAAAATCCAACTATTATTTTTTCCAGAATTGATATCTTTCTTCTATTAACCCAAGTTTAACTAACCTTGCTGTAATACTACCGGATGAACGCATAAATTGTTTTTGAAGTTCGCTTTTTTTAACACCATTTTCAAACAGTTCTTTTAGTAATTTATCATCCTCTTCACTCCATTTCTTGCCGGAGTTTTCATATTTTTTTGTTTTATCGACAATATTTTCTGAATTAATTAATGTAAAAAAAGCACGTACAACTTCAACATTATTACATATATGATCTTCCGGCAACATCTCTCCCGTAAAAGGATCAATTCCTTGTGCCAATGTCGAAACAATTTCTTTCGCTCTGATAATATCCATAACGTAATCCTTTCTGAATTATTCTTTACACAGTAAAAGTATATATTATCAACGTTAAATAGTCAATACAGATTAATTATTTAAAAAAGGCTTGTATTAATACAAGCCTTTTAAAAACTTAAATTAAGATACCGTTACAATGATCAATCTCATGCTGAATAATCTGAGCTGTCCAACCTTCAAATGTTTCCGTATGAATTTTAAAGTCGGATGTATGATATTGTACTTTTATTTTTTTGTATCGCTTTGTTTTTCTCGGTCCTCCAAACAGAGACAGACAACTTTCTTCTGTATCGTAAGAACCAGATGCCTTTAATATTTCAGGGTTAAACATGGTCATATATATACCATTGTTATCAAAACATATAATGCGTTTTCTTACCCCTATCATATTAGCTGCCATTCCTACACAACTGTCTTTGTGAGCAGTTAGTGTATCAAGTAAATCCTGTGCAACCTGTATATCAAATATTGTTGCATTCTCTGATTTTTGACCTAAAAACAAAGGATCGTGCATCAATTCTTTAATCATAAAAATCATTACCTTACATCTTTTTAATCAAATTATATTTATCAAATGAATCTTCTTTTTCACTTATTGGACAAAGAACTAATTCGAAGTCAATATCACAATTTTCCAGACGGTATTCAGGCACCAGCCATGTACCCAAAGCACATGAACCAACACCACTCATATAGTAGTCTGTATGAACAACAGTATTACCTGATTTTTCAAGCTGATAAGGATGCGATTTTTCAGTAAGTTCATCTACCGTATATTCACTTGCATTGAAGGAATACCCCTTCCCTGCAAACATAATACCGTCGCCTGATTCATCGGTAATTTTAGCCCATTTTGTGTTATATACACTGCTGTTTTCCTGAGGATTAAGGTAATCCACAAACATATCCTCTACTTTTTTGGAATAAACATCCATAAGTGCATAAGAATGTTTATCAATATATGTTTCCTGCGGACCAAAGCCAAAGTAAGAAACATTGTTAAGTTTACCTGACAAATTCCAACAATAGCCATATCTCATAAGATATGTGCTTGTACCTTCAAGTCTTCCTGTCTGCTGAATCTTCATTAAGCCGTCACCGTTTACAGTAATTTCAACATCAGCTACAACAGCAGGTTTCTGACCCAATGCACCGAACCAAAGTTTGTATGTAAATACAGCTTCATTGTCGGTTACTTTCTTTATTTCAAAATTTCTTAAGTCTGTTGTAGGATAACGGTAGTTACCTGACGCAATGGCTGTCCATGCAACAGCTTTTATCTCTCTTGTAGGACCAAATGGTGAATCGTTATCAATAGGTGCGCGGAATGATACAAGTTCCATTGGTTTTTCAAGCAATTCCTTGCCTTTATACACAATTCTTTTTACCAATCCGTCATACTTTCCTATTTCATAAATAAAATCTGTACCCGAAATTTCTACATTAAGCTCTTTTTCGCTAACTGTAACTGATTTATCTGTTTTGTAAACTTCAACAACTTCCTCTGTTTTTAATTCAGTTTGGAACAGATACATAGGTTCTGTAAAATTATTATAAACTTTTAGCGTGAAGTAGCATTCACCGTCAGTTGGACGGCTAAAATCAATTTTTACTGTTTCAATGCTTTCTGCAGGTGTATTTAGTGAAATTTCACCGCTGTCTACTACTTTGGCATTTTTACTTACTTCCCACTTGAATTTCAAATCAGAAAAATCCTTAAAGTTATATCTATTTTCTATCTTGATTTCAAATGGTTTTTCACTTACCAATGTACACACAATGGGTGCATATACATTTTTCATTTCAAGCATTGCAGACCTTGGGCGTCTGTCAGGCGAACAAATACCGTCTACGCATACATTTTTGTATGAAACTTTATCACCAAAGTCGCCGCCGTAACCATAGAATTTAGTATCACCGTCATATACAGTCATAGCATGTTCGCACCATTCCCATATACATCCACCCATAAGTTTATCGTCATTATAGAATGTTTCCATATACTCCCTAAGGTCACCGCAAGAGTTGCCCATAGCATGGGTATATTCACACAGGAATATAGGACGTTTGTCTATTCTCTTAGTCATTTCTGCCAAATGAGGATGGAATGTATACATTTCTGAATGAATATCTATGTATGGTGAGGTTTTTTCGATGAACTCTTCTTCTGACGCAAAAACATTACCGTCGTTAAATGCATTATATGCACCCTGATAATGTATAAGAGCCTCTTTATCAAAAGCTCTTATAGCTTTTGATGCTTCTTCAAAACAACATCCATAGCCAGCCTCATTACCTAATGACCAGGAAAATATTGACGGATTATTTTTAAAAGAAAGAACCATACGCATAACACGGTCTACAACAATGTGGTCATATTTGTGGTCGTTTGTTAATATATGACGGTTACCCACATAGTAACAACCGTGAGTTTCAACATCTGCTTCTGACATTACATAAATTCCGTATTCGTCACAAAGTTCGTAAAATCTTGGGTCGTTTGGATAGTGTGCAGTTCTTACGCAGTTTACATTGTATTCCTTCATCAAAAGAATATCTTTTTTCATATGCTCATACGGTACTGCATAACCCAAATCAGGATCAGAATCGTGACGGTTAACACCCTTAAGTTTTACTTTTTTACCGTTTATATAGAATACACTATCTTTGATTTCTGCCCTTTTAAAGCCGAATTTTTTGCTGTAACATTCATTTCCAACAGTGATATTTAAAATATAAAGGTTTGGTATTTCTGCAGACCACAGCATTGGATTTTCAACATTAAAATCAATCTTATCTGTTGTTCCGCTGTATTCAAAAATCTTTTCTCCGTTCGGTGAAGCAACAGTTATGTCAAGGTTTAACTGCTTATAAAAGTCAAGCTTTACATTGCCTGCTGAAAAATCATTATTAAGTTCAGGTTTTATATAAAGGTCTTCAAGTCCGTTTTCATCTCTTTCTAAAATGTAAACATCTCTGAATATACCGTTCATACGGATTTTATCCTGATCTTCAAAATATGTACCGAAGCTGAATTTTAACAAAACAGCGGTTAATCTGTTTTTACCGTTTTTTAGGTATGGTGTAACATCAAAAACACTTTCGTTATGTGCAACAGTTGAAAAACCCACAAACTGTCCGTTCACATATAAGTATAATGCAGAATCAAAACCTTCAAAAACCATTTCATATGTTTTACCGTCTTTTATGTTATATTCAAAATCATGAACATACACACCTGCAGGATTTTTTTCAGGAGTATACGGAGGATTAAACATATGTATAAAAGGACTTGTAAAATACATTGCCTGATCATATCCGTTTGTCTGCCACATTCCGGGAACATACATATTGTCCCAATCAGAGCAATCAACAGATTCCGACACATGATTTTCATTTACGAGATGCACTGTTTCGAAGTATTTGAATTTCCATTCCTTACCCGACAAAAGTGTAAAGAAACCGGATTTTTCTCTACATCCTTCTTCTGCTTTTTTTATATTTTCATAGGGTATCATATAAGCTCGTGGAGCTTTTTCATTAACGTGGCCCGAATGAATATCGTTATAATAATTTGCTAAAAACATAACTACCTCCAAAGTATATATATTATAAAACAATTATATACTTTGAAAAAAACAAAGTCAATCAAATACCCGAAAATGTCCTGAAAAAACAATAAATTGTCCTATAAATATTATGTTCACAACAAGACTTATTTGAATATAATGAATATGGGTGGTGACAATTTTGTTTGAAATCAAAGAAATATTAAGTATTTTTTCTCATACAGAGAGAAAAAAGCCAGATGCCAAAGCCAAAATAAAAGGCAGTAAAAAGTATAGTAAAATAAACGGTATAGTTGAGTTTTTTAGTACAAAATATGGTGTAATTGTAAAAGTTAAAATTAACGGATTACCTTATAATGAGTCTGAATGTAATGACGGTATTTTTGGATTACACATCCACACCGGAAGCAAATGTAGCGGAACTGATACAGATCCATTTGCTGACGCATTGACACATTACAATCCAAATAACTGTAAGCATCCGTACCACGCAGGTGATTTACCTCCATTATTTGGAAATAATGGTTATGCATATATGGCTGTTTTAACAAATAGATTTACTATAAATGAAATAATAGGTAAAACTATAATTATACACTCTCAGCCGGACGACTTTAAAACTCAACCCGGTGGTGACTCCGGCAAAAAAATTGCTTGTGGAATAATTAAGAAAGGTGCTGTTATTTAAACTGCACCTTAATTCAATTATTTATTTGCTTCTGCTACAACTTTTTGTTCAACATCTTTAGGAGCAATTTCGTATCTTACAAATTCAAATTCAAATTTACCTCTGCCCTGAGTCATTGAACGTAAATCGGTTGTATACTTATGCATTTCAGACATTGGAACATCAGCTTCAACAACAAGAGTCTTTTCACCGGGATTCATACCAAGTACTCTACCACGACGCTTGTTAATATCTCCTGTTATATCACCCATAAGGTCTGAAGGAACTGTAACTGTTAAGTGACCGATAGGTTCAAGCAACTGTACTCCGCCTTCATCCATTGCTTTTTTGAATGCAAGTGAAGCTGCCATCTTAAATGCCATTTCAGAAGAGTCAACAGCGTGATATGAACCGTCAACAAGAACAGCTTTTAGTCCTACAACCGGATAACCAGCCAAAGCACCTTTTAGGATACATTCTCTTAGACCTTTTTCAACAGCCGGGAAGAAATTCTTAGGAACAGAACCGCCGAAAATCTTTTCTTCAAAAATCAAATCATCTTCTTCTGTTGGTGAGAATTCAATCCATACATGACCATACTGACCATGACCACCTGACTGTTTCTTGTGTTTACCTTCAACTTTAACAGGTTTTCTAAGTTTTTCTCTGTATGCAACCTTAGGTTCAATTAAATCTGTATCTGTTCCGAATTTAGTTTTAAGTTTACTCTTAAGAACGTCAAGATGCACTTCGCCAATACCGCTTATAAGCATTTCTTTTGTTTCACTGTTTGTATAGAATCTGAAAGTAATATCTTCTTCTGTAAGTTTCTGCAAGCCATTACTGATTTTTTCTTCATCACCTTTAGACTTAGGAAGAATAGCCAATGATATATTAGGTTTTGGGAAATCTATCTGTTCGTATGCAGTATCATTTTCGGATGTAGCTAAAGTATCACCTGTCTTTGTAACCGAAAGTTTAGCAACAGCACCGATATCGCCTGCAACAAGTTCTTTACAATCAAGCTGTTTCTTGCCAAACATTGTATATAGCTTACCAAGCTTTTCAGGTGATTTTGTTGTAAGGTTAATAAGTGTTGCATCAGGAGAAAGCTTACCCGACATAACCTTAAAGTATGAAAGTTTACCAACAAATGGGTCTGCAACTGTTTTAAATACATAAATTGATGGTTTTCCACCTATATCAAACATTTCTTCTACATCATCTGGTGATGGGAAGTAAGCATTAATTGATTCTAACAGTACGCCTACACCTTTGTTATGTAATGCAGTACCGCAAAGAACAGGAACAACCTCGTTAGAATCTGTAGCTTTTCTAAGAGCTTTTTTTATTTCATCAACAGTAAATTCTTCGCCGTTGAAATATCTGTCCATTAAAGCTTCATCAGTTTCTGCAACTGATTCGATAATCATATTTCTAACAGGTTCAACCTTATCCATCATATAATCAGGAATATCGTCATCAAGCAACGGACCGTCTGCCTGGAAAAGTCTTGCTCTCATTCTTACAACATCAACAAAACCTATAATTTTTTCGCCATTGTCAATAGGAACCTGGAAAGGTGCAACAGTTTTACCGAATTTTTCTCTTAATTCTTCCAGTACCTTCTGGAAATTACATCTTTCATCATCAACCTTATTGATAAAGAAAATACGTGGAAGATTTCTTTTTTCACAAAGCTCCCATGCTCTTTCAACACCTGCTGAAACACCTGACTTACCGCTTACTACAATAACAGCAGCGTCTGCAACTTCAATTGCTTCTAATGCTTCACCGACAAAATCATATGATCCCGGTGTATCTAAAATATTATATTTACAATTTTCAAATTCAAAAGAAACTAAAGATGTATTAATAGAAATCTTACGTTTAATTTCTTCCGCATCATAGTCTGAAACAGTTGTTCCGTCCAATACAGAACCACGACGTTCTATAGCACCGGAAAATCTAAGCATAGATTCAACTACTGTTGTTTTACCGGCATTACCGTTACCAAGAATACAAACGTTTCTGATTTCCTCTGTTAAAAAATTTCTCATTACCCATCATTCCTTCCAATTGATTTAACACGCAAACAAATTACGTTATGCATTATTTATTTGACATATACGTAAACAAATCCTACTAAAGATTGTACAATAAATCAAAAAAATATTGTGCAACATGCACTAAAAAAATCCCACAGAAAAAACTGTGGGATTTTCAAAATTAATTATTCAAATAATTTACTGTATTTTGTCCAGTGAATATATTTTTCTTTTGCCTGCTCCTCTGCTGCTTTAAACAATTCCTCAGCCTTTTCAGGGAATTTGCGAGCAAGTGAACTGTAACGAACCTCATTCATAATAAAGTCATTATATGAAGCTGATGGCTCTTTTGAATCCATCTGGAAAGGATTTTTGCCTTCTGCTACAAGGGTTGGATCAAATCTGAATGTATGCCAATAGCCTGCCAAAACAGCATTTTTAATTACTTTTTGTGTATCTGTCATACCACCCTTAATACCGTGGTTAATACACGGAGCGTATCCGATAATCAAAGACGGACCGTTATATGCAACCGCTTCTTTAATAGCTTTAACAGTCTGGTTGGCATCATAACCCATAGCAACCTGTGCTACATATACATAGCCGTAAGACATAGCAATTTCTGCAAGATTTTTCTTTTTGATTGGTTTACCACCTGCAGCAAACTGAGCAACAGCCCCCGTAGGTGTTGATTTTGAAGCCTGACCGCCTGTATTTGAATAAACTTCTGTATCAAAAACCATAACATTTATATCTTCGCCTGATGCAAGTACATGGTCGAGACCACCGAAACCAATGTCGTAAGCCCAACCGTCACCACCAAATATCCATACGGCTTTTTTAGATAAAAATTCTTTCATTTCAAGAATTTCTTTTGCTGCATCACAGCCGCATGCTTCCAGTGCTAAAACAAGCTTCTTTGTGGCATCTGCATTTGCATCAATATCTTCATAAGTTGCTTTCCAATCAGCAACAGCTGCCTTTACATCTGCGTTTTCAAGTTTTTCAAGCTTGTCAGCAAGACGTGCTCTTAGCTGTTTTGCAGCAACGGCCATACCTAAACCGTGTTCTGCATTGTCTTCAAACAATGAGTTAGCCCATGCAGGACCATGGCCTTCGTGATTAACTGTATATGGTGTTGAAGGTGCAGAACCTGCCCATATTGATGAACAACCTGTAGCATTTGAAATATATGTTTTATCACCACAAATCTGGGTAATCATTTTGGCATAAGGTGTTTCACCGCAACCTGCACATGCACCCGAGAATTCAAGCAACGGCTGACGGAACTGAGAGTTCTTTACATTAAGAGGTGCATTGATAATATCTTCTTTAACAGATGTTTTAATTGCATAGTTAAATACAGCCTGTTCTTGCATCTGAGATGCAATGGGTTTCATTGAAAGTGCCTGTACTTTTTCAGGGCAAACCCTTGCACAGTTACCACAACCCGCACAATCAAGAGGAGAAATGACCATAGCAAATTTATACTGTGGCTTTCCTGTCATAGGTTTCATTTTCATACCTTCAGGTGCATTAGTTGCTTCTTCTTCAGTAAGAACAATAGGACGTATCGCCGCATGGGGACAAGCAGCGGCACACTGGTTACACTGAATACACTTTGTAACATCCCATTCCGGAACATCTACTGCAATACCGCGTTTTTCATAAGCTGCCATACCCTGTGGAAGATGACCGTCTACCATATCCATGAATGTAGAAACAGGTAGTTTGTTACCTCTTTGAGCAGTACATGGTTCAAGAATATTTTTAACAAAAGCGGGAACATTTACTTCCTTTGTTGCAGTTTCTTCAACTGCATTTTTCCAATCAGCAGGAACAACAACTTCCTTAACGTTTTCAGCACCAAGTGAAATTGCCTCATGATTCATATTAACAATCTTTTCACCCTTTTTGCTGAATTTCTTAACAACTGCTGCCTTCATATATTCAACAGCTTCTTCAAAAGGAATAACATTTGCCAATTTAAAGAATGCAGACTGCAATACAATAGATGTTTTGTTGCCAAGACCTATATCTTTAGCAATTCCGATAGCATCAATTGTATAAAGTGAAATATTATTTTCA
Organism: Clostridia bacterium; assembly: GCA_045541135.1. Lineage (GTDB taxonomy): Bacteria > Bacillota > Clostridia > Monoglobales > Firm-18 > CAZNKU01. The sequence goes on from JAZQIO010000028.1 coordinate 112,829, forward strand.
GCAATATACTTTTTCATCTTAGCAGGTAGATGAGCTGAAAGTTCATCATCTGACCACGCACAGTTAAGAAGGAATTTACCTCCGGGAATCAAATCCTCTACCATATCATATTTATTGACATATGACGGATTATGACATGCAACAAAATTGGCCTTGTTAATTAAATATGTTGATTTAATAGGATTTTTACCGAATCTCAAGTGAGAAACTGTAATACCACCGGATTTTTTGGAGTCATAATCAAAATATGCCTGAGCATACAAATCTGTGTGGTCACCGATAATTTTAATAGAGTCCTTGTTAGCACCAACTGTACCATCAGAACCAAGACCCCAGAATTTGCATGATGTAATACCTTCTGCAGCTGTATTAGGATTTTCCTCTCTTGGAAGTGAAAGGTTAGTTACGTCGTCAGTTATTGAAAGAGTAAAGCTTTTAACCGGTTTTTCAGCATCAAGGTTCTTATAAGCCGCAATAATATCTGCAGGTATAGTATCTTTTGAGCCAAGACCATATCTTCCACCAATAATCATAGGAGCATCAGGGTTACCTGCATAGCAAGCACATACATCAAGGAATAAAGGTTCACCGATTGAGCCCGGTTCCTTTGTTCTGTCTAAAACCGCAATCTTTTTACAGGTTTTGGGAACAGCTTTAAGAAACGCATCAACCGGAAACGGTCTGTAAAGATGTACTTTTATAAGGCCAACCTTTTCTCCCTGTTTTATCATATAATCAATTGTTTCTTCAATTGTTTCACATACTGAACCCATAGCAACCAAAACTTTTGTTGCATCCTGAGCACCGTAGTAATTAACCAAACCGTAGTTTGTACCAATCTTTTCATTTACTTTATTCATATATTCTTCAACGATAGCAGGAACATTATTATAGTATGTGTTACAAGCTTCCCTGTTCTGGAAGAATATATCCGGGTTCTGGGCAGAACCTCGAAGCACGGGATGTTCAGGATTTAGTGCATTGTTTCTGAATGACTTTACAGCATCCATATCAATCATATCTTTTAAATCTTCATAATCCCAGCATTCAATCTTGTCAATTTCATGAGAAGTTCTGAAACCATCAAAGAAATGAAGGAAAGGCACTTTACCTTTTATTGCTGCAAGATGAGCTACGGCACCAAGGTCCATAACTTCCTGAGCACTGTTTGAACAAAGCATAGCATAACCTGTCTGACGACAAGCCATAACATCGGAATGATCACCGAAAATATTAAGAGCGTGTGAAGCAACACAACGAGCACTTACATGGATAACTGAAGGCAGTAATTCACCTGCCATTTTATACATATTTGGAATCATAAGAAGTAAGCCCTGTGAAGCTGTGTATGTGGTTGTAAGGGCACCTGCCGCCAAAGAACCGTGAACAGCGCCTGCCGCACCTGCTTCTGACTGCATTTCAACAACTTTTACAGGCTGACCGAATATATTTTCTTTTTTATCAACTGCCCATTCGTCTGTTACTTCTGCCATAACTGATGACGGAGTAATCGGATAAATACAAGCCACTTCGGTAAATGCATATGATGCCCATGCAGCTGCATTATTACCATCCATTGTTTTCATTTTTCTTGCCATATAATTTTTCCTCCTTGCCGTATATATAAATACATTATAATCTTCTACAATATTATAACAATTTAATATTTTTATGTCAAGGACAGTATACAGAAAGTATAGAAAATAATTTGTTAATTCAAAGTCATTTGTTGACATACATTAAAATTAGTTGTAAAATAATAAAAGTATAAAATACGGAGGTTTTAAAAAATGAGTGAAAATTGTACACATAATTGCGAAACATGCTCGGCAAACTGTTCTGACAGAAAAGCAAACAGTTTTCTGGAAGCACCTAACGCAAAATCTAATATTAAAAATGTAATTGCCGTTGTAAGCGGTAAGGGTGGTGTTGGCAAATCAATGGTCACATCTCTTCTTTCTGTTGCAATGAACAACAAAAAATATCATACCGCAATTTTGGACGCCGACATTACCGGTCCTTCTATTCCTAAAGCTTTTGGAATTCGTTCCGAAATTGTGGGGACGGATGACGGTCTTATTCCCGCAAAAACAACATCCGGAATAGACGTAATTTCTCTTAACCTTCTGTTGCCGGACGAAACTGATCCCGTTGTGTGGAGAGGTCCTGTTATTGCAGGCACTGTAAAGCAATTCTGGACAGACGTTATATGGGAAGATGTAGATTATATGTTTGTTGACATGCCTCCGGGTACAGGTGATGTTCCACTTACTGTTTTTCAATCCATACCTGTTAAAGGCATTATTGTTGTTACCTCTCCTCAGGAATTGGTATCAATGATTGTAGAAAAAGCTGTTAAAATGGCAAATCTTATGAATATTCCTGTTCTTGGCATTGTTGAAAATATGTCATATTTCAAGTGTCCTAACTGTAATGAAAAACATTATATTTACGGAGAAAGTCATATAAATGAAATTGCTGAAAAATTTAATATTCCGGCAATAGGTACTCTACCAATAAATCCACAACTTGCTTCCTTGGTAGATGCCGGTGAAATTGAAAAGGCTGACACTGCCGGTTTAGAAAAAATTATTGAAATAATTGAACAAATAAACTGATTATGGTTTATAAAAAATTAATATAACATAGTACAAATATTCAAAAAAATCAGGGCTTAAGTTAAGCCCTGATTTTTCGTTAAAATTCAACCAACGGTTTAATGTCAACAGGCATACCTGTTGCAATAGATTTATTTGCTGCAATACCTGTAAGAATACTCATTGCACCATCAATGTGAGAGGCAGCTCTGTTAAGGGGATCGGGCTCCGGAATACCGAAAATATCATTTTTCAGTACAGTATCGCCACCACCGTGTCCTCCTTCCATTTCTTCAATTTCAACTTCGTATGCTTCATCAAACATCGGATATACCATAATAGATTTATTCTTTGTAGCACCTTCAAGTTCTTTTTGTCCTGCACCGTTTACATATACAAATTCTGAAACATCAAGTTCCATTCTTCCTTTTGTACCGGTAAATACAACTCTGAAGCCTTCCTTTGGCGAATATGCATTAAGAGAGTATGACATTGTAGCTCCGCTTTCATACTTAACCAATACGTTCATTGTATCTTCAATACTGATACCGTCGCCAAATACGCTTTGGTCACGGATGTAGCCATCATCTTTTTCGGCATTCAGGTACAGATTTTCAAGGTTTTCATTACCTTCCATAACAAGTGCAAACGGGTCACCCTTTGCATTTTCAGAACCGTGAACACGTGTATAGAACTTTGTAACACCTCTGTTTTCGGCATTTTCTCTACCATAGAACATTAAATCACCGTAAGCAAATACCTGTTTTGGTTTTGTTCCCAACCAGAAGTTAACAAGGTCAAAATGATGAGTTGATTTATGTACCAAAAGACCGCCGCTGTTACGTTTGTCTCTATGCCATCTTCTGAAGTAGTCAGCACCGTGGGATGTGTTAAGGAACCATTCAAAATGCACCTGCTTTACATCACCAATAACACCATTCATAATAAGCTCACGAACTTTAGAATTATGCGGAGCATATCTGTAGTTGAAGGTTACACGAAGCTTCCTGCCGGTTCTCTTTACTGCGTCAATAATTTCCTGACACTTAACATTGTCAACTGTCATAGGTTTTTCACTTACAACATCACAACCAAGTTCCATTGCTCTTATAATATATTTGTGGTGTGTACGGTCAATTGAAGTTACAATAACACAATCGGGTTTTTGTTCTTCAATCATCTTATCAAATTCATCTGCAGCATAAAGGTCAACTTTTGGATAATTAAATTTTTCCATAAGGTATTTTTGTGCATATTCCATACGAGTTCTGTTAATATCACAAAAAGCTGTGATTTCTGATGTTTCCGAAAAACTTTCTGCAATAGCATGATAGAAAAATCTTGCACGTCCACCTACGCCAACCTGTACGTATCTTGTTTTTTTAGCCATAATAAAACCTCCGTTATAAACTGAATTTATTTAACTGCTTTTAAGTTAGCACAAAATTATCTTGTTTTTCAATAAATATATTGTCATTATTTTAAAATTTCAACTTATATTGTCATCAGTATCTTGATTTTTATTAACAAAACTTATATAATGATTACTGAAAGGGAGGTTTTTCTATGAATAAAACAATTATGGATTGTTCAGAGGAATCATTTAATATACAAAAAAACAAAACAAACTTTCCTATGACAATGAAAAAATACCATTATCATAACAACTTTGAAATTTATTATTTGTGTTCCGGAGAGCGTTCGTATTTTATTAAAGACAAAACTTATCACATTAAAAAAGGGAACATTGTACTGATTAACGAATATGATATACATTGTACAAGAAACATTGGTGAACTAGGACATGAACGTATAGTTTTAAATTTCAATAAAAAATTCATAAATGATTTAAGTGAAAAAATTGATGCCAATTTGTTTGAATGTTTTGAAAAAAACATTCATGTAATTAACTTGGATTTACACGAACAAATATACATAGAATCCCTTTTAAATACAATATATAACGAATATACAAACAAAAAAGAAAATTATATTCCATATTTAAAAACGGCTCTGATTCAACTATTACTTTTTACTATCAGGCATAACGACTCACCTGTAAAAAGTGATGACATTGTTACAATCCACAAAACAATAACAAAAGTAATCGGTTATATAAATACTAATTACACAGAGGATATTACACTACAGAGCATATCTGAAATGTTTTACATAAGTACATATTATTTTTCACGAAAATTCAAAGAAATTACAAACTTATCTTTTGTTGACTATCTAAATAATGTACGAGTTAAAGAAGCACAAGAACTTTTACGAAAAACAGATTTTAACATAACAAAGATTAGCGAAAGGGTAGGTTATAAAAACCCAACATATTTCGGACGAATATTTAAAAAATTAACCGGAATATCACCTATGACATACAAAAAAGCAAGCAGATTAGATGATCATTAAAACGGACGGTTATTATTATTTAGTGTAAAACCATTCGTAAATTTAAGACGAACGGCCGAATAGAAAAAACCTTGTATTCGTTATGAATACAAGGTTTTCTTATGACGAAGAGAATTATGATTAATACATCACAGTATTAACGGGTGCATTATAGCCACTTCAGAACTCAACAATAAATTTTAAAATAGCTTTATTAACTCACATATAACCTTTGCAGCCTCTGCTCTTGTAAGATTGTCAAGAGGTCTGTATTCATTATTATAACCCTCAATAAGACCTATGGACTTCATATATCCAACAGCATCTGTTGCATAATCAGAAACCTTACTGTTGTCTGCAAACGCATTAACTTCGTTTTCTTCAATCGTTATTCCCATTTTTTCTATTGTGCGGCTTATCATAACTGCCATATCCTGACGTGTTATATTTGAACCTATACCAAACTCAGTATCGGAAATACCATTTACAATACCAAGGTTTTTAGCCTTCAATACATATTCCTTATACCATGCATCTTCAACGTCACTGAATGTATTTTCTGCTGTTTCAGCATCCGTTCCCGTTGCTTCTATTATCATCTTAAGGAACTGTTCACGGGTAACATTATCGTTTGGTGCAAATTTACCATTTCCAACACCTGATATAATGTTCTTGCCTGCAAGCTCTGTTACATATTCAAAATACCAGTCAAATTCCTTAACATCGTCAAAATTTGGTGTTACCATCGGCTTTTCAGGTTTTTCAGGTGGGGTTACAGGCTGGGGTTCTTCTTCCTTTACAGGAGGCTTAATAACTGCACCTCCTCCACCACCGCCCGAGCTTCCTCCGCCGTGGGTTGGCTTTTGTGTAGATGTATTTCCTGATATTTCTTCATCCTCGGTTGTGCCCTCTACTATGGGTTCATCGCCGAAGTAAGCATATTTACCTGATTTTTTTGTATCAAGTAATTCACCGTTAAGCTTTATTGAAGACACATTTTCTGCAAAAACGGTTACATTCTTTACGCTTTCGCTATCAAGAGTTGAGGAATAAATATTCATTCCCTGTCCTTTTTTCTCATAAGATATTGCTTCTGTTTCACCGTTGCTCTTAAACAGTACGGGCTCACCTTTAGTAGTGTCCTCAAGGAAGGTAGCATCCGAAAGGAATGTGGAAAGAATCTTTCCGTCCTCATCTGTTTCTATAAGCAAGGTTGATGCATCTGTTTTAAAGTGAGCAACATTTACAGTTTGTTTTAAATCTTCATTGTTAAGATGATAGAAATAGTAATATCCTGTTTTTCCCGTAAGTGTACTTTTCACCTTTGCGGCAAATGCATTTGCACCCTCTATGCCCGTGTCTATAAGTTCGGATTCCACTTCAAAATCCTCGTTTATATCCCTCGGCAAAACAAGTGTATTATAATTTACAACGCCATTTTGTACCCTTTGTAAAACAGCCTTTTTATTATCCGAGAATGAACCTGCAATAGGTGCAAACTTTGTATCTTCAAGATAAGATGTCATACCATCTATGCCCACAGGAGCAACAAGCACGTTTACATCCCCGAAGTCACTGCGTACTTCAAAGTCATCTTCATCTATTTTTATGCCTGCTTCAGGAAGCATCTGCCAGTTTTGTTCATACGAATGAACAGTTTCCTTATCTTCGGGATTCAAATAATCCGCAATAATCCAGAAGCCCTGGTTTTTTAGGAACAATACACTTCTGTGCTGGTCATAGCCTGTATAGTAATTTCCACTGTATTCTATGAAATCATAGTATTTATTACTTTCAAATTTTTCTGTTACTGCATTTGATATATCATCATAGTTCCTGCCGTCTACGGTTACAAGGTTGTGCATAGGCGCACTGCTCATAACAGTATGGCTGTCGTCAGTAAGTGTTGAACCGTACGCCGGGTCTATAAGAAGATACTTGCTTTTATAGAACATGGAAACGGAAAGCATATCCTTATGTCCGTGTGAACCGCTTCCTGTTGCAATAAACGCCATCCATCTTGCATCTTTATCCCACGATTCACGCATAAATGTACGTGCTGTTACAGGATAGTTTGTTGTTGGATTTTCAGGCATCTTCCCTGAAACACCATTTGTGGCAACATATTCGAACATAGGGTTATCACGGAACATATTGTTATACCAATATGTTATTCTTGCATGAGCCGTAGCCGTATAGTCATTTGAGTCACCTATATTAGTACCTCTGAACCCCGGAGCTGAGCAATAAATATAGCCTTCTAATAGTGTGTATATACTGTCGTACACATCCTGGTTATAGGGTACATCAATTCCCGTATACTGTGCAATTCTCAAAGGTTCTTCAAGAGAATTGATAATTGTATTAAGATAACCCTGTGCAAGCTCTATGGGAAGACCGTCTTCCTGAATAAAAACTTTACAAAGTCTTTCGTTTTCCCTGCTTGTTATTTCATACCATTCGTCAAACACTTCAAGTTCCGGAAAACGTGCAAGTAGTGAGTACACACCCTGTGTAGCGTAAGTTCCCCAGTTATTGGTAGCTGTACCGTAGTATATGTTTACAAGGTAATCTGTCATAAGCCACCATGTTTTTAACATAGCGGTCAGATATTCACCGGTCATATATTCGCTGTCAATTACCCAGAAAAGAGATTTTGTTGCATTGGCAATATGCCTTGAAGTATCAAGAGCGTTATACACGCTGTTGTTAAAACCTACGTTGTATACAAGTCCCATTTGCTGTCTTATAAAAGTATAGGCATATCTTGGTTCATGAGTATAGCTGTACATGCTGGCAACATATGAAAGCTCGTCACCTCTGTGATAAAAGCAGGCTTTACCCTTAACAGCACCGTAATTTGATGTTATATAGTCCCATGTATCGTTGTCATTTTCAGACCACAGCATACAGTCGGAATAGTCATTGAACTTTATTGACGTTTCATCAAATGACATATCGAAAAGGCAATATACACCAAGCTCCTTTTCACCTGTGCCCGATGCATTACGTCCTGTCAGTATAAGTGTAGCACCTGAAACAATGTCAGTTGATTTAAGATTCGAAATATCAAAGGCAACATAAGCACGCTTTGTATTTTCGTTAAAATTCTGATATGTGCCGCTTTCACGGACATACATAATTTCGTCACTACCGAAATTGTTTTCGCCATATATACCGCCCTGCACCATAGCGTCCTTGGTAGCTGTATACACAACAGGCATACCATTCACTATAAGTTCAAGACGCGGTGCGTATTGAGATTCTCTTGCGTAAATTTCCGCCTCTGTATTAAACTTATCAATAGAGTTAATTACAAAACCTCGTGTCTGTTCAATACCCACAACTGTTTTCTGGCTGAATGCCGCAAGAACGTCAATTCGGTGTTCCTTAAATTCATTATCAACGTTGAAAAAGTTTATTATGCTACCGTTCATGGCATTTACATAATACATATTTTTTTCAAGTGCAAGGCTTGACATACGTTTCACTTTACCGGGATGTGTAGCCTGCGCCTCGGAACGGTCAGGTGCAACGGACTGATAGTAAATTAAAAGTTCATCCTTCGCACGTGCATAATCGCCTTCCATTACAGCTTCCTTTACAGGAAGCATATCAGGAAATTCATCATAACGGAAATATGGCTTTGAGGTCCATTTTTCCAATTCCTTATCCCATACACCGAAAAATTCTTCATCGGAAATCTGCATAGGGTCGGAATCTATTACATAGTCATCCCAATTATCCGGCTGGTCATATGTAACAAGTTCGCTCAAATCTGCCTCCTGTGAAGCGGAGGCAGATATAGGTGTAATTGTAAGTAACAAACATATAAGAAGAGCAAATGTAATTAGTCTTTTCATTTTAAACTCCTCCCCTTATTTCAACAAGTCCAAAAGCTTTATAATAACTGTTGCAGCCTCGGCACGTGTAAGTGAATTTTTTGGATTAAACATACCCTCATAACCCTCGATAATACCTGCTGAACGTACTGTGTAAACTGCATCTTTAGCATAGTCGGAAATTGCTGTATCGTCTTTAAATTCGCTGTCGGATACACTTGTTTTTACATTCTTCATATTAAGAACACGAAGAATCATAACAGCCATATCCTGACGTGAAATTTCAGAACCTACGCCGAATGTTTCCGAAGTGATACCGTTTATAATACCTGCATCTGTACCTGCTGATACATAAGATGCATACCATGCATTTCCGTCAACATCAGCAAATGATGTTTTTGAATATACAGGTGTTATACCCAAAGCTTCCACAAGCATTTTAAGGAACTGTTCACGAGTTACATTTGATGATGGATTGAAGTTACCCTTTTCATCACCGTTTACTATACCAAGTTCTTTAAGCTTTTTAACATTTTCGTATGCCCAATGGTTTTCATCCATATCGGCAAAGACTTTTTCTTCAGGAGTCACGGTTACTTCTTCATCTTCTTTCGGAACATCCGTTACTGCGAAGCCGGGAACTGTTGAAGTACCTGTACCACCTACGCCACCTGCAGCACCGCCGCCACCGCCTGCACTGCCGCCTGCAGCTTTTTTACCACTTACATAAAGAGCAAAATCTCTTGTGTATTCCACACCATCACATACTGCTTTTACGGTAAGTTTTACTGTTGTACCCTTTTCAGGTCTTGTAACTTTACCATCTGCAGATATGATTTCTGCATTATTTGTTGACCATACCAATGATGTACCGAATGCACCGACCTTAGGAAGCTCAAGATCGGAAGTAACAGTACTTTCAACGCCAAGATCTATAAGGTCAAGTTCAAGTTGTACCAAATCCCCGCTTGTACCGAAAAGGTATGCTTCTATTTCATTAAAGTATACATCTTTTGTATATGCATCTGTTATTTCAAGTTTGAAATAACGTGCTTCAACATTTCCGAAAGCAATTAAATAATCCTGTGGCTTTGTAACTGTTCCTGTTTTGACAACATTCCAGTTTTCACCGTCTTTTGAATAGCTAAGAACGTATGACTTCAAGCCTTCTCCTGCATTTGAAACATCTTCACTCAGGTAAATGCTGTTTACATATTTTACACTGCCCATATCAAATGTAACAACAGGCTTTTTGGCAACATTTGAAACACCGTATACAGTGTTTACATCGTTGTCTGTTGCATACACTATGGGGAATCCCGGCTTATCCATTGTAGTAGTCTTTGCATCACTTCCTGCAAGGATATTTTTAGTCTTATCACAAGCTACTGCGAAAGTCACGGGAACTGAAAGTTTTACATCTTCATTTCCATTTACAGAAAGTGTAAGTGTCATTGTTACAAATTTATATGTATCAGGTACTGTAACTGTACCGTTGTCTGCCATAAGCGAAGCATCAGAAGATACCCAGCTTACATTACATGGAATTACAGTTTCATTTACCAAAGCTTTGCTTTCTTTTACAACACCCTTTTCAAAAGGTGCGAAATAGTCAACATTCGAAAGATTAATTCCAAGCATGCCGTAAAGGTCTGTTTTTACCAAAGTGTTGTTAATGGTAATATCGTCACCTTCCACGTCAAATCCTGCAAAGTCGCATATTTCGGATACTGTATCAACATAATCGGCAATTCTTACATCACCATCCCATACAGCAACCTTTGAAACTTCAGGTAAAATAACTACCTTAAGCTCTTTTGATGTATTTGCAGCCATAGGATATTTTTCGGTTGTGCCGTTACCGTAAATTACATAATATTCGTTGTTATTCACAACAATTTTCACTGCCGCTTTGCCATTTGAATCTTTAAGGATAACTGTGTTATTTACTGCACCGTTTTGCGAGAAATTAACTGTTGCAGTCACGTTATCCGTAACCTTTATGTTTTCTGTTCCGTTTACTGTAAGAGATGAAGGAAGTTCCATGCCTGAGTATACAGTATATTCATCTGCGAATGGCAAAACTGTATATTTATATTCTTTCGGAACTGTTGTACCGTTTATGGATATATTCGCAGTCAAAGTGACCTTTAAGGGTTCTGTAACTGTTGCAGATGTATTTAAAACACCGTTTTGTCTGATTACATCAGGATGTGATGATGTCCATGTAATATCAAGTCCGTTATGTTTTGACGGAAGATTGATATCGTACTGAATAGCATCGGCAGGCTGTGATGTTATAGTCTGCGGAAGATCGGAAATATAGTATTCCAACTGTTCGTCAAGACTTCCTGCGGCAACTACATTCAAGTAAAAGTCCTTTTTGGCATATATGCCGTCTTTACTGATTACTGCAGATACTATAACAGTTTCATCTTCATTGCCGTGATAAACGTTTCCGCTTTCCACATCTACAAGATTGCTGTTACTGCTCCATTTGATTTCATATCCGTCTATACTTTCCTTAAGTTTCTTTAAGGACTGTGTATTTGTTGCACTGTCTGCTACATCATTAACAGATATTTTATCAAGTGCATTTTTAAGCACTGATTTTATTTCTATTTCATTTCCCACATATTCCGTAACAGTAATGTTATTTACCGAAACACCATCGCCTTCATCGCATTCTTCGGAAACAACAACATCCATAAGACTTACAAAATAGGATACAGGGTTTTTAAAGAACTGAACGGAAGGTGTTTTAAGTTCACCGTTTACAAAAACCCAAGCCTTACAGTTTTCAGTATCTGCGCGAAGAGTGATATCATAAGTTTTGCCCTTTGTATCTTCTTTTACCAAGGCTAACTTTTCGCCGTTTTCACAGATAAGGCTAATTTTATTATTTGCCACTTCAAGTCCGAAGGCTGAAACATCGTCGTTGTCTATATTTACGTAAACAGGCTTATCACCCGAAACATTCGGTGTAAGGCTGAAGCTTACATCATAAATACCGGAATAACCTGTCATAGATAAGGCTGAATTTGTATCAGCACTGTAAGGGACTACATCGCCGAAAAGCGGATATTTAACACTGTATTCACCTGCATTACCTACGGTTTTCACAACATTAAGACCGTTTTCGTCTACTTTATATTCACAAGCCACCTTGTCACCTGAAACAATAAGGTTTGAAATTTCTTCCCCACTTACGGATGAAACTTCCCTTGAAGCCACGTTATCCATAGCCTTTATGTTAAGGATATAATCTTTATGCATTACAGTATGTCCCGTACCGTATGTAGCAGTCAAAGTAACTTTTCTGTCGCTGTACCATCTGTTTATGTTACCGAATTCGTCACAGATTTCGCTGTCTGATGTTGTCCATTTTACGTCTGCGATTTCAGGTAAAACAATATTTTCCGTAACAGCATTTGGGTCTGCTGCCAAAGATGCAGGTAGGCTGTCGATTTTCGCAACTACATTGTTGTAGTCATCATTTGCCTCCAAAAGTGAGATTTCAACCTTTTTAATGTTAAGGTAAGAACCAACCTTCATTCTGTCCATACCTGTAAGCCACAAAGCATTGAAATATGATGAAAGCTGTGCTTCACCCTTAGACTGTGTACCGTCAATATCCGTTACAGCTTCTTTGGTGTATGTGTCTAAAACAGTAGATATTTTATGATCAACTTCTTTTTCATAATATATTGTATTGGGGCTCATGCTGTTGTCTGCCGCCTTTGTGGTATTAAGAACAGTGGCACTTGCAGTCCTTAGTCTGAAATATATATGAGCAAATGTTGTGTAGGTTTCACTTCCCAACGAGGGAGAATATCCATACATCATTTCGTAAAACGGTGTGCTTACGGTTACTCCATCCACAGGTGCGGAATAGCTGTCACACTTTACCGCCATGTCAATATCTACACGAAGTTTACCGCCGAATTTACTTATACGGCGTTGTGTGTTGTTTTCCTTATCCTCATCTACAACACCCTGGAAACCAAGGTACATTGAAGGTGATTTATTTGTGTTTGATGAACCGTTCACAACAGGCAGGCTGTTTGTCTGTATAATTTCAAGTCCCTTACCCTTTGTAACTTTAACATCTGCATAGGTTCCCATAGTTGTGGAAATATCCTGTATTTCTGTTATATCATTAAGCTTTGTATAATCTATAACAACATTATAAAGTGAAGCATCAGGTACCTCCGGCTCTTCCGGTTCTTCAGGAACATCGGGAATGACAGGTGTTTCTGCCTTTGGAATGGTCATTGTGTATTCCTTTGTGTATACGCCTCCACCGTTTCCAAGGTCAACAGTTGCAGTCATTTTAACTTCCTTATCTTCAGTTCCTCTTGTTACAGCACCGCTGTTTGAAATAACTGATGTATCGGAAGATTTCCATGTAATACCTGTTGTTTCAGGAAGTGTAAGGTCTTCTGTTACATTATCAACATTCTCAGCAAGTTTTGCAGGAAGACCGTCTAAAACTGCGTGTGTCGCATTTCCCTCATCAGATTCAAGTTCTTTTACTGTCACTTTTTTAACTTTGACAAAAGAACCAACGTCAAAGCGTTCCATATTCTGAATTACAAAGCCGTTTACAGCATCAAGAGGATACATTGTACTTCCTTCACTGATGTTGGCAGTATCACCGTTAATTACGACTTTAACCTTATCGTTTATTGTATCGACTGTAAATTTAACAGTATTGTTACCGTCTGCTGACTTACTGTGTGTAGCAACACTCATAGAGTTTGCCGCTGCGCTTTTAGCATTGAAAATCGCTATATTACCCTTTGCAAGGCGTACCATTACACCTGTGTTTTTAAGCTTATCGGTAAATGATGTGCCATCACCAAGATCACCTACGGTAATGTTATAATATGCCGCAAGGGACGTGAGAGGATTATATTCAACATCAAGTGTGATGTCATAAATACCCTGAAGTTTTACTGCCTTTGTTACAGTTTTATTTTCTGCATCAACTTTTTCGTAGTTAAACTTTGCATAAACCTCAGGTGCCTGCACACCGTTTCTTGTTGTACCATCCGCCTGATAGGGTATACTGCCGGTTTGGATTATGTTATAGCTTCCGTCAGAAAGTCCCGGTGTTGAAGTAGTGGAAGTTTTATTCACTCCCCACTCCAAAACGAAATCGCTTTCCGAAGTATAGTTACTGAAATCTTCCGTGATTTCCACCTTATCTGCACTTACGCCAAGTACAGGGAGGTTAATCATGGAAAGACAAATTAAAACTGAAAGAATTCTTATTAATATTTTTTTCATTTTTCATAACCTCCTTATCTGTTAATCACAACTGCACGAACGTTAAAAGTTTCAACATCCTGTATAACCGCCACTTTGTCACCTATCTGAATATCGTCAAAAGTACCTGTGCGGTATTCCTTACCCTCTATAACAAATACAGGTGCAGGATTTTTCACCGTAAGTTCATAAGTGTAGTTTATATCGGAACCGTTGCTTATATCCAATATATTTACCCATCTTACCTTTGTGTTTGAAATATGCATATATTTTAAATCAGTAACATTTGCACAAACCCTACCGTTTTCATATTCGTCATAATCTACGTAATTGTCATTATCCTGAAGAAGAGAGATTGTGTTGATTTTATCAAAACCGTCAAGTGTATATGCAACAAGGTCACCTGCTCCAAGATTCTTTATCGAACTTTGGTTTGTTCTCTGTTCTGCCACAACATACTTCTTTTCACTGCCGTCTGTAAGCATTGTTACAGCCTTTGACTCCACACCTGTGCTTTCATCAAGAACGTCAGAAATCTTTGTTATAAGTCCCACTTTTGATGTGCCCATAACATCAATTACCTGATTTGAATTCATGCTCTTTTGAACAACAAGTAAGTCTGCTATGAAAGTATTTTCATCCTGTTCATATCCGTTTGTTTCATATCCTACGCCGTTTAAAAGCTCTGCAAATACCAAAAGGTCGTCATCACTTACATCACCTTTATTTTGCTGTTTGTAAAGAGGTACGCAAAAGGCCAGTGTGTAATCTTCCTTAATACCGAAAGGATTACCCTTACCGCCACCAAAAATTTGTTCACTGCCGTTATACTTTTTATTGTTTAATGTCACACAGTCAACAGCGTTATCAGAAGCTTTGATTTTTATATCGTCAACACTTTCCAAAGTGTCGATTTTTGTAATTTTACCGTTTGTTCCAATCTTATACGAAACAGGGCAATCAAGAACCTGTGCCAAAGCCTGTTCTGTACTTATTTTTTTACCGTTGAACATTATTTTATTTTCAATCTTGAATACCACAACGCCTCTGTTACGTACAAACAAGGAATTTGAAACATCAGCCACACCGCTAAGTTCGTCAACTTCTCCCTCTACTTGTTTAACGGAGATATATTCAGGCATAAGCATTTTTACGGAATAGTCACCAAGACTACCGCCACTTCTGTTGTATGAATAAACATATCCGTAAGTTTTTTCGTACTTTTCTTCTTCAAAATCCACAAGTATTCCTGCAAAGTTAACGTAACCTATGATTGTTGAACCGATGGTTATTTCTTTTTGAAGAGTTCTGCTGTCACAAAAATATTCTCTGTTGTCAATCATAAGGTATTCTCCGTCACGTGACAGGATTGTACCACGTACAGGTTCACTTCCTACAACTATACGGATAATACTTCCGTCTTTACTTTCCGCAATACTTAAAACATCATCTTCCGAAATATCGGTTATAGTCTTTTTAACACCTTTTGCATCAAAAATCTCAAAAGAAATTTTTTCATCATCCAATGTAATATTTCTGCGGTTTTTAAATTCAAAACCGTTTTTTAGCGTAACAACACCTGTTTCTTCATAAACTGCTTTTGCTATGCAGTCTGTATATTCATATACAAAAACAACATCAAAAACTTCGTCATCGTCATTATCCACAGTTCTTACAACAAAGTTGTCTGTCTGTTTTATGTCAGTAAGCTTATATTTAAGGTCAATTCTGTTGTTATATATAATTCTTGTTTCATAATCAGTTTTTACTGTGTTTTTAACATTATTGTTATCAAAAAACACAAGTTCGTTTTTAGAAACCTTATCAATCTGAGAACCCGTAAAATCGTTTACGGTATTCTTATTTGTAGGAGCGAAAGCTATAATCAATTCTTCACCATTAATGTTCTTTGTAACATAGTATTCAACAGTCTGTCCAACATATCCGCTTGGTGCTTTTCCGTCATAGTTATAGACCTTATCTTCTATAACAATCTGTGTATCCTTCAAATTAGGTATCGCATCGTAAAGATATGCAGATGTATCCGCTGTTACAACACCCGTAAGCTTCACAACACCATCACCGTAACGGCCGTTATGATAACTTCTGAATGTTCTTGACTCGTCCACTTCATAGGATGGAGCGATATTTTCGTTATAGTACATAGGAACCATAAGTCCGATATCAAGAGCGTTGTCTATCATCCTCATTGCATTTTCAAAAGTAAGGTATTCATCGCTTGAGCTTATATTTTTGGAAACACCTATATTTCCTGCTACAGCCATATATCCGAAAAGTGACTTGTCACTTACAATGGGGTCGTAACCCAATGCGCAAACAAGAATTTTGCAAGCTGCACCATAGCTTATATAACCTGAAGGATCAAAGTTTCCCGATCCGTTTCCTGCGATGTATCCCATTTTTGCAAGTAAATTTACGGCACCCTTATATTCAGATTCGGAAATATCCGTAAAATATGTTTCATTTTCCAATGTTTTTGCAACATCCTTTTGCATAATCATGCCTGTTACCATTTGTGCAAATTCATCTCTGCGTGCATATTCGTTTCTTCTTGCACCTGCATCCATACCCTCGGTAATTCCAAGGGCATCCATGTCAAAAGCCAAACCTTCATTTGATGCATACACAAATGTCATTGAGCTTGCAAGCATTGTCAAAACGCAAACCAAGCCGATAATGTGTTTTAATGCTTTCTTCATTTGATTTCCTCCTTTTACAATTCAAGCCCTGCTGCTTTAAATTCAGCAATAATCTGTGCTTTTTGTTCATTTGTATATTTCTTCATTGGGAATGCGGCATTACCTACATCATATCCCATAGCTTCCACAACAGCCTTTGTGGCAGGTATTATCTTGTATTTAAGTAAAACAGAAATAACCCTGTTTGCCTTTGTCTGAAGCTCTTGTGCCTTTTGAATATCACCGTTTTTAAATGCATTATAAATTCCCTTTATTGTTTCAAGCTGGAAGTTGTATGTTGTACCAATACCGCCGTCAGCCCCTGCGTTAAGACCCATCAAAAGCATTTCGTCAGGACCGTTTATAATATTCATTTCGCCGTGAGTAATGTCTTTAAGCCTGTTCATTTCAAAGAAATTGGGACTTGTCCACTTAATTG
Source organism: Clostridia bacterium (assembly GCA_045541135.1). Classification (GTDB taxonomy): domain Bacteria; phylum Bacillota; class Clostridia; order Monoglobales; family Firm-18; genus CAZNKU01. The sequence goes on from JAZQIO010000028.1 coordinate 130,071, forward strand.
CAGTTACATTATCTATTTCAAACATTCTTGCTGCAAAGTTTGCGTTCATATTAAAACCTGCAGCAGGGTTATAGTAAACCATAACAGGAAGGGAAGATGCTTCAGCAAGAGCTTTGTAGTAATTATAAACATCGTCCTCATCGTACTGGAAGAAAAGAGGCGGTGTTGCAGAAATAGCATCTGCACCGATTTTTTCCGCATGCTTTGCAAGTAAAAGAGCATCGTTTGTATTCATTGATGCAACCTGTATAATGGCAGGTACTCTGCCCGCTATTGCATTCATGGATTCTTCTGCGAGAATCATTCTTTCTTCCGTGCGGATTTTTAACCCTTCACCTGTTGCTCCACCGATATAAAAACCCTCTGCACCTTTGTCAATCATATCGTTTATAAGTTTTTTAAGTACTTCTGTGTTAATGCGTTCGTCTGCTGTAAGAGGTGTTACCAAAGCAGGCATTATTCCTTCAAATTTAATCATTTTTCAAATCTCCATTTCTGTTGCTCTATTGTGCAGGGTTTATCTACTGCCCTTCGTGCATAAAATACTGTAAGAAGGCTTCCGTCTTCAAGTTCCACCGTTGAGGGGTAGCCTATGTCATCGCTTACATGGTTTATATAAAGGTCATGGTCTGTGTCCCATGTTTTTCCGTTATCTTCGCTGAACATGACTTTTATTCCGTAAGGGGTCTGTCTGTAACCGTATGTACATATAAGCATTCCCGATGAATGCCTTATAATATGTGGAGGTGAACCGCCCTGCTGTTTAAGAATCTGTCCGGGCTTTGTCCATGTTTTTCCGTTGTCCTTTGATTCCGACTGAAATATAGTGAATATGGTTTTCGGATCTTTGCCGAAATAGAATGTCTGTACTCGTATGTGTACAAGAATTGTTCCGTCATCGAGAACTATTGCATGAGGCTCGCAGGAAAGAGTTTTGGTTCCTTCATAATCAATATTTTCAATCTCTCCAACAAAATCCATTGTACAATCGGGATTTATGATATAAGCCCTCACGCATTCGTCATCTTTTTCCTCAATATCCATCGGATTAAATGTTCTGCCCACCCACAAAAGTCTTCCGTCGGGAAGCTCCACAGGTCCATGTGGAGAAGTTACGGGGCTTTTATGTATTTCACCGAATGTTATTCCGTAGTCATTACTGATTCGAAAAGTTGCACCGAGATATTTTTCCTCTTCCTCCGCTGTTATTGTATCAAGATACGCATTATCAAGAGAATCAGCATACTGTCTTTGGAAAACAACCTTGTTGTTAAAAGACGTTACAATTACGTTTTTATCACCAAATGGCACAATACCGCCGTCTCGGTCATCAAGAGGTGTGTCTATAACAGGTGCCGGTAAAGTGTAAGTTTTACCATCGTCACTGCTGTATGCTATAACAGTTTTCCCAAACGGACAAATGTGTCGTCTGCGAAACCCTGATGCAACAACTGCAATTTTCCCGTTTTGCAATCTTGTGGCAGTAGGCCATGCAAAATAGTTGTATTTGCTGTCAGCATTGCTCATTACTGTGGTTAAACCGCCAATTTTCACTATTTTCATATTAACCTCCTTGACATTAAGGCAAAATTTGATATAATACAATTATAAAATATATAGTTAAACCAGTCAATAAAATACACAGACAAACACTAACAAAAAATGTCAGAAAAGGAAATATATATGTATAATGAACTTACAGTATCAATAGGTACACAACAACTAAAAGCATTTTTGAAGGGCGGTTTTTTTCAACCTAAGGTTATAGCTCCATTCCTTCACAAGCATAATTATACTGAAATTCATGTAGTTACAGGCGGTACAGCCACTTATACTATAGAAAACAATATCCACAAACTTCAAAGCGGTGATATGATTGTTATACCACGCAATGTTTTTCACAGTTGTGAGAAAAAGGATGAAGAAACTATGTTTGCCGCATTTCAAATAAACTACAATATGGAAAAAACCGAGATTTTTCATATAGGAAATAACATTTCTGCAGACTTTTTGGGTGAAATTGAAGAAGCAAAACACACACAGAATTACACAAAGCTTTCTGCATACATATCGCTGTTTTGCAGTTATTTTTATACCGCTGACAAAATTTCCACCCAGTCTGTTACTGATTATCCATTTTTAATATCCGAATTTTTTTCGTCAAATTACGCAGGTGATTTGCGCCTTAGTGACTTAGCGGAAATGCTCCACCTTTCGGAACGTCAGACAGAAAGGCTTGTTATTGAACATACAGGCAGAACGTTTAAAGAAGAGCTTGTATTCATCCGTATGAATATGGCAAAAAAACTTCTTGAAAATTCCAATATGTCACTTACCGAAATTGCACAATATGTGGGATATCACTCCTATGCCGGATTTTGGAAAGCAATGAAAAAATCCAGCATAAAGCTTAATGATTAATTTAAATTGTCTTTTAAATACATAAAACAAAATGAACCGTCATTATCAAAGGAACTGCTTAAAATGCGGGTTTTTGAGCAAAAAAACGATAGAGTAACTGATAAATTGTATCAATTACTCTATCTGTTCTGGTTGCGGGAGCCGGATTTGAACCAACGACCTTCGGGTTATGAGCCCGACGAGCTACCAGACTGCTCCATCCCGCGATATTTAATTTTACAGTCATTTCCCGACTGCTATGATATTATATCACTATTATATCACATTGTCAAGTATTTTATTAAAATATTTTTTAAATGTGGGGTGCTTTTTGCACCCCACACATATTTAATTGTTATTTTGCCTTTGAATCTTTAGATTTTTCTGCCTTTGGCATTGCAATGCCGTTAACATAGACATCAACAGCAGTAACATTAAGACTTGTCATTGTTTCAACTTCTCTTTTAACCTTTTCCTGAACTTCACGCGAAACTGTAGGAATATGACAACCAAAATCAACCGTAATGAAAACGGAAATTTTTACATCTTCTCCTTCTATAACAGCTTTAACACCTTTGGAATAATTTTTCTTTCCAAAGAAATCTGTAATCCCTTCCACAAAAGTAGTGCACATACTTGAAACACCGGAAACATCAAGTGAAGCAACACTTGAAACAACAGCAATAACTTCCTCAGAAATATTTATTTTACCAACATTATCTATAGATTTTTCTTCGTACATCAAATTCAGCCCCTTTCGTTATGTATATTCTACCACACTTTTTTTGAAAATAAAAGACTTTTTTTATTTATTTTCAATTATTTTTATTTTATCTGCCGAAAAACCACTTATATTCGATATAATATCCTTAATTTTTGATACAGAAACTTCATCAAGCTGTACATCATAAATAATGGCAGTTATTTCATTTTTATCTATGTACAAAACACTTTTTTCAAAACCTTTTGCCCGGAGGCTTTCTTCGATTGTATTTTCAGCATTTATATATTCTGCAGACAACGTCAGCATTTCCTGGGCGTTTTCCTTAGTTTCCTTATCACATTCTGAATTATCTATTATATCCCGATACACCTGAATGCTCTCACTTCTTTTACTGTCCCTGTCCATTAATGCTGTAGTATATTCATCATCTACTGTTGGAGCATCCACGGTAGTTGACATAGTTTCAACTGTTTTTGGTGAATTATAATTTATATTCACATATCCTGCTACTGCAATTATTACAACCATACCCATTAAAGTTAAATGACGTTTATTAATAGCTGAAAATTTTGGCTTTTTCATAAATTTCTCCTCACTTCTTTTTTATTAAAATTTTAACCTTGCAATCAGGTATATTAAGTACAGCTACTGCAGAATCGTGCAAATCTCTTTTTACTGATGTATTCTGTGCACCCTCTGCAACAATTATTGCACCTTCAACCTTGTCATTTTCATCAAACGTAAGCATCACATCTACATCACCTACTCCCTCTGCCATTTCAAGTGTAGTTTTAAGTCTTTTTTCCAGACTTGTACGAAAATCGGTATTTTCCGGAGGCACAGCTGTAAAAGCAACACAAATTATTCCGGCAACCAACAATATTATAAACTTCATATTTTTTCTTATAAAATCATTTATTTTCATCAAGATACCTCACAATAGCATCATAAGTCTCTTTATTTTCGCAATATATATTTTTTATTTTACATGCATCTGTAAGTTCAACTCTTATAGATTTATCCTCAAATTTTTCAGAAAACAGGTTGCTGAGTTTTTCTTCAAATAAATTTTTTATGTATGCAGTATTGTTTTCATAAGGCTGAGTATCAAAATTACCGGTATAAATTTTTTCAAAATCTATTGTTGTAAAGAAAGACAGAGCCATCGAAATAACCAACAGACCATATATATATGAGGTATATTTTTTTATAGATTTTTCCGGTAATATATTTTCAGCCAGGCACCATATAAAAGTTAAACAAACAAGTGTTTTAACAAATACACTTACATTGTTCATACTATGCACCACCTATAAAAATAATAACTGCAACAGAAATCATGTACATAATTGACACAACAATATTCATAGCAAATAAAACACCTATACAAGAGGACATACTGTTAACAATTTCAATAATGTTTTTTGATGCAATCGGTGATACAAAAAAATTCAGTATATTTATAACAAACAGTTTAATTAAAACCGTAAGACAAGGAACTGCCGCGATAAACAAAATACCAACTAAGCCTGCAATGCCTACTGAATTTTTAACAACCGTTGAGCACATAAGTATAAGCTCTACGGAATCTGCCACCATTCCTCCGGCATACGGAATGAAGCTACTTACCGCATACTTTGCAGTTTTTACCGTAATACCGTCTACCTTAGGTATTGCAACACCTATAATCCCTATAATTCCCACATACACTGTAAAAACAAAACCAAGTGACCATTTTAAAATTTTCTGTATTTGATTACCAAAATTTATCAGATGGTTTTTTTCTGTCAGACTACCCGAAAGTTTAAGAATAAAACCAATAATATTTAACGGAACAACAAAACTTTTGACAAATAAAACAATTACACCGGACACCCCTATCATAACCGGACTCAAAACCCCTGCAGTTCCGCTTTTACCGCTTACTGCAAGCAACGACAGAAGTGTTGGTATAAGCGAATTAATAAAAAGAATAAGACTATCAACAAATTCTATACAGTATTCCATAACACCATTTATTGTACCTATAAGTGAAAGTACAACAACAGCTGAAACAGTAAGGTTAACTGTTTTGTTATCTGTAAATGAATGCTGAACATTCTCAATCATTGATGCAAGTATTATAAGGACAAAAGCAGTTAAACCAAAACCTATGTTTTCTTTAAGTAAAACATTGAACTTGTCTTTTAGAAAATCTACAACACTTTTATAGTTAACGTCAAAATCACCTTGATTTAACCTTTCAATTAACTCTATTGCATTAAACTTTAGTCCGGAAGTTTCAAAAGCGTTCTCTATATTGCTTTTCATATCGTTGGTAAGTACATCATCAACTCCGTCAGCAAAAGCATTATTGTACCAAATCATCAAAAAAGTAATAATTAAAACAGTAATTTTTTTCATAAAACACCTACAGTAAACCCATTATGCTTTCAAGTAGATTAATTAACAAAGGCAAAGAAAGTGAAATTATAATTATCTTTCCTGCAAGCTCAATTTTTCCGGCTATAAATTTTTCTCCGCATTCTTCGGCAATTGATGACCCAAATTGAGTTATATAAGATATTCCCAAAACTTTAATCAATAATTTAACGTGTCCGTCCGATACACCATAACCGGATACAAAGCTTTTGAAAACAGTAACAAGATTGCTTATATCTTTATAAAGAAATCCAAGAATTATAACACCGGTAATTATAGCTGCCGCAAAACTAATATTTGAATTTACCCTTTTAAGCAAAAGAGATGCCACGACACCAACAAAAGCAACAGATATTATTTTTATCATAATTCAAATAGCGTTTTTACAGTTTCAAACAAGCTGCTTACTTTTTGAACAATTAAAACAAGTGCTATCATAAGACCTGCAAGAGATGTCATTAAACCAAGCTCGCTTTTTCCTGCCTGATTAAGTAAATTGTGTAAAACAGATGCTATAATTCCTATTGCTGCAATTTTAAAAATAAGTTCTATTCCGTTATCCATAAAGTTCACCGCCTATGCTAAAATTATTGCAATAAGAAATCCTGAAAGCACCCCTGAAGCCCGAAAGAATTTAACATATTTCTTTTCGTTTTCCAATGCAACAGCAAGGTTTGATTTTATTACTTCTGCAGTTTTATCTATGTTTTTTATTTCTGTTTCTCTGTCACTGCTTCCAAAAGATGCAAAAAACCCAAAAATTTCATCAATATCGCATTTTTCAAAATATGTTGTATTGTTTTCCAAAAAGCTTTTAAAAGCATCACCAGGATTTATTTTTTCGTTTTCAATTTTTTTTGAAATATAATCAAACATTTTATTTACTGAATCAGATTTTACTTCGTATAAATTTATAAGAGCATCCGAAATTACATAATTAGAAAACTTAATGTCATTTTTTATTTTTTCAAGCATATTTAAAAAAGCTCTTAATTCCTTTACTCTATATATATATTTCAACGAAATATCAAAACCTATTTTTGCCGATGAAATAACAATTACAACAAAACCCAACAGTTTAATCAACATAATATACCTCCTCTACGGTACCTATACCGCTTTTATTGCTAAGTAAAACAATGTTGTTAAATACATTTTTATCAACACCAAGTCTATTGACCGTTTCTGATATATCACTTCCGTGTGCTGTAGCTATAATATTTACACCCGAAGTCACAGCTTTTTTTAAAGCTTCGCAATCGCAATCTGCAATTTCGTCGGTAACTATGTATTCAGGTGACATACTTCTTAGTACATATTCAATTCCCTGAGATTTGGGCGCCAAAGACAAAACATCCGTCATCATTCCAATATCAAAGCTCGGTATTCCGTTGTACATACCTGCAATTTCACCACGTTCATCAACAACGCTTACTTTATGCTTTCTGCCAAGGCTTCTGCACAAATCACGTATAACCGTTGTTTTTCCGCAACAGGGCGGAGAAATTACAAGCAGATTTTTTATTTCAAACTTAAGCTTATCCGAACATCCTTTAAATTCCTTTGCAATTCTTATGTTTACAGTGCTTATATCCTTGATGTTATACACATTTTCATTTTCCATAACCGCCATACCGCAAACACCTATACGGTGACCTCCTCTGATGGTAATGAATCCTTTTTTTATTTCATCAAGATAAGCATAAACCGAAAAGTCACAAAACCTTTTAAAACACTCTGTAACTTCAGCATAAGACATAAAATAATCTTTCTTATAATAGATGTTGTCCGCTTTTACAGTTACGTTTTTACCTGCCCTTAAAGTTATCTCGTTTATATTATCCGGATTTAATTTTTTAACAAGTCCGGCGGGCAGACGGGATAGTATGTTTTTCATTTGTTTCACCTCTTGAATTTATTCTATTTGCAACACAAGAAAATTAGAACACATTATTGACATAATACAAAAAAAGTAATATAATAAGTTCATCAAAAATGCAGAGTAAGAATATGTGCGTATAGTGTTAACAGACGGGGAGTTGCTGTTAAACGAATACTTTTTGTAGCGATACATATTCTGCATCCCGCTGCTTATACGAGGATTATCCTTTTTAAATTAATCTCCGTAATTGAGCAGATTTAATTTAAGGAGGTTTTTTTATGTCAAAAAATGAAAATGCACAAAAATTCTGGAGTTTAAAAAGAATATTTTATGTTCCGAAATTTACTACAAAAACAATTTGTTCATTAGGATTGCTTATTGCTATTACTGTTGTTTTATCAATAATTTCGGGACATCTCAGGATAGGAAACATAAGCAAGCTTACAATAAGTTTTGTATCGGTATTTATTGCTGCTTATGCTTTTGGCGGAATTACAGGAGGTTTGGTAGGTGCTTTGGCAGATTTAATATCCTGCTTCGTTAACCCTGTTGGTCCGCTTATGATACAAATTACACTTATTGAATTTGTTTTCGGTTTCATATATGGTTTGTTTTTTTATAAAACCAACCAAAAACACTATGTTACACTTGTCCTGATTTGTGATATAATACAGTTTGTCACAAATATATTTTTAAAAACAGCTGTTCTTTCAGCATCATACACTACACCATTCAGTGGATTTTTTATATCAAGATTACCAATGTGTATAATACAAATGATAATTATATTTACAGTAATATCATTAATCAAACCACTTTTAAAAATCATAAACAAAATAGCTTAAAAAAAGATACCGAAATTTTTTTCGGTATCTTTTTTTGACATTTTTCAGTAAAGGTTATGTGTATAATAGTTATAAGGAGGGAAAAATGACTGTTTACATTGACCAATTCATAATTATAAATACAATACTCAATTTTATAATACTTTACATTACAAAATCTATCATAAAATCAAAATCATCTAATCCAAGGCTTCTTGTTTCAAGTATTACAGGTGCTTTATTTGCGATACTTATGCTTTTTCCGCAGGTTAAACCACTTACAAACATATTTGGAAAAATAATCTTTTCACTTATTATTACGGGAATTAGTTTTAAATCATCGAGTTTTAAAACATATCTTAAAAATCTTTCGGCTTTTTATCTTGTAAGCTTTACAACAGGTGGATGTGCATATGCGTTTATAAATCTTGTGGGAAGCACTCAATATACTGATACCGCAAAGCTTTTATGTATTACAGTTTTTCTTTCATACGTAATTTTAAATGTTATAACTTCCGTATATGAAAAACATTTTAAATACGGAAGCCTGATACATAAACTCAGCATTACTTTAAATGATAAAACTATTGAAACAGAATGCTTTTATGACACGGGAAACAATTTAAAAGACCCTATCACAAAAAAACCGGTGATAATAGTAAACAGAAGTACGGTCAAAAAACTTTTGCCTGCACACATAGCATACCAACTAACACATGAAACAGATATAATGGAAATATACACAACATACTTTGAAGATTTAAAACTTAAAATTATACCCTACCGTACCATAACCGAAAAAGGCTTTATACTCGGTTTTGTACCATCGGAAGTACTAATTGACGGAGAAGAAAAAAAGGCAATTATAGGAATATCATCATCTGTAATTTCTGATGATAAAAGTTACAACGCAATAGTTAATCCACACAATATATAAACGGAGGTTTTCATGAATACATTAGGTAATTTATTTCACACACTAATAAAATTTTTACTTATTCAAAAAAGCAACGAAGCACATTACATTGGAGGTACAGATGTTTTGCCTCCTCCGCTTTCGGCAAACGAAGAAAAAGATTTACTGAATAACATTAACGACAGCAAAGCAAGAAACAAATTAATTGAACACAATTTACGGCTTGTGGTTTACATAGCTAAAAAATTTGAAAATACGGGAATTAATATAGAAGACCTCATTTCGATTGGTACAATAGGTCTTATAAAATCCATAAATACATTTAACACTGAAAAAAACATAAAGCTTGCCACTTATTCCTCCAGATGTATTGAAAATGAAATTTTGATGTACCTTAGAAAAAACAACAATTCCAAAACTGAGATTTCAATTGATGAACCACTAAACACTGATTGGGACGGAAATGAATTACTTTTATCAGATATATTGGGTACCGACCCGGATATAATACACCGTGAAATTGAAGACGAAGTTGACAGACAGCTATTAAAAGAAGCAATGCACAAGCTTTCACCCCGTGAACTTGAAATAATAAAAATGAGATTTGGAATAGGTATACCGGAAGAAAAAACACAAAAAGAAGTTGCCGATATGCTTGGAATTTCACAATCATACATTTCAAGATTGGAAAAGAAAATAATTAACAGATTAAGAAAAGAAATTAACAAAATGATTGATTAGGAGTTGTTTTATGATTAAAAAATCTGTTATATTATTGGCTTTGTTTTTACTGTACACTGTTGGGGTTTATGCAATATCTGCACAAAATGCATTGGTAATGGATGCCGAAACAGGCAGGGTATTATTTGAACATAACGGTTATGATAAAAAAGGAATAGCAAGTACAACGAAAATATTGACTGCATTGGTTGTTTTGGAAAATTGTAACCTCACCGATATTGTAACAGTATCATACAATGCATCAATTACAGAAGGTTCTTCCATGTATTTAAAATCGAATGAAAAAATATCTGTTGAAGATTTGTTGTACGGTTTAATGCTTAACTCCGGAAATGATGCTGCAACCGCACTTGCTGAACACACAAGCGGCAGTATTGAAGAATTCGCAAAACTAATGAACAGAAAAGCCAATGAAATCGGTATGAAAAATTCATCCTTTGCAAACCCTCATGGATTAGACAACGAAAACCACTATTCAACAGCCTATGATATGGCATTACTTACAAGATACGCAATGGAAAATGAAAAATTCAGAACAATTGTATCAACAAAACAAAAAATAGCCAAAACTCAAGAAGAAGGAAAATATAGATATTTAACCAATCACAACAAGCTTTTATCAAAATATCAGTGGTGTAAAGGCGTAAAAACAGGCTTTACCAAAAAGAGCGGACGATGTTTGGTTTCATATGCAGAAAAAGAAGGTGTAAAGTTAATTACCATTACACTTAATGCTCCTGATGATTGGAATGACCATATCAACTTATATGAACAATACTTCAATAATTACAAGTCATATAAAATAATTAATACCAACGATTATTTATGTTCTGTAAATATAGAAAATGCAGAACAAAACACATTGAATTTATATAATTGTAAAGCTATTACATTGACACTAAGTAATGAAGAATATAAAAATTTACAGATTAAATATAACTATCCTAAAAGCATAAAAGCACCTGTATATGTTGATCAGGTAATAGGTAATACCGAAATATTATTAAATGGAAAGGTTATTTCATCTTCTCCCATCATAAGTAAAGAAGGAATTGTACAAAAAACTTCGAAAAGATATAGCAAAATTTTGAAATTTCTTGCTAAAAATCTTGTTTTAATATTTAAATCATAAAACCACAAACTGTGGTTTTATTTTTTTGATACATATAAATTTGTTTTTTGAACAATAATAACCAAAATAAAATATACGGAGGTTTATTATGAAAAAATTTATTGCACCTGTAATTTTAACAATTACTTTAATGTTAATGCTGTGCGGTTGTAACGGAAGCGTATCAGACAAACCAAAAATTGGTGTATGTTTATATAAATATGATGACACATACATTTCAACAGTACGCCAGGAACTTGAAAAATTGACAAAAGATAAAGCAGAGCTATATCTTAATGACGGTAAAGGTGACCAGGGTACACAAAATGACCAGATAGACTTATTAATACAAAAAGGGGTTGATGTGCTTGTAGTTAATCTTGTTGACGTAGGTGCAGCACAAACAGTTATTACAAAAGCAAAAACAGCAGATATTCCTATTATTTTCTTTAACAGAGAACCAAGCAATGATGTTTTAAATTCATACGATAAAGCTATTTTTATAGGTACAAATGCAAAGGAAGCCGGTATTATTCAAGGTGAAATTGTTTCAAAAACATGGAACAGTGGCGATTACGATAAAAATAATGACGGCATATTGCAATATGTAATGCTAAAAGGTGAACCTGATAACCCGGAAGCTGTCGCAAGAACCGATTATTCTCTTAAAACAATAAAGGAAAAAGGTATTGATATTGAAGAACTTGGATTACAGGTATGCAACTGGGATACAGAGCTTGCCAATAGTGCTATGTCCGGTTGGCTTACAAAATACGGAGATAAAATAGAATTTGTAATTTCGAATAACGATGCCATGGCACAGGGGGCTGTTTCGGCATTACAATCTGCGGGATACAACAAAGGTGATAAAAACAAATATGTACCCGTTGTGGGAGTTGATGCAACTGATGCCGCAAAAGACCTTATTTCAAAAGGATATATGACTGCAACCGTACTTCAGGACGGAAAAGCTATGGCAGAAGCCATAAGTAATATTGCAATTAACAGTTCAAAAGGTAATGAATTTTTATTAGATACAATATATGAATTTGACGAATCCGGTAAAGCGGTCAGAATTCCTTACAAATCATACGAAGGTGAAAAATAAATGCTTCTTACAATGGAAAACATCTGCAAACGCTTTGGAAACACCATAGCACTTGACAAAGTTTCACTAAAGCTTGAGGAAGGTTCTATCCATGCACTTATGGGTGAAAACGGTGCAGGTAAATCTACACTTATGAAGTGTCTTTTTGGCGTATACCGCAAGGACAAGGGCATTATTAGACTTAAAGAGCGGGAAATTAATTTTACAAACCCAAAACAAGCTTTAGAAAACGGTGTTGCAATGGTTCATCAGGAGCTTAATCAGGTGCTTGAACAAACTGTTTTGGAAAATATATGGTTAGGACGTTACAAAAACAAATTCGGAATAATCAACAAAAAAGAAATGTATGGAGAAACTTTAAACATTTTTAAAAATTTAAATATTGATATAGATCCCGATACGAAAATAGGTTCACTATCCGTATCACAAAGACAGATGGTTGAAATTGCAAAAGCAGTATCATATCACGCAAAAGTAATTGCAATGGACGAGCCTACCTCCTCCCTTAACGAGCGTGAGGTTGAACATTTATTTAAAATACTGAATATGTTAAAGTCTGCAGGCTGCGGGATAATATATATTTCACACAAAATGGCTGAAATTCTTGAAATTTCCGATACTGTAACAATAATGCGTGACGGAAAAACCATATCATCACATGAAGCAAAAGAACTAACAACCGACAAAATAATAAATTTTATGGTTGGTCGTGAATTAAACGAAAGATTTCCAACTAAAACAAATACGCCGTCAGACATAATTTTAGAGGTTAAAAACTTAAACACAAAACACAAACCTCGTCTTACCGATATAAATTTCAGTTTAAGAAAAGGGGAAATTTTAGGTATAGCAGGCTTGGTCAGCTCGGGAAGAACAGAAATTCTGGAAACTCTTTTTGGTATGCGAAAGACAGAAAGCGGTACGATTTCAGTTAACGGTACTGTTGTTGTTAACAATAATCCGCTTCAGGCTAAAAAGAATAACTTTGCGCTTCTTACAGAGGAACGCCGTGCCAACGGTATTTTTCCCTCATTAAGCATTGAGGCAAACACTACTATATCAAGTCTTAAAGACTACAATAAAGCATTTTATATTGATAATTCACTTATAAAACAGGTAACTAACGAAACAATACAAAAGCTTAAAATTAAAACAGCTGACAGTAAATCAAAAATTAAAACGCTGTCCGGCGGTAATCAGCAAAAGGTTATTTTGGGCAGATGGCTGCTTACAAGGCCGGAAATACTTTTACTGGATGAGCCAACCAGAGGAATTGACGTTGGTGCAAAATACGAAATATATCAGCTTATAAATGAACTTGCATCAAACGGCAAAGGTATAATTGTCGTATCATCGGAAATGGCTGAACTTTTGGGTATATGTGACCGCATAATGGTAATGTCCAACTACAAGGTTGCAGGCATATTGGAAAATAACAAAAGCACAGACCAGGAAACAATTATGAAGCTTGCTTCAAAATATATATAGACACAGGTGAGTTAATGAACAGAGAAAAAATAAACATTGGTGAATTTTTAATAAATTATTCACTTTATATAGTCCTTGGTGTAATGATTCTTGCAGTAATCATAACAGAGCCAAGCTTTATATCCACCAAAAACATTACAAATATTCTAAGTCAGGCATCAACAAGAGGAATACTTGCCCTTGGTGTTGCAGGTTTAATTGTGTTACAGGGTACAGACCTTTCTGCCGGTAGAATTTTGGGACTTTCAGCCATAGTATCCGCATCACTTTTACAGTCTGTAACGTATTCATCAAGAATGTATGCTGACTTACCGCAGTTACCATTAATAGTACCCTTTATTATTGCAATTGCAATAGGCGGAATATTCGGTGCAATAAACGGTTTCGGCGTAGCAAAACTTAAGCTTCACGCTTTTATTATATCTTTAGGCACACAGCTTATTGCATACGGTATTTCATGTATTTATATAGACAGACCTCCACTTGGAGCACAGCCTGTGGCAAATCTTGACGAACGATATACAAATTTTGTGAACGGCAGCTTTAAAATAGGTAGTTTTGAACTTCCGTACCTTATTTTATATCTTATTTTTGTGGCAATTATAATGTGGTTTATATGGAATAAAACAGTGCTTGGAAAAAATATGTTTGCAATAGGCGGAAATCCTGAAGCTGCCGCCGTGTCGGGAGTAAATCTGTTTAAAAATATTATGATTATTTTTATAATATCAGGTATTTTATATGGTACGGCAGGATTTCTTGAGGCAGGCAGAATAGGCTCGGCAACAAGTAATACAGGCATAAACTACGAGCTTGACGCAATTTCTGCCTGTGTTGTGGGTGGAGTATCTTTTTCAGGCGGTATAGGTACAATACCCGGCGTGCTGATAGGTACGGTAATACTGCAGTTTATAAACTACGGACTTAATTATGTTGGTATTAGTCCATACTTCCAGTATATAATCAAAGGTTTAATAATTATACTTGCAGTATCAATAGATGTGAGAAAATATTTGGATAAAAAATAAAAGGGCATTCAGCCCTTTTATTTTGGTTCTGTACAATTTGTTGGGATATAATCAAGCCCCATATCAATCATTCTTTTAACGCTTTCCTGATTATCACCTGCACGAAGGCACACTTTAACTCCATTTTTATGAGTTTCTTCTATAAGACCTTCAGGTACATCATCAAGGTTAGGATAGTTATAGGAAAGACCCCCATTACCCATTTTTGAAATTTCAAGCATTTTTTCATAATCGGAAAAAATATGATGAATAAATATATTGCTAAGTTCTCTTGCCTCTGCAACATGCTCAAACTTCACTGAAGAAAGTACACTTCTTTCAGTAAGACCCATATCTTCAACCATTTTAAGTACAGCAGGAACAACCTTTCCCTTTGTTTCGATAAACGGAACACAACCTGCATCTTTACATATTGTAAGATATTCTTCAAACAATGGCATTCTTAGCATACTATCGTCAATATTTTCAATATTGTTACCTTTGCACATTCTGTACTGACTAAGTTCCTCGTATGTCGTTTCTTCTATAATCACATCTACACCATATGTACGTTTTAAAGAAGAATCGTGGCAACAAACCAAAATTCCGTCGGATGTAGTGTGCACATCGGTCTCGATAGCCCAGAATTTACGTTTTGCCGCCTCATTAAAAGAAATCAAGGAGTTTTCAGGTGCAACAGGTGTAAAACCCCTGTGAGCAATAAAAAGCGGTTTTTTGCCTTCAAATAGTTTCATGTTATTTCACCTCGAATGAGAAAATGTGTGCCTGTGAACTTCCGTAATCACTCCACAATGATTCTGAATAATATGTACCAAGTGGTATAAATCTTACAGCCTTTGCATCGACATTGATTTTTTCTCTTATCATTCGCTGATGATTTTCGTGAGTTTCATATACAGTTACCCATTCATCGTTGTCATTTAAAATTTCTACTTTAAATGATTTTATCATACATTTTGGGAAACCAAAAGATGTATAGTTGTAATCAAGACGTCTGAAAAGTGTAGTGGATATATTAAGACCATCAGGATTACCTTCTGTATATTCTCTGTCAAGGTCACTGTCTACAATAAGTCTGAATTCTTCAAGATGTGTTTTTTCTTTAAATTCATATGTAACGGCACGGTTAACCATACCCCAGTAACCGTTATCATTACCCCATATTTTACGGTCAACACCGTTTAAAATATTTGAAGCATCTCCCCATACAGCAGATAGTGTTTCATTTGTGCAAAGAGGAGAAATCTTACGTTTGAAATGTGGCAAGAGGCAGTCGTCATCCATAAGGATATTCTGAAGTTCTTCTATTTTTTGCTTTCCAAGCTCACGGATTGTGAGGTCATACTTTGTTGCAAGAGCAGCAGCTGTACCTGCCGCCTGACCAACTACACCGCATGTAGCCATAACCCGAACTGTAGCAAAAGCGATGTGTGAAGCACTAATATTTCTACCTGCAAACATAAGATTTTCAACATTTTTGGAATATAGTGAACGTAGCGGAATACCGTAAGGCTCTGTAAGTCTTCTCTTTTGAAGATGATTTCCACCCTTACCGTCCATTGCAAAACCGCCGGGAAGGTGATTGTCTATCTGCCAACCACCGTAGGCAACTTCGTCATCAAATTTTGCCGCATTTTCAACATCATTCTGTGTAAGAACATAGTCACCAACATATCTGCGGCTTTCACGCTTACCGGGCAAAAAGCCTATAAAATCAAGTTCCCAATTATCAGCACCGTGATCACCATGATTTTTCATATGATCCCAGACACCAAAAGCTATCTTTAAAAGCTCATCGCGAACCTCTTCCGTATCATGAATGGAATCAACTTCACCACCAAGCTCAATCCAATAGAAATTGGTATTAATTTTATTCAAACAATCGTGAGGCTTAAACTTCATATCCTCATCGGTTTCAAACTTATATGCCCAGTCAGGTGCTTTAAATTCACAGTAATGGTCGGTTTCATGTGCCTGAATCATTAGACTCATACCCATAGTCTTTTTATCTGCTTTTTCAAGTCCGAATTCTTCATTGAATTCTTCTCTTGCTTCACGACCAACCTTATATTCTGCACCAGAAAGGTCAGCAAGGATACTGTCACCTGAACAGTCAATAAATATTTTGGCATTTACAGTCTGCCATGTATATGTAGTAAGCTGAAACCCTGTAACACTTTCGATTTTGCCGTTATTTACAACTGCATCACAGCAGGCACAGTTAAGTAAAAGTTCGATATTTTCTTCAGCCTTTACCTTTTCATACAAAATCGAATCCCATATAGAAAAGTTTCTCGTTGGATTACGGTACATATTTTCAAGAAGTACCTCTTCCATTATTCCTGTTTCCTGTAAGTTTCTAACACGACTTCCTGCACCTGAAACCCACATTCTTATTTCACTTGAAGCGTTACCACCAAGCATTGGTCTGTCCTGCATAAGAACAACACTTGCACCTGTACGTGCCGCAGCAATTGCTGCAAATGTACCTGCAAGACCACCGCCAACAACACAAACATCAACATTTCTGCTTTTTTTCATAAGTTCGCCCATCGATAATCACATCTCCTATTGACAAATTTATTTTTTATAACTATAATCATTATAAAATCTTAAAATCAAAAAATATATATCTTTTGTGACTACATTTTTTTGATTTGTGATATTTGGAGTTGATTTTTTGAAAATTTCAGAACAATACGTAAAGAACCATAAAACATCAGGCTATTACATTTCTGAAGAAATCCGTAATGGTTTTACAACATACAATAACAGAAACAAATGGGATGACCACGTTATAGATGACTGCTTGATATTTTCCCACAGAGCTACCCAATATACACGTAAAAATTTCAGTGAAGGTTTACATACTCACGAATATTATGAAATGATTGTTTATATCGACGGAGATGTTGAATATGTTAAAGAAAACACTTTAATAAAGCCAAACCCATATTCCGTTATATGGTTTTTACCGGGACAAATGCACACGGCACGCTTACTTTCTGCATCCGAATACGAAAGATACGTATTCTATTTTTCAAAAGATTTTTTCAGATTCAATGATATTAGGATACCTATGACAGACTTTATGGATAAGGGAAATAATGTTGCCATTAACCCTGATATTACGGAGATAAAGGAAATTCTAACAAAAATACGTTATCAATCCAATTCCAAAAGTCCACTTAGCGGATTGTTAACAAAAACATATATCACAGAATTATTTGGAATACTCAACAAAAATGATATCGCCACTTCAAAAGGTGAAGTATTCAAAGATGATATGATGCAGATAAAAAATTATATAGATAACGAATTTGCATCAATCAATTCAACATCGGAAATAGCTGAAAAATTTCATTACAGCCGTGAACATTTATCAAGAAAATTCAAAGATATATTCAACATTTCAATTTCAGAATACATTTCCAAACGTAGAATTATTGAAAGCTTGCCGATGTTAACAAAAATGCGTGGTGCAGATGCCGCTTACAGTGTAGGATTCAAAAGTCAATCCTCCTACATTGCTGCATTTGTTAAAAACATAGGATGTCTGCCATCGGAATATAAAAAACAAAAAAACTAAACAAATACACGTTTCAAAAAAGTACGACAGCGAAATCGCCGTCGTACTTTAAAAATTATTAATTAAATATTTTATGTGGTGCAAGTGGAACTGCTGTATTTAATGTATCCAGAAGGAATACCTTTGTTGTAACAGTTTCGCTATTTAAAGTATATTCATAATCCACAAGCTTTTCGGTTACAGGTTTTATATGTTTATCACAAATAGCACCCTTGCTGTTATAACCAACTATAATAAGTGCAGGCTGCAGGCCGTAATTTTCATTCATTGAAGAAACTGAAGCCTTAACGGTTTTACCTGTATTTGTGGCACTTAATGTCCATGAACTTGGTGATACCACAGTCATTCCGTAAGTTCTTGTGAATGTGAATTTTCTGTTTGCAACCTCCGTATCTGAAACTGTTCCAGTTGCTGTAAAAGTTATTGGTGTAGGCTCTTTAACTTTTGTAAGCATCCTACCGGTTGCGTCAAATATTGACGGATTACCGGAAGTCCAAGTTACACCGTTTATTGTAGGAACTTTAAGACTTCCGTCAACAAGTGAAGGATTTCCTCCATACAATTTCAAAGGCAAGGCATTTAATGAAGCGAAACGCGTATCTTCTTCCTTTTCAATTTCATAAATCTTGATGTTTTTAATCCATACGTATGAACCTACTGAACTTGCATCCATAAATTTAAGCTGGAAATCAGGCAAGTATGTACCCGGTTTTTCGGTCCATGTTACAACGCCGTTAGTACTCTTTGAAACAACATTGTATGGGAAGTTCATAGCCTTTCCTTCTACTACATCGTTTATAAACATTGTGTATGTCTTGTTTACTGTATCAAACACAATACGAAGCTTCCATTCCTTATCAGCTTCAAAATTCTGAAGACCTGCATTACTAACATTAAGTTTTACATAATCCTTTTGAGTATCTTCTGTACGGATAATTTGAAGAAAATTTGTGTAAAGTCTGGTATTTATAAAGCTGTTAACATCATCTGTAAGGTCATCATTACTTGTACCAAAATCCCAAAAGGCATAAGTACTCTTTATAACCCCATCTTCCATACGTTCAGTAGTAATTTTTTGCTGTAATATCATTTCAACAGCATATACACCGGACATAAGGTTTGTGGTTGTTTTGGTCTGATTTTCAATATCTTCAATAATTCTATTGAATCTGATACGGCCTACAGTATTTGTAGTACCATTTGGTTTACCATTCGACTTTTGTGGAACAGAAACTATGTTTTCAAACTTGATACCGTCTTTGCCCATATTTGTAGCCTTATAATATTCGTGCTCAGGAATGTAAACCTGCAAAAGTTCAGGATTTACTGCAGAGTCATATATTAAAGTACCTGCATGTGGGTCAACATCAGGTTCTTCAGGTGCAACTACACCGTCAAAAGTGATTTTACCATCTGTTACGGTAAATTCATATTCTTCACCGTCATAAGTTACCTTATTTGCAAGTGCCGCACTAAATGTAACATCATTAAGTGCTGAAGCGTCGCCGTCTTTTATGGAATAGTCAAGAACCTTGTCGTTAAGTACAAATGCCGCAGAAGTTTCTTCCTTAGTTTGCATTATAAGGTTTCCATTCTTTGATACATAAGTACCGTTTACCATATATACAGATTTGATAAATCCAGTATCGTACTGTTCAACAAGCAATGTCTGTGCATCTGTTTCGTAACCGCCAATTTGAACAACATCCTTTAAGCTTGCATCGTTAAGATGATAGTAAATGAAATTCCTTGATTCTTCTGTTGCTTTATTTGTTACAGTAAATTTAAAAGCATTTACCTGGTTTTCATCATAAGTTGTTTTAATAGGAGTTGTTGTAACCTCAAAGTCTTCACCAACATTCATCGGAACAACAATTGTACTGAATGTTGTTGTGCTTGCATCGTTTTTAGTTTTCTTATAAACTGCCTTATGGCTGTCTATAAACTGACCCGAACGTTCGGAATACAAAGTTTTAACCTTTGTTACTTCATCAAATTCATCGGGGTTTACAGGAACAAGCATAACATTTGGCTCGTTCTCAAAGTTACTTCTTACAATCTTATTTTCATCAAATGTCATGTTTGAGCCGGGATACAAGAGCCAGTTTTGTGTATAAACATTTTCAGATGTGCCATCATTTGGAATAACGTAATCTGTTATAATGTACATTTTAGCATCCTTTAAGAATGTTACACTACGCTGTGCCTTCTGTGATGTTGTATATGCATCCGTTGAATATTCAATAAAGTCATAATGCAGGTTACTGTCGAAGCATTCTTCCTTACCATCCTTACTTGTAAGAGTAGCCGTTGCAGTTTTTATATCAGGATCTATTGCATTAGTTTCCGGATCAAGATAATTTTTATAGTCGTTTACAGTAAGAATATTATGCTGTTGCGGGCTTATCATATAATTACGGATATTACCTGTAAGGACAGCACCGTAACCCGGGTCAACAAGCAGGAACTTGCCGTAAGCATACATTGAAACGGAAAGTGCATCCTTATGACCATGTGAACCTACCGCCTTATTTGTAAAGCCCATAGCAACTGCATCGGCCGACCAGTCTTCACGCATAAATGTACGTAAGCCATAAGGGTAGTTTGTTGTAGCATTTTCAGGCAACCAACCCTTAGAACCACCACTTGACATATATGCTATAATTGGATCACCTTCAAACAGATTGTTATACCATGTTGTAAAAGTAGATTTTTGAGTAGAGTACGGATTTGTACTGTCACCGAAACCAAAACCGCCGCCACCGGGAGCTGACTGTTTGAAAAGTGACATTACAAGATTATAAATAACATTTTCTGTATTTTCATTATATGGAGATTCCGAACCAAACGCATTTATCAAAGCATAAGGTGATTCAAATGTATCAAGAATAGTACCTGTATAACCCTGTGAAAGCTCAAGTGACATGCCGTCTTCAAACACAAAGTCGTTTGTTACTCGTTCGTTTTCCGCTCTTGTAGTTTCAAGCCAGTCATTGTATCTTACAAATTCAGGATATCTTGCACACATGGCATATACGGCACCAGTTGAGAAGGTTGCCCAGTTATTATAGTGTACGCCGTATTCATTATAGTTTTTATAGTCTGCTGAAAGCCACAAATACTTTAACATTGCAGTAAATCTGTTTGGTGTCATGTAAGGGCTGTTTATAAGTCTGAATACATCCTGAGCAAAATGTATGATGTGACATGAATTATCAAGTGAATTAAAGATATCAGGTTCTACACCTACTGAGTTTATAAGGGCCATATTCTGTCTTATAGTTGTATAACCGTATTTTTCATAGTCAGGGTCATATGCAGCATTATCTGTTTTTCCACTTTCCTTAAGATATTCCATGTAGCTGTAAAGATTAGCAAGTGAACTAAGCTCATCTCCACGGTGATAGCTACATGTTTTACCCTTTACGGACGTGCTGTTGGATGTTACATAGTCCCAACACATCATATCGTTTGCTGAGAAGTAGAAATGTTCGCTGAATGTATCAAAGCATACATATTCTTCCTGCCAGCTACTATCACTGTGCCAATACAAAATCATTAATTTTTCAGCATCGCTACCGTTATGGTTTGCTGTAAATTTAACGTAGGCATTAGTAGCCTTTGAGCCTTTTTTTATGCCTGAAATATCAAAGCCAATATATGCTCTCTTAGTTCTGTCATCATGGTTTCTGTGAACACCTGATTCTTCGGCAAGAAGTACGGTTTCACTACCATAATTTGTTTTTGAATATGAACCTGCCTGAATGTATGAGTCTTTTATAGCAGGACATTCATGGGTAGTACCGTCTGAAAGTGTAACTACAAGCACAGGAGGTGTTGAAGATTCCTTTGAATATATTATTGCCTGATTTTTGTACTTGTCAATTGATGCAATCATGGTAGAAAAACAGGTGAATGTGCCTAAAGCTTCATTAAGTCTTCTTGTTACGTCAACTGTAATTTCACTTTTGTTCTTTGGAATTGTGAACATATTAATAGGATCGCATATATTACTTACAGGATATGTATTACGTGAAATAAATTCATACTTCAACTTATAATATTCCAAATTAGTGGCACTAATAGATGTTTGCTTTGTCGCCTTTTCATCAAAATGACGCTGGTAATAAGCCTTAAGCTCTGCCTTTGCAGTTTCATAGTTACCTGCTTTTGATGCTGCTTCTACCTTTGCCATATCGGGGAAATCGGCATATCTGAAATATGGTTTTAATTCCCAGCTTCCCTTTGTGGCATTCCATTTACCAAAGAATGCTTCATCAGAAATGAACATAGGGTCATCAAAAATTGGATAACCGTCTTCTATTTCTCCACGCTGTGGCATTGTGTACCATTTTTCTGCATCAGAGTCTGCCGAAGGATTAATTGTAGCTGATACAGCAACCCTGTTACTAAGACCTGTAACATTCATTTTATATGAGGGTCTTAATGTAATAAGCTTACCGTCTGCGGTTGTGCCTTCAAGATCACAGAAAATCTCAACATAAGTTGGGTCAGATGCAGATTTTCTCTGTATTATACCAAACTGATTCATAACATTATGGTCTGAGGACTTCCATTTAATACCCGGAATATCCCATGGCAATGTAACGTTTGTTGTTACATTATCAGGGTCAGCCACAAGAGTTTTCGGGAAACCTGCTACAATAGCCTTTGTTTCTTCACTTAGATTTATAGTGTTGCTGGTATCTGCTTCCACAGTTACGGAGCTTATATCCAGATATGAATCCTTAGCCATTCTTTCCATACTTGAAATATTAAAACCGTCTACAAAGCCTTTACCTGCCTTGCCTGAATTTACATTAGCAGAAGTACCTGAAACAATTTTGCTGCCGCCGTTAAGCTGAACTGTAAATTTATCGTTTACAGTATCTATGTTAATAACCATAGTATTTTCTTTTCCGGATGCATAAGAATTCAAACTACCGTTTGTAATATTATTGCCAGATGAAGAGCTTGAGTTAAGTACAGTTACGCTTTTTTCTTTAATTCTCAGGTATGCAAAGCCGGGAATAGTAAGATGATAAAAAGCACTTCCACCTGCTGTGGAATCATTTTTTATCTTATACTTAAGTGTAAGCTTTACATTTCCGGAAAAGCCCTGAGTTTTTACCACAGAATCCGCATCAGAATCCAAATCCTGATAAAGACCAAGGGCAATAGTACCATCCCATTCGCCATTATTGGTTTTACCATCTGCTTTATAACGTGTTTGATCGTCCTGAGTAATTTTTACTCCGTTTCCGCTTGCAGCAAATGTACCATGTGTAAACTTTTCAGTTACCACCCAGTTATCAAATGCCGAATAGTCAAATGTAGAGGTTGTAGCCTTGACATTTTCAGGCATAACCGGAAGTATGGTAATGCACATTATGGCAACAATTACCAGACTTAATATTTTTTTATGTATTTTCATAAACACACCCCCAATATATAGCAACATTATACCATAAAACAAGATAAAAAAACACTTAGAATATTACACAAATATTACAAGCTTTTTTATGCAAAAAAACAGTACAGTTTAATCTGTACTGCCTTTAAACATTTTACAATATCCAGCATTTTGTATTAAGTTCATCCCACTTTTCATCAAAAACTGCAATATCGATATCGTCAATTGATACAAGCTTATAAAGTGATTTTGTGTTGAATTTTTCACTGTCACACAAAAACACTCTTTTTTTCGCAGATTCAATCATCAGCTGACGAAGATAATTTTCTTCCGCTGTGGAATCCGTAATCATTCCGTTAATATCGATACATTGTGACGAAAAAAATAAAATATCCGGATTAATGTTTTTTACCGTATTATATGCAGTTTCACCTGATAAAACAGCTGAACCGTTTACGGACAATCCTCCTGTACAATGAGTTTTTATACCTATATTTACAGCATTAATCGCCGTTATCATGCTGTTTGTAAATAGTGTTACATCCTTATGCTTCGCTATATACGGTATTAAAAAGCTTGCAGTTGTAGAACCGTCAAGCATTATACTTTGTCCATCCTCCAAAAGCGTGGAAGCCTTAAGGGAAATCTTTCTTTTACCCTTTATATTCTTTGACATTCTACTGTTTAAATGTTCAACCCGATTTATGCCATCGAGAATACTTGCACCTCCGTGAGTACGCTTTATATAACACATATTTTGAAGATGTGTTAAATCTCTGCGTATGCTTGAAGGAGAAGCATATGTAGTCTGTGCAAGCTTTTCAACAGTCATATGCCTGTATTCATGAAGTAATTTCAAAATCAGTTCCTGTCTTTTAGATATGCTCATTTCATCACCCATATTGCTCATTTAAATAAATTATTTGATTATTTATCAATTATATCGCCAAATATTGAAAACAAACAATCAATTGATATAATTATATCATAAAACATAATTTAGTCAACAAAAGGAGAGTAAACTTATGGAGAGGTTATACAAATACAAGACCGAAATGCATTGTCATACTGCGCAATCAAGTTTAAAATGCGGAAAATTGTACCTCCCGGTATATGTGATGGCATAGAGGTATTTAACTCCCATCCGAGACACGATTCGAGAAACGACATAGCACTTGCCTGGGCACAAAAATATAATTTAAATACGATAAGCGGTTCAGATGCCCACAAACCACAGGATATGGCGTTAAGCGGAATCAGAACAAAATATGAAATCAAAACATCTGATGACCTTTTAAATACACTTAAAAGCTGTGATTATAAACTGATTACTTTATAAGGAGGTATAAAAAATGTTACTTTCAGTTGATACAAATGTGTTAAGAGATAAATATGACGATATAACTGCAATCAAAATGATTAAAGAAGCGGGTTTTGATGCATACGATTACTCAATGTTCCGTGCAAAAGGTGAACGTGATATGCTTGAAGACGATTATATTGAGAGAGCTCGGAATTTGAGGAAGATTTCAGATGAAATCGGAATACTTTGCAGACAGGCACATGCTCCTTTTTCTTTTCAATACACAAATAAAATTGATATTTCTGACCCTGAATATTTAAAAATTGTACGTTCTATGGAAGTTGCATCAATTTTAGGTGCAAAAAACATCATTGTGCATACAGTAAAAAAAGACTTGCCTGACGGTTTTGAACTGGAGGATTACAGCAGAGAATTCTACAGAAGTTTTATTCCATACTGCGAAAAATACAATATAAGCATTTCCGTGGAAAACCTTGTTGGCAGACACCCTGAAACAAAAGAAAAATTTGAAGTATTCAGCAACCCCTTAAAGCATATAGAATTTGTAAAAAGTCTTGAAAGTAAATACTTTAATATCTGTATTGATGTGGGACATTCAGCACTTTTGGGATATATGCCTGAAGATGTAATAAATGCTATGGACAGTAGCTTGTTCAAAACCATACACATACACGACAATGACTTTGAACGTGACAGCCATGTACTTCCCTATGAAGGAAAAACAGATTGGGAAGCAGTAACCAAAGCTCTTGCAAATGTTGGATACGAAGGCGATTTTAGTTTTGAACTTGAAGGTTTATTTTACAGGCTTGATGATGCTCTTTTACCTGCAGGGTTAAAATTTGCCGAAGCAACAGGCAGAGTACTTATCGAAAAAATAGAAAATACGAGGAATAAATAATGTTTGATGATATAAAAAAACGTGTTTTAAAGGCTAATCTGCTTTTAAAAAAAGAAAATTTAATTACACTTACATGGGGAAATGTGTCTGAAATTGACAGTGAAACAGGATATGTTGTAATTAAACCTTCAGGAGTGTGTTATGAAACTATGACTGCTGAAGATATGGTTGTGGTGGATTTAAACGGTAATGTCGTAGAAGGAAAGTGGAACCCCTCCTCTGACACTCCCACACATCTTGAGCTTTACAGACAATTTCCCGAAATAGGCGGAATAACACATACCCATTCAAGATGGGCAACCATTTTTTCACAATGTGGTATGAACATCCCTTCCTTAGGCACAACACACGCTGATGCCTTTTACGGTGAAGTGCCATGCACACGCAAATTAACCGAAACAGAAATTAATGGTGAGTACGAACTTGAAACAGGAAAAGTTATTGCAGAGTATTTTACAAAGGAAAACATAATGACTGTACCGGCAGTTCTTGTTAATTCTCACGGTCCGTTCACATGGGGAAAAGATGCAATGAAATCTGTTGAAAATGCAATAATACTTGAAGAAGTTGCAATGATGGCATGGCACACAATAAAACTCAATCCAAATGCAAAATTACAACAGGAACTTTTAGACAAGCACTATTTGCGTAAGCACGGAAAAAATGCGTATTACGGACAAAAGGAGAACAAATAATGATAATAGACAGTAAAAAATATAACGGAATGTGTTCTTGCGGAAAAGAGCATAAAATGGTCACTGAACTTTGTATTATCGAACAGGGCTGTATGAATAATATACAGCCTTATATAAACGAATACGGATTAAAAGGTTATTCAGTGGCAATTTATGATGAAAATACATATAAAGCAACTGAAGGTATACATCCTGAAGTGGACAAAGAGATTGTACTCCCACCGGAAAACTTACATGCTGATAATCACGGTGTTTCTTTGGCATTAAAGGAATTTCCTGAAAAATGTGACTATTTAATTGCCGTAGGTTCGGGAACAGTACACGATATAACGCGTTACTGTGCTTTCAAAAAGAAAATACCTTTTATATCATGTCCTACTGCCGCAAGTGTTGACGGATTTTGCTCCTCCGTCGCCGCAATGACTTGGGACGGATTCAAGAAGACTTTTGAAGCATCAGCACCGAAAATTGTAATAGCAGACCTTAACATTATATCTAAGGCACCAATATTTTTAACAAATTCAGGATTTGGCGATATGATAGGAAAGTTTATAGCACTTGCCGACTGGAAAATCTCAAATGTTCTTACAGATGAATATTTTTGTAACAAAATACACGATATGACAATGGACGCTACAAAAGCAGTTATAGAAAGTGCAGAAGAAATAAAAAGCGGAAACATTACTGCTTTTGAAAAACTAACATACGGTCTTTTGATGTCAGGACTTGCTATGCAACTTTTAGGAAATTCACGTTGTGCATCAGGGGCAGAACATCACATTTCGCATTTAATAGAAATGCAACCTGACGGGTTAAATGTCAGTTCAGATGCTCTCCACGGCGAAAAGGTGGGTGTGGGAACCCTGATTGCCTGCAAGGAATATCACAGACTTAAAAACAGCAAAATAAATTTTAGAGACTATCCCCAAATTAACATTGATTACATCAGAAATATTTTTGGTGAAAAGTTGAGTGATTCAATAATAAAAGAAAATGAAAAAAACTGCGCTTATGGTATATGTGCAGATATGTTAAAAAGCAAATGGGATAAAATATGTAATATTATAGACACAATACCAACTTTTGATAATTTGAAAAAAATTTATGAATTTCTTGGTGTCAAATCAACCTTAAAAGACATAGATGTTGATGAGAATAAGCTGAATACAATTTTAGAATATTCTCCGTTAGTACGAAACAGATTGACGCTAATGAGATTAAGAAAAACTATGGAGGTATAAAAATGGACGGTTCAAGAGTAATACTTTCTGCTCATAGGGGTGACAGACTAAAATATCCGGAAAACACTCTTCCTGCCTTTAGTGCAGCTTTGGATTTTGGCGTTGATAGTTGATATGATTGAAACAGATATACGAATGACCAAAGATAATGAGCTTGTAATCATACATGACAGAAGTGCACTTCGAACAACGGGAGTCGATAAAAATATTGATGAAATGACTTTAGATGAAGTCAAAAAAATAAATGCCGGATTTTCATTTAATCCTGATGTTCATGCGGAAATACCAACAGTAAAAGAATTTTTAGACCTTATAAAAGGCTCAAATATATTGGTAAATTGGGAAATCAAAGTTTATCCAAAGGACTTTGGAGAAGAAATCACATACGAAGTAACAGACAAGCTTATAAAGCTCATTGAAGAATATGATATGACAAAATATTCTATGATAAATTCTTTCAGTAAAAAAACATTAGAATACATAAAAAAGAAATACGGGAACAAATTTCCGCTTCACGGTCAGGGTATTCACAATTGTCCCAAGAGCAATGATGAAAGTGAAACAAAAGATTATGAATTATTCGACTGGTGCTGTCTATGGGCAGAAAAACCAAAAACAAAACCGATTGATTATAAGGAAAATTTCGATTACTGCATTAAAAACAATGTCATACCTTGTGTTTGTATTCCCGACACCTTGGAAGATTATAAAAAAGCCATAGATTACGGATGCAAAATGTTTACATCAAACGACATATACAGTGCCGATGAAATCTTGAAAAAATTAGGTGTAAGATAAAAAAAGCCGAAACATCAACATCTTGTGTTTCGGCTTTTTTAATTACCATTCTATTTCTATAACAATCGGCTCATTTTCCAAATCATCAATCGGAATGTTTGTAATATGCAGATACTCGGCATCACATTTACCTGTTTCGATATCAAAGAAACCGG
This sequence comes from Clostridia bacterium, assembly GCA_045541135.1. Lineage (GTDB taxonomy): Bacteria > Bacillota > Clostridia > Monoglobales > Firm-18 > CAZNKU01. The sequence goes on from JAZQIO010000028.1 coordinate 158,830, forward strand.
GCAAAAGATCAACAGCAAAAGGAAGCTCTTCACCTGTATTCAATAGACGGACTTTTTTGGGAAGTCCGGGATATTTCTTAAGGTTTACTGCACTTGAATAAATACCCTCATAGAAATTGAAATATGACTTATTATTCTTTTTATTAACAATGCACTTATGTACCATAACTTCATAGTCGAATTCATCAGCTACAACATTTTCAAGACTGCATTCCATATTATTGTACCATTTTCCGACTCTTTCAATTATGCTCTTTGACTTTTCGTCAATTGTTCCGTCTGACATCGGACCCACATTCAAAAGATAGCTACCTCCCATAGACATTATGTGGTCAATAGAGCAAGTAAGGTAACGTATTGAATGATAATCTTCCGTTTCGCGATAACCCCAGCTTTGTTCACCGACAGAGTTACACGCCTCAGTCATTTTTTCAAAGCGTTGTACACCTGAAATATCGTCAAGTTCTCTTTCAGGAGTTGAAAAATCCCCTTCATCATATCCACGGTTATTAACAAAGATACCCGGTTGTAATTTACGTACCAGTTCATTGATGCTCTTATCTTCTATTTTAGGCGGAATGTCCCAGAATAATGTATAAATTTCACCATAGTTTGTAAGAAGTTCCGTAATTTGATTTTTTACAAATTCACGATATTTTTCAGTATCAACATTTTCCTTGTTAACAGATTTCCACTGATGTGTTGAATTTGGATTATATCCATATTCATGATGCCAATCAGGGCAGGAATAGTAAAAAGAAAGTTTCATACCGTGCTTTTTGCAGGCATCAGCAAGCATTTTTACAACATCTTTACCGTAAGGTGTGTTCATAATGTTATAATCTGTGTACTTCGTATCCCACATACAAAAACCGTCGTGGTGTTTTGTTGTGAAACAAATATACTTCATACCAGCTTTTTTAGCAAGCAAAACCCATTCTTCGGGATTATAATTTACAGGATTAAAAGTGTGCATATATTTTTCATACTCTTTATTATCCATATCAAAACGTGCAATTGCCTGTTCCTGTAATTTTAATTGAGAGTAAAACCCCCAATGTATAAACATGCCAAAAATATTATTCATTATTATTTTCTCCTATTTTCTTTTCATTATACATTTTCGAATATATACAGCCACAGTAGTTTTGTCTGTACAGATTAAACTGTTCGGATAGTTCGCATGAACGTTTATATCCGTTTTTCTTTTTAAAATCCGAGTACAAGTATTCAACGCCGTATTCTTTTGCAAGTTCTCCACCTATTTCATTAAGCTTTGCAGCATTTTTGTGTGGACTGATGGAAAGTGTTGTTGTAACAAAGTCAAAACCGTTATCTTTTGCATATTTAACAGATTTTTCAAGTCTTAGTTTATAGCAATTAAAACATCTTGTCATACCTTCAGGTAAATCTGCGTATGCTTTCGCAACAGCTTCAAAATTTTCGTTATCGTACTCTTCCACCACTATTTTTACATTAAGTTTCATTTCCGAAACAAGTCTTTTTAGTTCATCGGCACGAAATTCAAACTCACTGTACGGATAAATATTTGGATTGTAAAAATACAAAGTGATGTCGAAATAAGTGCTTAGGTATTCTAAAACATAGCTTGAACAAGGTGCACAGCAAGCATGTAAAAGCAATTTTGGTTTTGTATTATCTAATTTTTTTAATATATCTTCAAGCATTTTTTGGTAATTTACACTCATATCATATCTCCGTTTTATACAAGTAAGAAAATATTTTTTCGTTCATCATACCACAAATAAATAGCTAATGCAAGTATTAATCGTACATTTACATATACTAATCGTACGCTTATACAAAAAAAGGGACAATGTCAAAACATTGTCCTCAGTTCTACTTAAATGATGGTTTCGTAACATTTATTTCTTTTTCTTTGTCAGGTGAATTTGACGGCTCAGACATACTGAAAAACATTTTTGCAGCTTTTGTCGTTCCAAAATCACGGTTTGAGCCGGTTTCCTGAACCTTATTAAAAGCATCACGAAACATCTGGTTATGGGCTTCTTCACGATTCAACAGAAAATCTATTGTTTCCTTTACTTTTTTGTCATCAATTTGTCTGTACAGATACTCATAAACAACCTTTGCACGCTGTTCCGATGCTATATTGGAAAGCAAGTCTGCACATAGGTCACCTGTCACGGTAACATAGTCTGCTGTCCATGAATAACCCGATGAATTTATAAGTCCGGGATTAAGACCGAGTTGTACATGAGTCTGTATTTCACCTGCAGGAACTTTTGTTGCATCAACATCATGACCGTTCAATAAATTAATTGTCTGTGCAACCATTTCCATATGACCAAGTTCTTCTGCGGCAATATCCAAAAACAAGTCCTTTATTTCAGGGTCTTTAATCCTGAAGCTTTGTGACATATACTGCATAGCCGCCTTTAGTTCACCATTTCCCCCTCCAAGTTGTTCCTGTAAAAGAACAGCATATTGAGGATTCGGTCTTTCAACCGCAACGGGATGGAATAACTGTTTTTCGTGTTTAAACATAACAATACCTCACTTTTGAAAAATGTAACAATATTATTTCCCAAAAATGCGATAGTATGCACAAGCCATAAAAATGTCATACAAATTGCAAACACAAAATTCAATCTATTTCTTTTTTGTGAATCCGATTGCTACAAGTGAGCTTATGCATAGAAAATACGGATAAAAAAGCTTTGGTATTATATCAAATGCAGAGATCTGTGTACCAAGTGCAGTAACAGCTGAAATTGCAACAAGCATTTGTGCACCATATGGCAAAATTGCCTGGAACACGCAGGAAAAAGTATCTAAAATTGATGCAGCTTTTTTTGATGAAATGCCATAATCCTTTGCAATTTCATTAGCAATGGGATTTGCCATAACAATTGCAACAGTATTATTTGCAGTTGCAATATCCAACACTCCTACAAGAGCGCCCATACCTACCTGACCACCCTTTTTACCGCGGAAAACTCTTTTGATTCCTGCAAGCAGAGCATCGAAACCTCCATATTCACGAATCAAAGCACAAATAGCTGAAACCAAAACGGTAACAATTATTGTTTCAAACATTCCTGAAGCACCTGAGCCCATATTTCCAAGAAGCTCCGTAAACTGAGTGCTTCCTGTAAACATCATTATAAATGAACCGGATATAATGCCAATTAAAAGAACAACAAATACATTTATACCTGCAATACCGCCTATTAAAACAAGTATGTAAGGTATTATCTGTACAAGATTATAATCATTTACAACAGTACCGTTAATTTCCGTATTAAATGACATTATCAATATTATAATTAAAGAAACCAATGCCGCAGGCAAAGCAATAAAGAAGTTTTCCTTAAACTTATCTCGCATTTTACAGCCCTGACCGTTACAAGCGGCAATTGTAGTATCTGATATGAAAGATAAATTATCGCCAAACATCGAACCACCAATTACCGATGCTACACAAAGAGATATATCAAAGCCTGACGCCCTTGAAACTGCAACCGCAATTGGAGTTATAAGTGTTATTGTACCTACAGATGTACCCATTGCAAGTGACACAAAACAGCTTACTACAAAAAGAACCACAACGGCATACTGTGCAGGAATTATTGAAAGCATAAAATACGCAACACTTTCTGCACTTTCTCTGCCTACAACACCTACAAAAATGCCAGCTGTAAGGAATATAAGTATCATCGTGAAAATATTTTTATCTCCGACACCACGTCCCATAATTTCAAGCTTTTCATCAAATTTTACTTTTCTGTTCTGAAGACACGCAACCAAAAGTGCAACCAAAAAAGCCACTACTATTGGTATATTATAAAATCCCATAGGTATTTTCATAACATACTCAAATAAAATACCAACTCCTAAATACAACACTAAAAATATTCCTATTGGAAGCAAAGCTATAACATTTCCTTTTTTCATTTATTTTCTCCTTTATTAAAATTCCGTTTTTTTATTATAGCATTTTGCATTTCTTTTTGCAAGTCACAATAATACAATAAAAATATCACAATAACATAATTTTAAGAATTATATAATGTTATAATTAAAGAAAAAACAAAGGAGATATGATTATGCTTACAAAAGAACAATATGAAAAATACAGTGCCGAAGCTGTTAAATACCTTGAAAAGGCACACATTGCCATCACAGATGAAGAAAGAGCAAACATAGAAGTTGCTGAATACGAGCTTGGATGTCTTGACAAGATTGGTCTTGAGCTTGTTGTATATGTAAACACAGAAAAATGCTGTGCAAAGGAGCTTGTTCTGCTTCCATACCAGACATGCCCTGAACACAGACACCCTCCCGTACTTGGCGAAGACGGCAAGGAAGAAACTTTCCGTTGCAGATACGGTAAGGTATATCTTTATGTAGAAGGTGAACCTGCTGAAAAAATTAAAGGTAAGATTCCTGAAGGTTTTGAAGACTGCTTTACCTGTATGCACGAAATTGAACTTAACCCCGGTGAACAGTACACAATTTATCCAAATACCCTTCATTGGTTCCAGGCAGGTCCCGACGGTGCCGTTGTTTCCGAATTTTCTACAAAGAGCCGTGACGAATATGACATCTACACAGATAAAAGAATTGATGCGGCAGGAAAAAGAAACATATAATTGAGGTGTTGACTATGAAAAAATACGATGTAACTTCACTTGGTGAAATATTAATAGACTTTACATACCACAGTGTTTCTGAAAACGGTGCTTCACTTTTTGAACAAAACCCCGGCGGTGCTGTAGCAAATTTACTTGCGGCAGTTCAAAAGCTTGGTGGCAAAACTGCTTTTATCGGCAAAGTTGGTAATGATATGCACGGTTTATTTTTAAAGGACGTTGTAGAAAAGGCCGGTGTTTCAACCGAAGGAATGATTATTGACGACAACTTCTTTACAACGCTTGCATTTGTAAACCTTTCACCGTCAGGTGAGCGTAGCTTTTCATTTGCAAGAAAGCCCGGTGCCGATACACAAATTTCAAAAGATGATATTAATTACGACTTAATTAAAGACTCAAAAATATTCCACATCGGCTCACTTTCAATGACAGACGAGCCTGCATGCACAGCTACATTTGAAGCATTGGAATTTGCAAAGAAAAATGGTCTTATAGTTTCTTATGACCCCAATTACAGAAAGATGCTGTGGAAAGACGAAGAAACCGCAATAAAAGGCATGCGTGCTATTTTGGGATATGTAGATATCATCAAAATTTCCGACGAGGAAATACATTTGCTTACAGACACCGACAACCCACAGGATGCGGCAAAAGAACTTATGGACAAGGGTATAGACTGTGTTGTGGTTACACTTGGCAGCAAAGGTGCATACGTTGCAACAAGAGATGCTGACGTAACCTCACCGTGCCCTAAAGGTAAGGTTGTAGATACCACAGGCGCAGGAGATTCCTTTATGGGTGCATTCCTTTACAAAATGTCACAGGACAACAAAAAGCCCTGTGAGCTTACAAAAGAAGATATTACAGAGTATGCAGAATTTGCAAACAAGGTTGCTACAATAGTTGTTGGCAGACGCGGTGCACTGAATTCTATGCCGTCTTTAGAAGAAGTTTTAAACTTTAAATAATATACAAAAAGTGCTGAGCTTTGCTCAGCACTTCAGCGTGTCGATAAACCTATCGACACGCTGGCAGACTGCGAAAAAGGAAGTAATATTTTGTCAATTCAAATTCGTCGGCGTACGATGGTACGGTAGAGTTTGAATTGGCAAAAAGCAAGTAATCCCAAGGAAAATTCAATGTTTTCCTTGGGATTTTATAATTTGATTTTGCGGACAGCCGAGGACATCTGTCCCTACAATGTAAAATTAATTACTTGCGTTAGAACGACTTTTTCGACGGTCTAGTGCTGAGCTTTGCTCAGCACTTTTTATTACATGCAGAAAAATCAATAAACTGATTCCGGATCAAAATATTCACCATTTATAAGAACTTCAAAATGTAAATGTGCACCTGTTGATGTTCCTGTATTCCCAACCGTACCTATATTTTGTCCTCTTATAACCTCATCGCCTTTTTTAACTAAAATATCTTGTGTAAGGCTTGAGTAAACTGTTTGAATATTGTCTCTTTCAATTATGACAAAATAGCCTTTTTCAGCATTATATCCTGTTTCTGATACTGTTCCGTACATAGAAGCTTTTACATTTGTCCCCTCTGCAGCAGCAATATCAACACCATTATGCTTAATTACGGTATTAGTTACAGGATGTTTCCTTTCACCAAAAGGATTGGAAATTTTTCCATCACAAGGCCATACAAATCCCTGTGATACAAACGCGGATGTGCTTTCTCCGTTTACTGTAAACATAAAGTCAAATATTCCTGTGTTATTTCTTATACCAAGTCCACGGTTAAGCATATAATCAATATATGTGTACGGAACATAAGTTTTATCACCAACCAAAACAGGTTTTTCTTCAGGCAAAGTTAATTTCACCTTCATAACAGGATTATCACTTACATTTGTTATTCGCTGGTCCTTTGAGTTATTTACATCTATTGAATCACTGCCAATTTTAATTGTGTATGAAACTGTTTCTTTATTCACTGACTCTGCAACCTTAATATAAATAGTGCCGTTATCCCATAAAAGTTCATTTCCTTCAACGTCAAATACTCCCAATTTTTCAAAGGTTTCTCGTAATGGAAAATATATCATATTATCCTGTATAAAGGGTTTGTTTTCAAGAACGATAATTTTGCCGTTTGAATATAAGGTTATGGGTTCATTTGTTTCTTCACTGTTCAAAGCCGCCATTACAACAGTTGCACATAGAATTGTTACAGCAATAAATATTGACATTACAAAGGACATTATTTTTGAAATTCTGCCACTTGAAGAGCGGATTTTTGAAAATCTTTTCTGCAGTTTTTTCTTATCCGTACTCATTTTAGTTGTGTATAAGTTTTCCAACATAATAAAATTGCCTCCTTACTGAGCTAAATCAAGAATTGTGTTCATATATATTTTTTGCTCTGTATCGGACATATTTTTTGTAACTGCCATATCACACGATATTTCACAAGCCTCGCTGATATTTGCACAAAGTAAATATGCAAGAGGATTAAACCAATGTACCGCATTTACAAATATTGAAAACCATTTTATAATTAAATCTTTTCTTTTGTAGTGCGTCAGTTCATGCAGGAATACCATTCGCATATTTTCTTCCGGAATATCACGACATGGAATGTAAATTGCAGGAAAGAAAACACCAACAAGCATAGGTGACTGAATATCATCTGACATTTTAATTTTTATGTATCTTTTTATATTCAATTGCTTTTTTACGTCATTAAGTATTTTATTTTCCCTTATTAAAACAGCATTTTTACGTTTACGAATGACGTAAACAACGTAACTGCATATAATTACAAGCAGATAAATGCACATACCTACAAGCCATAAATATGCTAAATAATTAATATGAAGCTTCGGTTTTGCATTCACATTACTGTGTTCGTCAGGTGTTTCCTCTATTACAACCATTCTCGGAGCCTCTTCCAAATTTTCAACAGTTTCAGTCTGAACAACGTAATTACGAGAAATAAATGGAAGCTTTTGAACATCTTTGGCAGGTATAAGCCTGTATATGGGAATAATCATTGTAAGCAATACTGCAATCCATACACAATACTGCCATTTTGCCGGAAATTTCTTTGCAGTAATTGGCTTTAAACAAAGAAGTATTGCCGTTAGCACAAAACCCAGAATACTTAATATTATTACTGTTTTAAAAACTTCAACCATAATATCACTCCAAATCGAACATTTTTTTCAAATCTGACATATCTTCCTTTGAAAGCTTTTTGTTTTCATAGAGTGCCACAACAAGATTTTTAACAGAACCTTTATAAATCTTTGATAAGAAGTTTTCTGTTTCGCTTAAATCGTATTCACTTTGTTTAAGTTTTGGATAATACAGGTTAGTCTTTCCTTTTTTATCACAGGCAACAACCTCTTTTTTTAAAAGCCTTTGCAAAAATGTTGACACAGTTGAAGCTGTCCAATCATTTCCGTCAAGCTCTCTTACAACATCGGAAACTGTCATTGGCTTTTCAGACTTCCAGAGTATTCTCATAATCTGATATTCAGAATCAGTTATTGTGTGTTTAACAGTTGACATTATACATCCTCCTTATGTTACATAAGATTAATTTTAGTGTAATTACACTTGTAGCTACTACATTAAGTATAACAGGTGTAGCTACATTTGTCAAGATAAAATTTCAAAAAGAAAAAGCTGAACAAACACAGTTGTTCAGCCTTATTAAAATACTAAAACTTGTCTTTTGCAAACATTTCCGAAAGTTTTACATATTTATCATATAATTTTTTATATTTTTCTGTATTTTCAAGGTTTGGTTTATAAACAACCTTACATTCTTTTGAAAGAGCTTTTACTGCTTCTTCCACTGTTTCAAATTCACCTGATGCGTATGCCGCAAACATTGCGCTACCAACAGCACCGCCCTGTTTGCAGTCAGCAACTTTAATTTCCTTTCCTGTTACATCGCTGTATATTTGCATAAGCAATTTATTTTTAAGTGATATTCCTCCGCTTGCATATACTTCCTTTACTTCTACCCCGTATTTTTCATACAAGTCAAAAATTACTTTGGTACCAAATGCGGCTGATTCTATAAGTGCTCTGTACATTTCTTCGGGTTTTGTGCCTAAAGTAAAACCAAACATTGCACCTGTAAGATTATTATCTACATAAGGTGTGCGGTTACCGTTCCACCAATCAAGTGCAAGTATTTTATTTTCACCTGCAGTTATTTTTTCTGCAAGCTGTTCTAAATAATCAAATACACTTATACCAAGTTTGTCAGCTGTATCCTTATACGAATATGGTACACAGCTTTTAACAAACCAGTCAAACATATCACCAATACAACATTGACCTGATTCATAAACACTATAGTCCGGAAACAGTCCACCCTCTACCTTACCACAGGTGCCGGGAACATCAACATCTTTTTTATCAAGCATAATATGGCATCCTGATGTACCAATTATAAGCATCATCTGCCCTGGTTTGGCTATTCCTCCTGCCGGCAAACCAGCATGTGCATCAAGACAGGGAACAGCAACAACAGTTCCTTCTGAAAGCCCTGTAAGTTCAGCACCATATTTTGTAACTGTACCTGCAACAGTACCTACTGCTTTAACTTCTCCTCTTAATTTTGTTTCTACAATATTATCAAGCTTCGGGTTAAGATTTTCCAAAAAATCATTTGAAGGATATCCGTCTTTTGGTGTCCACGAACCTTTAAAACCTGCCATACAGCAGTTGCGTATGGTATTGCCTGTTAGAAGCCATATTATCCAATCGCCTGCTTCAACAAAATATTCTGTACATTCATATACTTCCGGTGCTTTTTCAACAGTTTCAAGTATTTTAGGGAACAGCCATTCCGAAGACACTTTGCCACCATAGGTTGTAAGCCATTTTTCATTACTCTTTTCTGCCATTTCGGTAATGTAATCTGCCTGTGGCTGTGCGCTGTGGTGCTTCCAGAGCTTTACATATGCCATAGGATTATTTTTAAATTCATCCTGCATGCAGAGAGGTTTAAAATCTGCATCAACGGGTAGCATTGTACATCCTGTAAAATCAACGCCTATTCCCACCACTTGCTCTACTTTTATATGTGCCTGTTTTACAACATCTTTTGTTGTGTATGACAAAGCCTCTATGTAATCCTGCGGATGTTGAAATGCACTATTTTCATCTAATTTAACACCATTTATATTATCCGACATAACAGCATGAGGATATTTATATTCAGATACCGCAACCTCGTTACCGTTTTCAAGGTCAAGTAATACTGCACGAGCAGAAAGTGTACCAAAATCTATGCCTATTGTATATTTTTTCATAGATAAATCTTCCTTTAAGTTTTTTTACATTGTATCACAACAAGTAAAAGTTTGCAAGAAAAAACACCGCCTAAAGGCGGTTGGTCTTAGGGATAAGTCGCCCAAAAACCACGATTTTGGCGCATAGTGGTGTTAAAAGCACTTGAAATCCGTCAGGATTTTCTCGTGCTTTTGCCTAACTCTGCATCCAAACTTGTGATTTTTAGGGTGCAA
>JAZQIO010000029.1:0-46218 GCA_045541135.1 Clostridia bacterium
AATCAAATTATAAAATCCCAAGGAAAACATCGAGTTTTCCTTGGGATTACTTGCTTTTTGCCAATTTGAACTCTACCGTACCATCGTACGCCGACGAATTCAAATTGACAAAATATTACTTCCTTTTTCGCAGTCTGCCAGCGTGTCGATAGGTTTATCGACACGCTGAAAGGAGGTGTAAAACACACCTCCTCTTTTTATCTGATCTTAAACCACACTATCATATTGCTTTCTCCTCTGTTTGCATAACAGCTGTAAGGAATAAGCTTTATTTTTGTTTCCTCAAAATTTTCAATGTACTTTGAATACAAAGACTCGGTGGGTTTTAATACAAAGCCGTCAACGGTAATTTCGTTCATACCAAATTTTTCATTATATAAAACCTCGGCATTTAAATTTTTGTTTATGTACAAAGAATAAAGATTTTCAATATTATCAACAGCTTCACCGCAGTACACAACAGGTCCGTACATAAGTGCAGTCTTACCTACATTAGAGCCAACAGCAGATGTTGACTGCATAAGAACGGGCTTCATTACAAATTCAACTTTAACGTCCTTTGGATTTTTAATTGTAATGTAATTATCTTCAGCCGTATATTCACAGCTTACAGTATACTCGTCACACCAGCAGGGTATACGTATTTTAACTGTTTTTACGTTTTTAAAGGACAATTCTATCTTACCGTCTGACGGGTAGTTTGCCGACTGTTTTACAGCCACATCTTCAAAATTTGCCTCACTTGACATAAACTGATTTACATACAATGTTTCACCGTCAATACCGTAGATATATTCGTTAATTGATGCAAATGTTCTGTTGATGTTAGGAGGACAGCAGGAACAATCAAAAACCTCTTTACGCTGAGTTATGGGAAGTCTGTCACCTGCCAGAACCGAAGTGTGTCTTATATGATTTTTAAGGTTGATTTCCAAAGGATTTTCATAAAAGAAAGCCTTGCCGTCAAGAGATACGCCTGCAAGCATACCGTTGTACATTTCCTTTTCTATAACATCTGCATAAACAGCTTTGTTTTCAAGCTTCATCATACTTTTTGCAAAAAGTATCATAGCAATTGATGCACAGGTTTCGTTATATGCAGTTTCATCGGGCAAGTCAAAGGGAATGGTGAAGGCTTCACCGAAATGTGAAGAGCCTATGCCTCCTGTTATGTACATCTTTTTGTTTATAATATCCTCAAAAATTTCACGGCAGGCATCCGCAAGCCCTGCATCATTTTTCTCAAAAGCCAAATCTGCCATAGCCTTGTACCAATAGCAGGCACGTACAGCGTGACCCTCTGCAGTTTTTTGCTTACGGGCAGGTGCGTGGCTTTGTGAGTACTTGTCGTTTTTCTGTATGCCGTCATTGGTTACAGGGCCGTCTATTGTATTATTGCCCCGCTGTTCCACAAAAAATTCTGCCAGCTCCAGATACTTTTTATTTTTTGTTGCATTGTACATTCTAATCAGTGCAAGCTCTATTTCCTGATGTCCCGGTGTAACGAATTTTGCAGACTTTTCTTCCACAAACACTTTATAGATATAGTCTGCATATTTTTCCATACACTTTAAAAATCTGTCTTTTCCCGTAGCCTTATAGTACGCAACTGCCGCCTCCATAAGATGCCCTGCACAGTAAAGCTCGTGCTGGCTTCTGCCCGTAAATCTCTTTTTAGGCTCACATACGGTATAGTAAATGTTAAAATATCCGTCTTCACCCTGATTTTTTTCAATGCAATCTATAAGCCCCTCTACCTTCGCTTCAAGGTCGGCGTCGTATTTTTCCGCAATTAAATATGCGGCACCCTCCATCCACTTTGCAACATCGGAATCCCAGAAGATATGAGGCTTATTTTCCATACCCTCTTTCCAGTCAAAATCAAATGCCTTTATTCTGCCTGTGTCAGAAAAACGGTTCCACACAGAGTGTATGGTTGTGTTGCGGTTAAGCTCCTGTTTTTTCTTCCAGAAGCCATCTGTTATTTTTACATTTGTACCTTCAATATATTTCATAAAAACATCTCCATAAAAATTTATATTTTGATTATATCACCCTATATTTTTAAAATACAGTGTGTATTTCACACAATATATTGACAATATCACAATTAAATTATATAATTTTACAAGGTGATATTATGAAGGGTATAAATTTAGATAAGCCAATTATATACAAAACTGCATCTTTAAGATACTTTAATAAAAACGAAAAACACATTACCCGTGTGTGCAGGGATGATGTTTTAATTATGGTATTTGAAGGAATTTTACGTTTTTCGGAAAACGGAATTTGTTACGAAATAAAGCCGGGTGAATACTTTGTTCAACAAAAAAATCTGTTTCAGGAAGGATATGCCGAAAGCGATTCGCCAAAATATTTATATGTTCATTTTGATGCTGTGTGGTGTGATGACAAAGCTTTACCCTTCAAAGGCAATTTTGACCTTGAAAAGCTAACGGATAAAATGAATGAAATGGATGTACTTGCACACGGTGAATACAATTATACACTAAGATGCCAAAAGCTTTATGAAATACTTGCCGCTTTGGACAAAAAAGACGCAAAGTCCAACACAGCGAACAAAATTGCACTTTATATTGAAAACAAAAAGGGCAAAGTTTCACTTGAGGACATTTGCAGAAAATTCAACTTCAGCAAAAACCATATTATAAATATTTTTAAAAAGGAGTACGGTGTTACACCTGTAAGCTACATAAACACCGTAAAGCTTAACAGTGCAAAATATCTCCTTGAGGTAACTTCGGATACCGCAGAAAGTATTGCTATTGAAAGCGGTTTTGGTGACTATTCACACTTTTACAAGCTTTTTTACAGAGAATGCGGCATTTCACCTACCGGTTGGAGAAGGCAAAAACAGGTTAGTCCATCGCTGTAATTTTATTGTTCACCATTGACAAATTATCACAAATATAATATACTGAAAAGCAATGTAAAGGAGAATAACAATGAACAAATTATCTATATACAATGAGCTTGGAATTTGTAAAGAGGTTTACAATTTCGGTGAAAAAATTATTGAAGATTTAAAAGAAAGATTTAATGAAATTGATGAAAATGCCGAATACAATCAGTTAAAGGTAATCGGTGCAATGCAAAAAAACAGGGTATGTGCCACAAACTTTATGGCTACCACAGGTTATGGCTACAATGACGAAGGCCGTGACAATCTTGAAAAGGTGTATGCAGACTGCTTCCATACCGAAGCGGCTTTGGTACGTCCGCAAATTACCTGCGGTACACACGCCCTTGCAGTAGCTTTAAGTGCCAACCTACGCCCCGGTGATGAACTTTTGTCACCTGTAGGTAAGCCCTATGACACTTTAGAAGAGGTTATTGGAATCCGTGATTCAATAGGCTCACTTAAAGAATACGGCGTTACATACCGTCAGGTAGACCTTTTGGAAGACGATTCCTTTGACTTTGAGGGTATTAAAAATGCAATTAACGAAAAAACAAAGCTTGTTACAATTCAACGTTCCAAGGGCTACCAACCGAGAAAGACATTTTCCGTTAAAGAAATTGGAGAGCTTATAAGCTTTATTAAAAGCATAAAGCCCGACGTAAAATGTATGGTAGACAACTGCTACGGTGAATTTGTTGAAAGAATTGAGCCATCCGATGTTGGTGCGGATATGATTGTAGGCTCACTGATTAAAAACCCCGGTGGCGGACTTGCACCTATTGGCGGTTACATATGCGGCACTAAGGAATGTGTTGAGCAGTGTTCATACAGGCTTTCTGCTCCCGGTCTTGGTCAGGAGGTTGGTGCTAACCTTGGAATAATTCAGTCCATATATCAGGGCTTCTTCCTTGCTCCAACAGTTGTTGCAGGTGCACTAAAGGGTGCAATATTTGCCGCAAATATATATGAAAAGCTTGGCTTTAAGGTTGTACCAAACAGTACCGAGAGCCGTCACGACATTATACAGGCTGTAGAGCTTGGTTCACCGGAACGTGTAATAGCATTCTGCAAGGGTATTCAGGCGGCGGCACCTGTAGACAGCCACCTTACACCTGAACCGTGGCCTATGCCCGGTTATGACAGCGACGTTATTATGGCGGCAGGTGCATTTATACAAGGCTCTTCCATTGAGCTTAGTGCAGACGGTCCTATTCGCCCACCTTATGCAGTTTATTTTCAGGGTGGCTTAACCTGGGAACACGCAAAACTTGGTATTTTGATGTCTTTACAGAAATTGTATGAAAAAGACCTTGTTAATCTAGACGGAAATAATTAAGTTATTTTAAAATATCATAAAGAAATTCAAAAGGCAGAAACGAACCAATCGTTTCTGCCCTTTTTCATTATTTGTGCGAAATATATATACCTGCTGCAATTAACAAAAATGCCAAAAGATATTGAACATTAAAAATATTTTCACCCAAAATCATAGCTCCAAACACACAAGCAAACACAGGCTCTGCAAATTTTATGATAAACAATTTTGACAATTCACCGTTTTTAACTACCGTAAACCACATACAATAGCTGATGATCGATGCAAGGCATATGTAAATCATAACAAACGAATATTTGTTGAAAGCAAAGTCCATACCGCCGCCCAGATGATTACCTATAATCAACAATACTATACCGCCAAACAACTGCGATATTCCTGTTGAAGTAATCGGCTTTACTGTTTTAAATACTTTTTTGCTTATTATATTTGAAAAAACGGTACAAAAAGATGCCGCAATAATCAGTGCATCTCCGATATTAAAACTGATTCCGTCGGTGTTTGTATTTATCGCAACTATTCCGACAAATCCAAGAAGTACACCAATAAGTTTTTTTACAGTAAACTTATCATCCTTGAAAAACATAAAAGAAAAACAAACATAAAACAATACTCCGACTTGCTTTAATATTGCAGTTTTGGAACTATCTGTAAGTTTGAGTGCACTGTATGTAAAACTATAATGTAAAATGATTGCAAAAAGTCCTGATAAAAGAACAGGCACCAATGCATTTTTGACAGCTTTATATGAATCCTTATCCGTAATAAAAGCATACAAGCATATAAGTGCACCGCAAATAGTAAACCTTACACCTGCAAAAAAGAGAATATCTCCGGTTGTTACAATATTGTATGCACCATAACCAAGCTTTACAGAGGGAAACAAAGTTCCCCACAAAAGCATAACAATAAGTGCATAAAGCATGGATTTATTCTTACTCATCTCACACCCTCAAAACTACTTTACCTATATTTTCTCCTCTTTCCAAAATGTCCAGAGCTTCATTTGCTTCTTCTAACGGAAGAACCTTATATATAGATGGCTTCATTTCATCATTTTCAATTTTAGGCCATACTTTTTCCACCAGCTCGGCAAGAAGCTGTGCTTTTTCTTCACTTGTACGTTTTCTGAGCATACTTCCCACAAGGTGAAGTCCTTTTGTAAGAAGAGGTCTTAGCATAACATTTGTTTCTGTACCTGCAAGAGTTGAAATAACTACCCAATATCCGCCTTCTGCCATATACGGTAAGCTTTTACCAAGAGTTTCACCGCTAAGACAATCCATTGACATACTTACGGGAGTTCCGTTTAATTCTTCCTGCTTCAAAATTTCCGAAACATCCTGCTTGGTGGAATTTATAATAACATCTGCTCCAAGTGGTGCGATTTTTTCTGCTATTTCATCTGAAAGAACTGATGTAATAACTCTTGCACCAAATGCTTTTGCCATGGGAATTGCAACAGATGCAAGACCGCTTGCTCCTGCAGGAACAAAAGCTGTTTTACCTTCTTTTAAGTGTCCTTCCCAAAACAAATTCAAATATGAGGTCGCATATGCTTCAGGTAGTGTAGACGCTTGTTCAAAGCTTAGATTTTTCGGCATTGGCATAACCATACCCTCCGGAGCACAAACATACTCTGCATAACCGCCACCGCCTAAAAGTGCGCATACAGAATCACCAATTTCAAATCTTCCCTTTTTCTTTGCAGCTTCGCCCATATCATCAACAACACCGGCAACTTCAAGACCCGGCCATTCGGGCCAACCCTTTGGTGATGGATATGTACCCTTCTTTTGCAACAAATCAGCACGATTTATACCAATCGCCTTAATTTTTATGCGTACTTCATCGTCCTTAACATTTGGCATTTCAACATCTGTTAATACCAACTTTTCATTTTTTACAGTCATTGCTTTCATATCAATCAGTTCCTTTCATTGACAGACCTCTTCCGCCATCGCAAATATAGGTCTGACCTGTTATAAATCTCGCTTTATCCGATACTAGAAATTCTACAAGATTTGCAATATCCTCTGCTACGCATTTTTCTCCCAAAACATTTGTTCCCAATGTTCTTTGAGGATCCGTATCAAAACCGGGTCTTTGAACAACGCCCGGAGCAACAGAGTTTACATTTATCTTATAAGGTCCAAGTTCTTTTGCCAACGCCTTTGTAAGAGATACTACTCCTCCCTTTGCCGCGGCATAGTCACAGCAGTGTTTAAGTCCGTTAAATGCAACTGCAGATGAGAAGTTTATAATCTTTCCGCCCTCACCCTGTTTTATCATAACTCTTGCTGCAGCTCTTGATGCCCAGAATGCACCATACAAATTAACCTTCAGTACACGGTCAATAACATAATCATCCTGCTCAACAAGCGGTACATAATTAACTTCTCTTCCGTCAAATCTTGCAATTCTTGCAGTTCCGCCCGCAACGTGTACCATAATGTCAAGTCTGCCGAAATCCTTAACAATTTCGTCCACTACTCTGTCTACATCCTTTGATTCCGTTATATCAAAAACATAGCCCTTTGCAGTTCCGCCGATTTCTTCAATTCTCTTAACTGTTTTTTCAATTCCTTCAGAGTTTAAGTCACATACTGCAATTTTAATACCCTGTTTTGCAAGAGTAACTGCAGTTTCACCGCCTATATACCCTCCTGCACCTGTAATAAATGCCACTTTGTTCATTTTATCATTTCCTTTCTATAATTTATAAACTACTTCACCATCAGCAAGTGTCAGAACACATCTGTATCCCTTTTTACTTGCTACCCGATTTCCGCCTTTATCTGTAAGGTCAAAACCTTCGTCGGTGTAATCAAACACAGCAATATCTGCACATCTGCCAACACCGAGATATCCCCACTCATTATATTTGCCAAGGGCTTTTGCAGGTGCGGAAGTTACTGCACGAAATATATCTTCCTCACTCATCCCAAGGTGTTTTGCAAGGCTCATACACATAGTCATTCCGTATCTGCCACCTCTTTTGTAAGCACTGAACCTTGTTATATCTGTGCTTATGACATCAGGTACTGCACCGCACTTAACAGCATTCTCAAACACCCTAAAATCCGTATGAATATGTCCTGCAAAGCCTGCATCAATGATGATACCGCGTTTTTGGGCAGTTTTTATACACTCAAAGTTATCTACAGATACATTATTTTCCCCACCGTGATATGCGTGAGTCAATATATCATCTTTTCTCAATGTATCAAATATCTCCTTCATAGGAACGGGAGAATTTGAACAATGTACCATAACAATGAGATTATTCTTTTGCGCATACTCCACAACTTCACAAAGAGGCTTAATGTCCTTTATTTCAGGCTGTTTTGCATCAAAATAAACCTTTAAACCAATTGCCTTTTCACCATAATCTTCAAGCTTTTTCTCCACAGTTTCAAAGCACGCTTTATTGTTGCGGATTTCAACGGGTACAAACACAACATTTTTAATCATAAACGAATCAAGCAAAGCCTTGTCTCCGCAAGCACCGCAGGCATCGGCGGCAGATGTTACTCCAAAGGGAATACAACTGAGTTCTGCCTGTATTCCGAAGTTTTTATTAAGGCCTCTCATATGCACATGGGCATCTACAAGTCCTGCTGACACAATCTTTCCCTTTGCATCATATATATATTCTGCATCTTCGTTTATGTCAGGTGATATGGAATGTATAATTCCGTTATCCGTTAAAACATCGGCAAAATAAAACTTTTCGCCATCCCATACTTTGCCGTTTTTAATCAATATTTTTCCCAAAAAATCTTACACCTCCCACTACTTCATCGATTACCTTTTGTACAGCGTAATCATGTTCATATGTAAAAGGATTTTCTTTTGTACCGGTGATGTAAGCATAAAAATCTTTCATCATTTCGTCATATCTTCCGGTGGCTGTATTATCTTCAAATTCCATATTTATTTTTCTGTCCTCATATGTGGAATCTGCAATAGTTGTATCAGAATAAGTCATTGTAATTGGTCTTTCCAAGGGGCAAATGTTAACAGTACCCTTGCTTCCCGACACCATAAACTGACGTCTTCCGAATCCATTTACCTCAACAGATGATACAAAAACACGAGCCAACGCTTTGTCATATTCCAAAACGGCAAGGTTGTTATCTGCAAAATCAATATTATCAAGATTTGTATGCTTTAAAAATGATACAACCTTTTGTGGCTCACCCAAAATATACACTATAAGGTCAATAAGGTGAGAACCAAGTATATACATAATTCCGCCGCCAAAATTTGTAAGCCACTTTCTGTATTCCTGCGGATGGAATGTACTCATTTCCGCATTTATTGAATATATTTCACCAAGCTTGCCCTCTTTTATAAGTTCAAAGCATTTCTGAACGGCAGGGTTATACCTATACATATACGCAAGTTGTACTACAAGATTTTTTTCTTTTGCACCATCAAGCAATGTTTTATATTCTTCAAGTGTCCCGCTTGCAGGTTTATCCATATGAATATGCTTGCCTGCATCTATACATTTTTGTGCCGTTGCAGTTAAATCCCACACATCGGTTTCTATAAGCAACGCATCACACTTTTCAATCAATTCATCAACCTGATATCTTTTTAAACCTTCGTATTTCTCAGCACGCTTTTCTATCCATCTTTCGTTTTCTTCAGCATAGCCGACAACTTCAAACAGTTCAGGAAATTTTCTTACCGATACCATCTTCGCTCCGCCATGGTTGTGTCCTATTCCAATCTGTCCTATTTTAATTTTTTTCATCACATTTCTCTCCAATCATACTTTGATAATATTTTGGAAAAACATCTTTATGCTTTATTTTAACAGAATCAAAAACACAATAAAATAGCAAAAATGATATTTTTATCAAATTTGATACTGCAATATTGACAAATCATTTTAACAGTTTTATAATTATCCAAAAGGAGACTATGCTTATGAACTTGGAAATTTTATCAGATTTGATTATTACAAAAGTATACTCTGCAACCACTATGCATACAGAAAAAAACACAAAAATAAAAAGAAACAACCGCCAGAACTGGGCAATTGTTATTAAATACGAAGGTGAAACTTTGTATGATACCGGAAGAAAAATTTACATTTCCAACGTAAACAATCTTGTTATTTTGCCAAAAGGTTGTTCTTATGAATGGTGTTGTACAAATTCAGGTCACTATTCAATTATTGAATTTGAAAGCGCACTTACCTGCAATGACATTTTTGTTTTTTCTGTAAAAAACAGTGAGAAAATCCTGAAGCTTTTCAAGGAGCTGGAATACAAAAGAACTCTCAGAAAATCAATGTGTGAGGCTGAAAGTATAAGGGATACATATTCAATTCTTCTGATGTTGACACAAACTATGCCTGAAAAGTATTTGCCTACGGAAAAACGCAACAAAATAAATCCTGCCCTTGATTATATTGCAAAAAACTACAATAGGGATATTAAAAACGATGACCTTGCCCGTATCAGCGGTGTTTCTACGGTATATTTCCGAAAACTGTTTACCGACATTGTGGGCACATCTCCCATTAACTACATACACGAACTTCGCATAAAAAAAGCCAAGGAAATGTTAAAAAGTGATTACGGCAGTATAACCGATATAGCACAATCCCTTGGATATCTGAATATTTATGATTTTTCAAGAACTTTCAAAAAATATGTGGGTGTTTCACCTTCAAAATACTGAAACCATACAAAAAAATCCCAAGGAAAACACAAGATTTTCCAAGGGATTTTTATTTATTGTTTTACTACAAGTATTTTATCAAATCCATAGTATTTAAAAAGTTTTGCCACTTCCTCTGTTATTTCCTCCCCGCTTACTGCAATTGGTACAGCAGGCGGGCACGAAACTGTAGGAGAAGCACATATTCTGCCTATACTATTATCAACATCTACGGTTTCACTTTCTGCAAAAACCGCATCACGAACAGACATTTTTTTGACAGGCAAATTAATTTTGAACCTATTTTCAATTATGGCGTTTTTTGGTTTTAACTGTGCAAAAGCATTATTAAGCAGTTTAAAATCATCATCGTCATTTTGCGGTGTAAGCATAAGAACCAAAAACCTGTTATCATAAAATTCAGGTTCTATATTATTGTTACGAAGAACGGTTGCCATTTCATCGCCTGTATATCCCGAAGCATTACAGTCCAAAGTTATTTTAAGAGGCTCGCCACACATAACGCAAAAGCCTTTTTCCTTTATATAATCCTTTAGTGAATTTGTTTTGTTTACACATTCCAAAAGGTCTTCCCTTATTTTGTCATTGATATAACGATTGCACAAATCAAGGGACTGCAAAATTATGTAAGATGGACTTGTTGATGAAAACAACGCCAAAGCGCCTCTTGCATTGTCAGCAAATTCCTTTGGGGCATCCTTTGAAATATGCAGATATGCACCACCTGTAAGTACGGGAAGTGTTTTGTGAGCAGAATCACAACAAACAGTTGCACCAAGGTGTATCGGATGCATAGTTTTTTCAAGAAATCCAAGATAAGCACCGTGTGCATTATCCACTAAAAGGGGAACATCATATTTTTTACACACTTCGGAAATTTCAGGTATATTCTGAATATTACCAAGATAATCAGGTGAAGTAAGGTATACTGCCACAGGCTTTTGTGATAATGACTTAATTTTATCCTCTACCGTTTTTGCACTGACTTCACACTTTAACACCGTAGAAGCGTCACTATCCATAAGCCACTGTGCTTCCATATCCAGAAGTGCGCAGGCGTGAATAAAAGCCTTATGTACATTACGTGCCGCAAGGATAACACCGTTTTGTTTCTTTACAAGTGCAAGCATTGCATAAATTGCAGTTGTTGACCCTTGAGTTGTGTAAAAAGTGTGAGCAGTATTAAAAAGTAATGATGCGTTTTTCTCGCTCTCTGCTATAATTCCACTTGCCGTGCCAAGAACATCTGCACCGTCAACCTCGGTAATGTCATACTTTTCAATACCCAAAAAACTTTTGCCCTTATGTCCCGGCATATGAAAGCGTGCCGTTTCTTTTTTTGCATATTCTTTTACAAAATCTGCTATTGGAGTATTCATTCTTCTTCCTCTGCAATCTGCATCATAATTGCACATTCAATACGTTTTTTGAAAAGCTCACAGCCGTATTTGTAAACACCGCCTATGCTGCCTGTTGCGTGGTATGAATTTGCCGCACAACCGCCGGAGCAGTATAGTCTTGCCCAGCAGTCGTTACATTCGGGCCGTGAGTATGCATTACATTTACGGAATTCGTCCTGAATTTCTGTATTTTTTACACCGTCCCAAATGTTACCAAGGCTGTACTTTTCATCACCAACAAACTGATGACAGGGGAAAAGCTCACCCCAAGGGGTAACAGCCATATATTCTGTACCCGAGCCACAGCCTGTAATACGCTTATATATACAAGGACCGTTTTTCAAATCAAGCATATAATGGTAGAAAGTAAAAGGTCTGCCTTCCTTCTTCCTCTTAATCATTTCCTTTGCGAGAATTTCATATTCCTCAAAAAGCTTTGGAAGGTCTTCCTCTGTAAGTGCATAGGGGTCTCCCGGAGGGCACACAACAGGCT
The DNA here is from genome assembly GCA_045541135.1 of Clostridia bacterium. Classification (GTDB taxonomy): domain Bacteria; phylum Bacillota; class Clostridia; order Monoglobales; family Firm-18; genus CAZNKU01. The sequence goes on from JAZQIO010000029.1 coordinate 11,856, forward strand.
CCATACTAAGCTCTGTAAAGCCCATATCTGCCATATGCAGAATATCCTTTGTAAAGTCTGTATTATTATGTGTAAAGGTTCCGCGCATATAGTAGTTTTTGCCTTCGCGTTTTTCCACAAATCTCTTGAATTTGGGAAGTATAAGGTCGTAGCTTCCGTTACCCTTATAGTCTTTACGGAAGTGGTCGTGAACTTCCTTTCTTCCGTCAAGGCTTAAAACAACGTTGCTCATTTCACGGTTTAGATAATTCATTTTTTCTTCGTCAAGCAAAACACCGTTTGTAGTAAGTGTAAAGCGGAAGTTTTTGTTGTGCTCCTTTTCTATGCTTCTTGCATATTCCACAAGCTTAACAACAACATCCCAGTTCATAAGAGGCTCGCCGCCGAAAAAGTCTACCTCAAGATTACGTCTGCTGCCCGAATTTGCAACAAGAAAATCAAAAGCCTGCTTACCTACTTCAAAGCTCATAAGTGAACGTTCACCCTGATACTTGCCCTGACTTGCAAAGCAGTATGAGCAGTTAAGGTTACAGGTGTGTGCAACGTGCAGGCAAAGTGCCTTTACAACATTGGTTGTTGCCTTGTAATTTTTTGCAATTTCTTCGTATTCGTCCTTTGAATAAAGCTTGCCTGCTTCTTCAAGGGCTTTTATATCACAAAGGCATTCTTTAATTTCATCTTCATTAACATCGGGAAGATGAGAGTATTTATTCATAATTTCTGATATAATCTCTTCACTGCTTTTTTCCTTAAACAAAGCGATTATGTCATAAGCCACTTCGTCCACAACGTGAACAGAACCGCTTGCAGTATCCAAAACTATATTGTATCCGTTTAATTTATACTGATGTACCATAATTAATTCCTCTAAACTAAAAACTGCCGTCAATCAGGCGGCAGTTTAACGATTTTCAATTACTTATTGTTTTTGTTTTCACACTGCTGATTTGCAACACCGCAAGAAGTTTTGCAAGCAGACTGGCAAGATGTCTGGCATTCACCGCAACCGCCGTTTTTAACTGTATTTTTTACATCTTTAGTTTCAATTGTCTTAATTCTTGTCATTTTTAAAAGCCTCCAACAAAGTTTTTTTACATTATACCATTATATTACATAAAAGTCAAGGAATTATATGGTTTTTATACTGTACAATCCCACAATATTTTAAATATTTCAAACATTTATAAATTTTGTGTGGGGAAATTTTTCCGTAAGTTCTTTCGGGAAGTTTCCGTCACTTATAACATAATTCACATTTTCAAGATTTTCCGAACAAATCGTTTTTTTACGCCCGGTTTTGAACTTCCGCACAGCATATTGGTGTCGATAACCATTCCTCCCGTAACATAGCATTTTACATTATTCTCTCCTAAGTATGTGGCAAGTTTAAGGTTCGATGTAGTAACCGTAATATTTTTTTATTTTTCTAAAATATAATCATTGTTGATTTTTCTTGATTAATCATCTATACTTATAATATACAAAAAACACTAAAAAAGTCAAGAAGGGATATAATGAAAAATCTTACAGAAGGTAATATTTCAAGAAATTTTTTGCGTTTTTCCATACCGCTGGTTCTTTCCGGTGCACTTGGTAATGCCTACGGTATTGCCGACACTGTTATAGTAGGCAGATATCTGGGTGAACACGGACTTGCATCACTTGGAAGTACGGCATCTTACATAACCATAATGTCTTCAATAATATGGGGGCTTGGTGTAGGTATTTCCCTGCACATAGCCTCAATTTTCGGAACAAAGGACTATAAAAAGTTCGTAAATTCCATAAAGAGCAATCTTATAATTATATCACTGTTTTCTCTGCTTTTAAGCATACTTTCCATAGTTTTTTACAAGCCCGTATTTCACATCCTTGCCATAAACGGCGAAATATGGCAGGATTCACTTATATACTTTGCAATTTACATGGCAGGCTTTATTTCTTTTTCTTTTAACTGGAGCTCGGTATATGTTTTAAATTCAATGGGAAACAGTTCCTTTGCACTTAAAATTTCGATACTTTCCTGTGTGGGAAACATATTGGGTGACTTTGTATTAATAGACTTTTTCAACTTAGGTGTTGCAGGTGCCGCCATAGCATCTGTTTTTATGACCTTGGTTGCAAGTGTTTGTTATTTACTGAAATTTAAAAGAGAATTTAAAAAGCTTGGTGTTGAAAAACAAAAGGTAATTTTTGACAGGCAGGATATTATAAAGTCATGGAAAATGGGTATACCGTCAATGCTTCAGCAGCTTGTAATGTATTTTTCATCAGTTGGTGTACAGCCTGCCGTAAACATACTTGGAAATTCTGCAATTGCGGCATATTCCGTATGCCTTAGACTTTACACACTTACATCCTGCGTTTTCCAGAATTTTTCAAAGTGCTTAGGCAATTACTGTGCACAGTGTATTGGCGGCAAAAAGGTTAATATGATTAAAAAGGGTATAAAAACATCGCTGAAACAGGCATTTATATTTACAATACCCGTTATGGCTATTTTATTTATATTCCCACATCAGATAACCGATTTTTTCTACGGTGATGCAGGCGGTGAGGGTTCACACTATGTTGTACGCTACATTATGCTTTGCATTCCATTTGTGGCATGTCAGGTTGTAAACAATATGTTCCACAATTTTTATAAAGGCGTACTTATGCCTAAAATTGCACTTTACACAACACTTTTATACTCTGTTGTGCGTGTAATTTCCACATACGCATTGGTTCCATTCTTTAAAATGGACGGTATTTTCTTTGGATTTATGATTTCATGGGCGACAGAAATGATTGCCTGCATTGTAATATATTTAAGCAACAAATGGAAGCCCGACTGGTACAAGGCACTTGAAAGAAACATCTGATTTTCAACTGAAAACACGCCATTGAAAGCCACCTTCATTTACACCTATAATCAATATGAGGTGATAAAATGAAAGGAAAAAGAAAGAAAAAGGAGCTTTGGAAGCGTGAACAGGCAATAGGTGACCTTTTGGAAATTAAGGAAAGAGTTTTTGAAAGCATACTTACTGAAACGGAAAGCGGCAACAACTGTGACCAGAAGCTTGTTAAGCTTGCCATTGACGTTATAAAGGAGCTTAACAGCATAAGCGGCTTTGAATCTTCAAAATCCGATGACAGCGACGACGGAAAGCTTGAAGTAAGCATCAATGTTGTTGATGGTCAGGTGACAAAATGAAGATAAATTTTAACATTACGCATAAGCAAAACAGATTTATAAACTCTGTTGCCGACGAGGTTTTGTTTGGCGGAGCAGCAGGTGGCGGTAAGTCTTACGGGCAGGTTATTGATGCACTTTTGTATGCTCTTAAATTTCCCGGATCAAAGCAGATTATATTCCGCCGCACCTTTCCCGAGCTTGACAAGTCAATAATCCGTACAGCTTTAGAGCTTTATCCTCAAAGTATATTCAAATATAATTCCTCAAAGCACACAGGTGTTTTTGCAAACGGAAGTATTTTAGACTTTGGCTATTGCGACAGCGAAACTGATGTTTTTAAATATCAGTCTGCAGAATTTGACGTTATACGTTTTGACGAGCTAACACATTTTACGGAGGATATTTATATATATTTAATATCCCGACTTCGTGGTGCAAATGACTTTCCAAAGTCTGTAAAATCCTCTACCAATCCCGGTGGCGTAGGGCACACGTGGGTTAAAGAGCGGTTTATAGATTGCGGTGCACCTGACACTTTACACAGCTTTGAAAACGGCACAAGAATTTTTATTCCTTCAAAGGTACAGGATAACACGTTTTTAATGGAAAAGGATAAAAACTACATAAAGCGACTTGAAAACCTTGATGAAAAGAATAAAAAAGCACTGTTATACGGTGACTGGGATATTTTTGACGGTCAGTATTTTGAGGAATTCAAAAGAGAAATACACGTTTGCAAGCCCTTTGAAATACCTACGGAATGGCGAAGATACAGAAGCATTGACTACGGGCTTGACTGCCTTGCAGTTTTGTGGATTGCCGTTAATTCCTTAGGTGAATGCTATGTATACCGTGAATATGCAAAGCCCGATAAAATTATAAGCAACGGTGCCTTTGACATCAAAGAGCTTTCTGCAAATGAAAAAATACGCCTTACGTATGCTCCGCCTGACCTTTGGAGCAGGTCTCAGGAAAGCGGTAAATGCAGAGCAGATATTTTTCGCGATTCGGGCTTGCATCTTATAAAGAGCAACAACGACCGTATTGCAGGCTGGCTTTGCATAAAGGAAATGCTTAAAGCTAATGCAAACGGTGATGTAAAGCTTCATATTTTCAACACATGTACAGAGCTTATAAAATGCCTTTCAGCCATAGTGCATGACAAGGCAAACCCTTCAGACTGTGCAACACAGCCCCACGGCATTACACATCTTCCCGATGCTCTCAGATACTTTGCGGTACAGCACTACAGACCGGAGCCGCAAAAAAAATCACAGCAGGTTGAAAGCTTCAGCTTTGAAGAAAAACAGGAGCACAGGGTTATAGGTAAAAGCTTTTGCAATATATTAAAGAGAAATTAATTGGTTTTTACAAACACGGCTACCGCCTCACCTATCATACGGGCAGAAATCAAAGCCTCTTCAAGAGTGTTGCCCGTCGTACCAACCTCTATTATTATTGATGCGTAGGTTGTGTGAGTGTTGTACCTTTCCTTAGTAAAGCTTACAGGTCTTGCAAGACCGGGAAACATACTGTTTACGGTACGTTGAAGCTTTATTGCAAACTTTAAATTTTCTCTCCAGTTGGGGTGGTTAAGTCCCCCCTGGTCACTTCCTGTAAGCAGCATAATTTGTGCTGCTTTTTTATTTTTCACATCTGCCACAAGCTTTAACTTTGTTCCGTCGGACTGCACCATTGCATCACGGTGAATATCCAGCACCATTTTTATTGACGGATATTTTTCAAGATAGTCTGTAACAGATGCAAGAGAGCTTTTGTAAGAGCCGTTATAAGATGGATAGTCGTGAAGCTTTGTGTCGTGCAAAACCTGTATTCCGTATGCCTTTAAGGTATCTGAAATTTCCTTCCCCACACGTACTACATTGTAGTTTGTATCCTCTGTTCTGTCCGGGTCGGTGGGAAGGTAGTAATTTTTATCTGTAGGTGTATAAGATTCTGACGAATGGCTGTGAACAATTAAAATCTGCGGACCCCCGCCTGAAAAATCAAAATTTAAAGGCTCGTTTAAAAGCTCCACGGGATTAAAGTCATATGTGGTTGCATTTTTTACAAGCACACCATCTGCCTCATAATATCCCTTTGGATTTTTGTAGGAAATTGTGTATTCCTTTATGGGCTTTGCATCGGTTAAATCCAACTTTTCCTCCTCAGGCTTTTGGGGAGGCTCCTCCTCCTTTTTTTCAAATGCACCAAACGCATACACATTACTTTTTATAACCGAAACCGCAGATGTGGGCTCAAAGCCAAGCACACCCTTTACAACAAGTGCAAAATCAATTTGATTGTATTTGCCAAATACCGGTGCACCGTCGCTTAAAAGCTGTAATGCAAAGGGCTTGCTGAAAAGCAGATTTTTTATGTACGCCTGTCCTCCGCATACACAAAACACAAGTGCCGCAGCAACAGCCAAAAATGTGCAAAGGACAGTTTTTCTTCTTTTGATTGACATATTCCCACCTCCATATATATAAATATGGAGCTTTTATTTTATTTATACCTGCCCACATCGGCATTATGCATACAAATATTAATGCCGTCGGAAATAATCTCTGCAAGGTCGTCTATAATTTCATCAACCTCCTTTGGGGTTACCACAAGGTTTACAAAGGATTTTTTAAGCACCTCGTCAATTAGTGCATACTTTTCGTTTTTATCTATTTCTTCAAGCATTTTATAAAAAGCTGTGCCCTTTTGAGTGTGGGAAGAAATGCTTTCTATAACCATATCTATTGTATCGTTTGCCATTGTTGCGGCATCTACAACTGTGGGAACACCTATGGCTATTACCGGTACTCCGAGGGTTTCAATGTCAAGACCTCCTCTTTCGTTGCCTACTCCGCCGCCGGGCTTTATACCTGTATTGGAAAGCTGTATGGTGGTCATTACACGGCTTATGCTTCGGGATGCAAGGGCATCTATTGCTATAATAACATCAGGCTTTACACGCTGGGTAACTCCCTTTATAATTTCATTGGTTTCTATTCCCGTAATTCCTAAAACACCGGGAGATATGGCACAAACAGGCACTAATCCGTCGGAAATATCCTCCGGCATAAGGTCAAAAAGATGCCTTGTAACCAAAAGCCCATCCACAACCTTTGGTCCCAAAGCATCTGCAGTTATGTTTCTGTTTCCAAGCCCAACCACTAAGGTAACGCTATCCTTTGTTCTTTTTGGCATCATTCTTCCAAGCTCTTTGGAAAACATCTTTATTATAGAATCAAAATTTTCCTGAGTTTCATGTACATATTCGGGTATTTCAAGTGTAACATAATCACCTATGGGCTTTTTAAGTGCACGTCTTCCGTCATCGTTTAATATCTTAACTCTTGTAACACTTATGCCGTCTTTTTTAAATGTTGATATATCCACTCCGTTTATTTTATCAACCTGCTGTTCCTCGGCATATATTTCATGTGCTTCCAAGGCTAAATCTGTTCTTTTTTCCATATTTTTACCCCCTTTTATGTCAATTGATTTTAATTTTTCCATTTTTTAAAAAATTATGCAAAAAAAGACTTGCATTTATCTTTGGTTTGTGTTAGAATAATATCTGTAATTTTGTGCATAGGAGGTGTAAATATGCCAAATATTAAGTCAGCAAAGAAGAGAGTTAAGGTTATCGAAACAAAGACTCTACGTAATGCAATGATTAAATCTCAGCTTAAGACTTTCATCAAGAAGTTTGAAGCAGCAGTTGCAGGTGGTGACAAAGCTGTAGCTACAGAAGCTTACAAAGCAGCTGTTAAGAAGCTTGACCAGGCTTGCGCTAAGGGTATCATGCACAAAAACAACTGTGCAAGAAAGAAATCACAGCTTACACTTCTTTTAAACTCAATTGCGTAAATTGAGTATCGTGCATTAATTTAATGCTATGAATGACAATTTATCCCTTGGCTTAATGAATTTTTAAAGTCAAGGGTTTGATATTGTCATAATTTTTTTATTTATACGCGAGTGTGCTGGAATCGGCAGACAGGCACGTTTGAGGGGCGTGTGCTTATGGCGTATGGGTTCAAGTCCCATCACTCGCACCAAGATCATCCTATACCACAGGTATGGGGTGATTTTTTTTGCAAGGGACTTGAACCCTAAGAGGGCTTTTTGCGTTAAAAAAAGGAGAATGGTAAATCCACTCTCCTGCCATTGCTTAATTAGTTAAGACAACAGAACCGTCCCCCTGTCTTATTAGTTATTGACAGTATCTGCTTTTTGTGGTATATTGTTATCAGGAACATAGTTATTCTCAACGTCTTGGACGTACATCTGTGGGATTTTCGAATCATACGGAACCGAATCTATGTTCCATTTTTTATTTATCGCATCCTTTAATCCCTGAATATCAGGTATAGTTCCTGTAGGCACCTTTATCATCTGTTTATTAGACAATGTTCTTCCATCGTTTATTATTGCTTCAAGATAGAAAGTAACACCGTTATGCCGTTTTACATAAGGACAGATTTTATATATAGCTGTTTTTACTGTTTAAAACCTCGCACAAATATTTAAAAAACCGCAAAACTTGATTTTTTATTAAAATTCATATAAAATAAAACTGCATGGAGGACACGTTTATGAACGAACATATTAGAACATTCAAAACAGATATTACTGAAGTTTTTTACTACGAAAAAGACAAACTTCCCTTTTTGATACATACAGATATGACAAAGAAAAAGGGCACAATTTTTCTTGTAAACAAACACGAAAACTATGAAATTCTGTCTATAAAGAACGGAAAAATGGAAATCCACCTTGACAACAACAAGGTTTATGCAAAATCAGGCGATACGGTAGTTATAAATCCCAATGTGCTGCACAATATAATACCGGTTACCAACTTAGTTACATACCATTGCATAATAACAGATACAGAATTTTTCAAAAGAAACGGTTTTGTAACGGAAAATGTGAATATTAAAGAACTTATAAGTGACAAATACCTGACAGATTGCTGTGAAAAAATTGCAAACCTCGTTTCCTCGGAAGACGAAAAGTACAAAGTTGCAAAATCCAATTCACTATTGCTTAATCTGACCATACATTTATTTGAAAATTACTCATCGGCAAAAAACACGCAATTTTCAAAGAGCAATACACGGATAATTGAAAAAGCCGTAGAATATATAAATAACCACATAACCGAGCAGATAACGGTTGAAAGTATATCGCAACATACAGGCTACAGCAAATTTCACTTTTGCCGTATATTTAAGGAAATAACGGGTTTTACCCCTACCACCTATGTAAATATGCAGAAAATAAAATTTGCCCACACCATGCTGTCGGATACAGATACAACAGTTAATGATGTTGCTTTTAAATTCGGTTTTAAAAGTACTGCTTACTTTTCAACCACATTTAAAAAATATACAGGAATAAATCCGTCGGATGTAGTACAAAAAATACATAAATTACCATAAATCCATTCGGGAGGATGTAGGCATCCCCCTACAACATTATTATAAATTCAAAGAAACACATCGTGTTTCCTCCATAATTTTCCATTTTCCATTCTCAATTTTCAATTCAAAAAAAGAGCGTGTTCCCACGCTCTTTTAAATTACAAACTCTTTGTATATTCACTCATATCCACAACCGTATCATTAAGCCTTGATTCCTCTGCCGCAAAGCATATAAGATGACTAAGACACGAAACGGAAATGTCCGAAATTGAATTTGTCGGATTATTGTTGGCAATATATTCGTAAAGGTCCTCTATAATACCGTAATCACCGCCACCGTGACCACCTGCAATAGTCTGGTCAAAAACACTTTCAGGGTCATATATTTCCGTATTTTTAAGGGTTGCAAAGTCATAAAACACAACCGATTGTTTTTCCATATTTGCCCATAGTTCTCCCTTAGTACCCATAAAACGGGAAGCACGTCCGCCCATATTAAAAGCAGACATTGTAAGTGTAACGGTCTGTTTACCCTCAAATTCCATATTAACAACCTGATGGTCAACAACATCATTATCACAACGGAAAACACATCTGCCGTAAGGTGATGTCTTTAAAAGCTCATCAAATTCTTCAACAGAAAGTTTTTCAAAACTGTTGCATACAATACGGCGGAAGTGGTTAGCCTCGCTTGTGCCTGAATTGTAGAACTTTGAAGCATTATAAAAGCATGTTTCGGCATGGGGACACCCATCGGTGCAACGTAGCGGAGCACCCTCAGGTGCATTTTCTTCCCTGAAGAATGTACGGGAACCAAAGGATTGTACCTTTGTGCACTTTTTGCCCAACAACCATTGCATAAGGTCTACATCGTGACAGCATTTTGCAAGCAGCATTGCAGAAGATTCGTCCTTTCTTCTCCAGTTGCCACGCACATAACTGTGACTCATATGCAAATTACCAACAGCCTCTGTATGTTCAATATTAACAATTTCACCAAGTTTTCCGCTTTCTATAAAGTTTTTGATAAACTTATAAAAAGGAGTGTAACGTAAAACGTGACAAACCAAAACCTTAACACCATTTTTGGTAGCAGCTTCAGAAATCTTAAAGCATTCTGTCGGATCTGGTGAAACTGGTTTTTCAAGTAAAAGGTCATATTTTTTCTCAATAGCCTTCATAGCAGGAGCAAAATGTTCCTTGTCCTGAGTACAAACCATTGCAATGTCCGCCATTTTAGGCAAATCTAAAAGTTGTTCCCAACTTTCAAAACACATATCATCAGGTATGTTGCATAAATCTCTTAAATACTCTCTTTTTTCCTTAACAGGCTCTGCAATAGCCTTTACAACAAATTTATCGGGCAACTTCATCATTGCCTCAATGTATCTGCTTCCTCTGTTTCCACAACCCATAACTATAACCGATAACTTTTTCAAAAACATCATCCTCCTATTCTTGAAATAATTATATTGCGGTTCGAACCATAAGTCAATACAGTATTTTGCTGCAAATTTTAAATATATTGCTATTTGCAATCCACTATCAACAAACACTGAATGTTAGAACTTAACCGAACCTATGCTGTACGATTAAGTTCTATTTTTTTAGATAAAATCAAGGTTTTGAATATTTATACCAACACTACAACAAAATCAATTTGTTTCAAAAAACGAAACATTTTGTTCGAAAATTAATCAATTAAATATGTCCATTTTACAGGGTACATTTTAACCAGAACCACCCATAAGAAAACCTTTACTGACCATAAGAAAACTTTTTATAGGCATAAGAAAACCTTTTAAAAGCCACAAGAAAACTTTATTAAAACTTAAGTTATTTGCCAGAAAAAACGACAGAAATCGGCAGGTTTCTGTCGTTTTTTCAGCTAAATTCGCTTATGCGAGCTAAATGTGCTAACGCACGCTAAATTACTCCGTAGCTAAATTGACCTTCGGTCAGCTTAAAGTGAATTTAATTTAGCTGTTTCGTTAGAAACAATTTAGCTATTGCATAGCAATAATCTCGCTTTGCAACTCGTTGCAAAATTTAGCTAATATAAATTTTATGACTGCTGAAAACCTTGATACAACTACATTTACAAGCAAATCCCATAAAAACACTCGCACCAAAAAGTATCCTATACCGCAGGTATGGGGTACTTTTTGGTTGATAGGGACTTGAACCCTAAGAGGGCTTTTTGTGTTAATAAAAACAGTACGGTGTACTGTTTTTTAACAAAAAGGTGCGCAGACGGGTACCGAATGCGAAGCATTGGGTCGGCAAGCAAGTAAGACGCGTAGCGGCTGTGGACCATCACTCGCACCACTTTTTAAAAACACAAAATATTTAAAACCTCGAAAAAGTCTTGTAAATCAAGGCTTTTTTCGTTTTTTATAAAAATCATTATTTTACACAAAATAATAAAAATGGGTTAAAAATTGGGTTAAGTGGGTTAAAAAACGGGTTATTTTCAAAGTAGAAAAATCGTTATTGTACTGGGAAAAATCAATATTTCAAATTGCACAAGTGGGTTATTTATTCAAAATTCAAAAATCTATGAGTAAGATTTCAATACTATAAACATGTATATAAAAAGGCGGTGGATTTTATCCCACCGTCTTTCTTGTGTTATTTACATTTTGCGTTGATGTAATTTCTTAGAAGGTTTTTCGCTTCTTCCTCTGTGATGTCCTTTTTGCGAAGTCGTGTAGAAACTTCTTCAGGTAACATCAAATCATTTTCATAGTACTCTTGTGCAATTTTTAATTTTTCTTTCTCTTCATAGCTAAGTGAGTTTATAAACTCTTGTCCTTTTTCAAAAGTATCCTTTCCGGTATATCCATACATAGGATTCAGCATTCTTATGGATTGTTCAATACCTTTAGCCGTTCCACCATTTTCAAAATACTCATCAAGATATTTAAGTGCAGCATCTTTATCTTTGTATCTTATAGCTGTTTTCATATAATACAGAGCGTTTGATTTTGGTGTCTGTCCGTATATGGTATTATCTGTATCCTTTTGATATTTTCTTTTAATATCAAGAATTTCATAGTAAGCACTTTCTTTATAGTCATACCTATGTACACCTTCTTCAAATTAAACATCATATTGTGTAAGATACTTTTTGTATTATTTATCATTTCATCAAAAGTACCGGGTAAAATTGATATTACAACAAAATCCGCACCTGTAAGAGCATCACCAATATTTTCATATTTTTTCTTCCAAAAAATCAATCATGTAAGCACCAACCATTTTTGCAAATTTAACAAGGCTTTCGCACTCTATAAACTCGTTGGGCTGATGTGCACCACCGGGCAGACTGAAGTCACGACCTGCACCAAAGCCGTACGCGCTGTTGTTGCCGTATTTTAATATAACGGACAAATCCGAAAGGCATGAACCGCATACCATAACATCCTCACCAATGGCATCCTTTGCAACTCTTACCATATCATTTATGCTTTCGTGGTCAGGCTCGCTGAAGCCGTAATGGAAATATCTTGTTGTGGGGAAAAATCCGTCACCAACAACTCCCAAAGGATTAATTCTTTCATTTATTCTCTTTGTAACTTCTTCTAATTCCTTATAAATCTCTTCTTTGGTTTTAACTGTGTAGAAAACAAAATTAACACTTCCCACACCTAAATCGGAACCGTTGTTACCTGCATGTACATCCAAGTAACGAAGTGATGTTTTAGGAATAATAGTGCCCTTGTAAAAACGATTTTCTTCAAGCTCGGCACTTCTGTTATCTGCAAATTTGTCAATTTCCTCCATTATTATCGGAATAACCTGTGCAGTAAGCTTTGCACTGTCCACGGTATTTACAGTGTGATATTTAAAACACATTTCACCGCCGCCTGATGCGCAGTGCCAGATCTGAGCATAACGTCCGTCAAGATTTACAATGCGCGTACAAGGATATTTCATAACAGAAGCCATTGCACCGTGCGAACCGCCAAATTCTTCGTCGGAATATGAAGCAAACACAAGGTTTGCTCTTGGTTTGAAACCCTTTTCATTTAAAATTTTAATAAGGAACATTACTGTTGCAAGGGCATATTTATCGTCACATGCACCTCTGCCAAGAATTTTTCCGTCACGGACTTCACCCAAAAGCGGCTCAAAGCTCCAGTTTGCAGGGTCACCTATGGGCACTGTATCGTGATGCCCCATAAGCATAAGCTCATCCTTATCCTCTGTACCCTTCCAGCGTGCGGCTACATTGTATCTTTTCTCTAAATTTCTGCCCGGGTAATAGTCCTCACACTCTGTAAAGCCATCAATGTCAAGTGGAGAATACAAGTCACTTTCAAGTCCCATATCCTGACAAAGCTTGTGTATAAATCTTGCACATTCTTCCTCGTTTCCGTGGTCGCCAAAATTTTCGGAATTAATCTTTACCAAGTCACACAGTATTTTGAAAAGTTCATCTTTTCTTTCATCTATCAATGCATTCAACATTTTAATATTCATATTTATTCACCTTGTCTTAAAAATTTATGGTAATAATGTATGGAAATTTTACTTCAACTACGACGCATACTGCCCGTAAATTCGCTAAATTTATTCTGCCCATTTTTTACCGCCAAAATCAAGTATATCATAAAATTCGGCTTATTCATTTCGTTAAATTCCCTGTTATTCCATATCCATTCCTGTTTTTCAAAAGCCGTCATTATCTCCTTATCAATCAAAAGGGGAACAGCATCTTCTTCAATTCTTCGTCAGGTTGCATACCGTATTCACAAATCTGAAAGGTTTCCGCATCAAATGGTGAATTTTACCAATATAATAAACACTTGCTTACAGTCTACCTTTCCTTTACGCATGGTACGAAACTGGCCATACACCTTCCGGATAAACTTCTCCAAACAGAACGCCTGCAGTAACCTTGGCACCATTCGGATTTGAAGAAAACGTTATAACAACGCTTTCTGCATTGTCAGGGATTGAAATTTCCTCATAAGGTGTATTGGTGACAACAACAATGTTCTTATGCTCCTTGAGGAGTTCTTTCAATTCTTCAAGATTGCAAAGTTGGTCACGTGAATAATAATTTGTGATTACAACTTTATCATATCGGTCTATTACAGTGCGTATTCGTTCCAGATCCTCTTCATCCCAGCGATACGCTGTTTCGAGGTAGTCGACCTTTTTGCTGTATTGAAGACAATTTTCATAGAGCATTCCCGAATGCCAATTTATATCGTTGAAATGGAAAATCTTTTGTTCAATAACAAGCACGGATTCCTCCGGTTTGAGCGGAAGAAATTCCGCATTGTCACGGCAGACAAGCACAGAGCGTCTTGCAACGTCCTTTGCAAGATCTGTCAAAGCATGCTTTTTCAAAACTTCCTCAGGCACTATATCATATTCCGCATAATTATGGAAAAGACCATAATTGTACTTCATATTTAGAATTCTATAAACTTTGTTGTCCAGTTCATCTTCCGGAATTCTTCCGTTCTTGACAAAGTCCATAATAGCGTTAAAGGTTTCATCAACAAGTTGATTTTCTGCCTTCATAAGAACAATATCTGCCCCGGCTTCCAGTGCCAATGCACATGCATTTGCAACGCCGTAGCGTTGTGAGACACCACCCATGGTCATACTATCGGTTGTGATTACACCTTCAAAACCTAATTTTTCACGCAAAAGTCCTGTAATAATCTTCTTGGAAACTGTTGCAATGTTATCCGGATCAAGCGCAGGGAATATACTGTGTGCAATCATAATTGATGGCAATAAGTCTTGTTCTATAAGTACACGATAAGGCAAAAGTTCTCTTTCCCAAAGTGTTTTTTCATCAACATCGATTACGGGAACATTGTAATGGGCATCTACTGCAGATTCACCTCTGCCCGGAAAATGCTTACCTGTGGTTATCATTCCGGAATCCTTATATCCGCGGCAGGTTTCCGCAGCATAAAGAGCAACCTCTTCTGCATTATCGGAATATGCTCGTGTACCAATTTCAGGATTTCTCGGATCGGTATTTATATCAAGAACGGGGGAGTGCATCCAGTTGAACCCAACTGCCTTACATTGTTCACCATTTGCACGTGCAACAAGATATGCCATTTTAGGGTCATTAGTTGCGCGCAATCCCATTGGCTTTGGGAAAATGGATGCGCCGCCAAAGAAGAAGTTTGATGCCATGCCGCCTTCCTGGTCGAAGGAAAAATGAAGCGGAATGGAAAGTGGTCTGGACTTTGCAAGCTGTTGAAATTCCTTAAGAACTGCTTTATAATCCGAAGCCGAACATAGTGGTGCATTGACATATTTGATGTTGCTAAAACTCTTTTTGACAACGGTGCCGCCTCGAGGGTCAACATAACCCACGGAGCCTCTTGCAATAGGTGTAAGTCTTAAGCCGCCGCAGTGATACTTTGTTATGTAGTCATAGGTATGTTTTTTAGGAACAACACCGGTAAACGCAAGTGTCATACACGCACCTACCTTTTGTTCAAGTGTCATTCTGGAAATAAGACTTTTTAAAAATTCATTTTTCTTCTCCATAGTTTTCTCCTTTTCTTGTTTTTTGACATTTATTTTTCAAAAAAGATTTTTAATCAGTTCCGCTATATTCAGCTCATTTGAAATTAAAATATTAACCGCTGCAGATATTGTATCCACAGCGGTTAAGTTTACCGAAATAACAAATTTAAGGAATACTAAAGGGGGATTAGAAATCAAAATGCTATTTCATGTAAACCAAAATAAAGTATTATTTTTCCAATGCTTCTACAAGAGGTTTTGCACTTGCCAATGAATCAAATACAAATACTTTATATTTAGCCGCATCAGTTGGAAATGTTTCATCATCAATTGTATAAGTAATATCTGATGTCAAAGCAGTATATGACTCACTTACCTTAACTTTTTCCACTTTACCGTTAGCATTGTATGCTGCAACTACAACCTGCAATGTTGTACCTTCAGCCAATGCTCCGGCTTTTAGAGTAGCTGTCTTTGTAGCTGCATCGTATGTAATAGCTGCATCTTCCGTTTCTTCCGGTTCTTCCGTTACAGGAGCATTACTTGCTTTATCACCCAATACACTGAACAAAATGTCATCATAATGAGCTATTGAAACAGGTGCTTGGATATTTGCAGTACTAGAAGAATAAGAACCAACAGCCGCAGCATTCAACTGAAGTCCACCATCAGCAAAAGCAGCAGAGTCCGTAGCCTTATAGCATGCAACCTGTATATCATTTACAAATACACCTGCAAGCAACAAACCATCAACAAGAGCATATCTTGTATCAACAGTATACCATGTATCAGCATCTACTTCAACAGTATTTGCCCATAGCTCTTCAAATGCATTATTAGCACCCAATTCTAAAGTTCCTGTTGTTGCATCATACTTAGTAGTAAAAATTAAAGATACTCCTGCAGCAGTGTCTTTTACATTATGATAAAATAGGTTTCTGTCTGCTGTTAAAGATGCAGCAGGAAGTCTGAAATCAAATGATACAGAATAAACATCATCTGAAAGATTGAAATCAGCATAGTTACTAGCTACATCAGCAGTAAAACCACTAGATCTAAAAGCAGGATAAGTAATTTCATAATAATAATTGCCATTTTCTTCAAGAGTAGCTATAGTACCCTTACTCTCATACGCAGATTTGTAGAAAATAAAACATGCAGCAAAAGTACTATCAGCAAGCTTATTAGATGGCCAAAATTTTCTTACTCGATAATTACCAGATTGAGCAGTAAAAGTCTCACCCTCATAGTAACCTTCCTGAGCTGATGAGTCACCATTTGTACCACTAACACCATACCTAGTACCAACAACGGCATTGCTCCATGTACTATTACCTTTTATAAGCATACCGTCCCAGTTGTATATTGTATACACATCTGTATCTTCATCGACATTTACCAATCCTACATCCTCGTTTGCATCTGCACTAACACCAACTGAAAGTGAAGTCAGCAGCATGCACACCATTAAAAACACGCCAAAAAACTTTTTCATTTAAACACTCTCCTCGTATAATATCTTTATAGATATATTTTTTATATTTAAAATATCAATCGGTTTGGTAAACCTATGATATAATTGACTTGGTGTCAATCAGGTAATAGTTCTTTTGTCTCCTGTTGAACCATTGCGGTTGCTTCATAATAAGTCTGTTCCCCTGATATGGAAGTTAACTTCAAACCGGCTGGCTGTTTTCTTAAGCATCGGTAGAATCAACAAAGAGGTATACATCGGTGACTATCGTTACAAAGCACTTCAGAACCTTACACGAGCACGTTATTTCGCTGTTTCCAACCTTATCAAAGAAAAGCAACGTTTTATGAACATACTCTTTAAGAAGTATTCTACTATGACGCAGGAGAAGGTATTTAGCGATACCTTCAGCACTACTGCTCTTGCTGTCTACGATGAGTTTGAATCCGCAGAAGCATTGGCAGGTATGGACTTACATGAGCTTACTGCTTTTATTATGGAAAAGGGGAAAAACCGTTTCCAAAATCAAGCTCAGCTTGCAAAATACGCAGGGCTTGCTTGGAAACAACATCAATCCGGAGATTTCGAAACGCAAACAACAAGGCTTATTAACTCCGGTAATCGATTTTTAAAGTATTATCTGTGCGAAGCAGCATTTTCTCTTGTAAGATGCGACAAGGAATATAGCGACTTCTATCACCTCAAATACAAAGAGGTAAACAGATTTCAACACAAACGTGCACTCGCATTAACTGCTCGTAAATTTGTGCGGTTAGTCTTTCGACTGCTGAAAGACAATCGTTTATATACTTCGGCAGAATAGCAAAGCTTTTCTGCTGAAATCAGGTCACTCGGCTCATTTTTAAAAATTTGGTCGACAGAGTTTAGGTGGGTGTTTTGCGCCTTTTAGGATTTGGTAAAAAATATTTGCTTTTTTACTTATTTTCCTCTTGACATTTCACCGCTGGACTTATTAAATAAAATGGTGAATTTTGCCAATATAATTAATGTTTAATTATAATAACTGTTCAACTATTAGTCTCACGAAAAACCTTTGGTGAAACTCCTGTATGCTTTCTAAAAACCCTGCTGAAATATAACGGATCAGAATACCCGAGAGCATCTGCAATATCCTCATTATTCATATCTGTATTCAGTAAAAATTTTTTAGCTGCTTCAATTCTTAAATTTGTACGAAACCTTTGTGGCGACACACCGATATGCTGTCTGAAAACGGTGATAAAATATTTTCTTTCCATATTGCAAATATTAGCATAATATTGAATAGTATGATTTTCCGAATAATTATTTTTTATAAAATCTACAACTTTATTTATTCGATGCAAATTATCAAAATCTATTCTGTTCATAATAATCAATCACCACACACTAAAAATTATAAATCTTTAATCTTTCGTCCCAAAACATCTTCTATTCTTACAGGCATTCCCGAAGCCATAGATTTGTTTGCACATATACCTGTCATAATGCTTGAAACACCGTCAACATGAGATGCAGCACGGTTTAAAGGATCATCTGTCGGGGTACCGAAAATATCCTGACGAAGAACATTATCGCCACCGCCATGTCCGCCTTCACCTTCTTCGATTTCAACCTCATAACCTTCAGCAAACATTGGATAAACAATTATTTTTTTGGAATCCACAGCACCTTCTGCAGCTGATGAACCGCCCCCGCTTACATAAGCTTTTTCAAGGACACGCAATTCTATTCTGCCTTTTGTACCTGTAAATGATACATTGAAGCCTTCTATAGGTGAATAAGCATTCAAAGAGTATGACATTACTGCACCGTTTTTATAAGTAACCAACACATTCATTGTATCTTCAATAGAAATGTTATCGCCAAATACGCTTTGGTCTCTTAAATATCCGTCTTCATGCTCTGCCTTTAAGAAAGCATTTTCAAACCACTCGTTACCTTCCATATGAAGTGCAAATGGGTCATTCTTAGCATATTCGCTGCCGTGTGCTCTGTTATAGAATTTAGTAATTCCTCTTTCTTCGGCATTTTCTCTGCCGTAGAATTTAAGACCTCCCTGTGCATATACTGTTTCGGGATATGTACCAAGCCAGAAATTAACAAGGTCAAAATGGTGTGTTGATTTATGAACCATAAGACCGCCGCTGTTTTTCTTATCTCTGTGCCATCTTCTGAAATAATCTGCACCATGTTTAGTGTTAAGGCACCATTCAAAATGTACCTGAGTTACCTTGCCGATAGTATCGTTCATAATAAGCTCACGTATCTTAGAATTGTGGGGTGCATATCTGTAATTGAATGTAACTCTTAAATTTCTGCCGGTATCCTCGATAGCATCAAGAATTTCGTTACATTTTACCTCATCCATTGTCATTGGTTTTTCTGAAATAACATCACAACCAAGCTCCATAGCACGTTTAATATATTTATGGTGTGTTCTGTCTATTGAGGTTACAATAACGTAGTCCGGTTTTTGTTCTTCAATCATTTTGTCAAACTCATCAGCCATATACATTTTCACAGGCTTATCATAACCGTATTTTTCAACAAGAAGCTTGTTTGCATATTCCATTCTTGTTTTGTTTATATCACAAAAAGCCACTATTTCTGATGTTTCACTAAAATTCTGTGCAATTGAACCGTAAAAAAATCTTGCACGGTTTCCAAGACCAACTTCAACATATCTCTTCTTTTTCATTGTTTTGCCTTCTTTCTAAATTCTTTTACTTTATTATAATTGATACTTCATAATATTTACTTTATCTTTTTTTACTGCTTTTTGTACTATTTTTACTTATAAATTAAAAAAAACTTAAATAAAGCTTAAAATACACAAAAAAATGTTTAAAATTCAAAAATGAAGGGAATGTAAAAAAACTTGTTTTTTACATTCCCCATTTTTCAGATATTTAATTTTCCTTACATTGTTGATTTTTTACTGTTTCTGTATTTGCTGGCACTGCATCCGATAATTTTTTGGAATTGTCTGCAAAAGTAAGACTGATTGTTATACCCGCAAGCATGTGCTATTTCTGTCAAAGACATATTTGTATCAGAAATTAAAGATACCGCATTTTTTATCCTTATATTGTTAATATAATCCATCAGACCGATTCCGGTAGTTTTCTTAAAAGATCTGGAAAAATACGAAGGATTCATATTAACCATTTTAGCAACTTCGGAAAGTGTCAGTTTTTCGCTGAAGTTATTAAATACATACCTTATTACTATATTTATCTCATTACTTTCTGTACTGAAAGAATCAATATAGCTGTCCTCCTTATCAATAAAAATCAATTTGTATACATTTACCATTAACTCATATACAAGATTATTGATAATCTGACTACTGAAAAAATCATTATTTTTGTACTCCCTACGTATTTTTGTAAAAATACCATCAATATGTTTCTTCTTGTTATCGGGTACATTAATATGAATAAAATCAAAACAAGCTTTGAACTTTTCGGAATTAGTACCTAAAGAATCAATAGCATTATCGTTAATATAGATTTTAATATTCTCTCCATACAGGGTATCAGGTTTTTTTGTCATATGAAGTTTATTCTTATTAATAAGCACAATATCTCCTGCACTTATATCAAACAGATTATCATCAATAAGATAACGCACCTTGCCGGAAAATAAATAATATATCTCATAATAGTCATGACAGTGGAACTTCGGCATATCTCGTGTACTACTATTAAATTTTTTTTGTTCAAATTTTAAAAAATGTTCCATTATGCAAACATTCCTTACTTTATCATTTTAATTTTTCATATTTCTTTTTCTGAATTATATGACAAAAATAACTTTATTACTATACACAAAATTTCGATTTAATTACAATTCAATTTCTTTATCAATAACAATCAAAGACAAGGGGACGGTTCTATTGTCTTTTATTCCGCTATCACTTTTTTGTCTTGGTAACCTTGGCATAACACACCACCTCAACAAGATTATATCATATATTGACTAACTCATCAAGACAACAGAACCGTCCCCTTGTCTTCTTATTCCTTGCTTTTTTTGTATTCCGATGGAGAAACCCCCTCAATTTTCTTAAACACATGTGAAAAATAATAGGGACTGTTGAATTTGAGCATTTCCGAAATTTCGGATATCGAATATTTTTTACTTTTTATCAGCTTCTTTGCCTCTTTTATTTTAAGTGAATTATAATATTGCATTATGGACGTACCTGAATATTTTTTGAAGATTGCCGAAAGGTATGTACGACCATAATTCAATTCCATACACAAATCTTCAACAGATAAAAATGAATATAGTCTTTTGGAAATTAATTCTATCATTTTTTGATATATGATTTTCTCAAGTTCTTCTTTTGAGCTATATACAATTATTTCTTTGTTCTTTTTAAAATTTCTGGCAATTAAAATCAAAAGCTCTTCAAGGTGCATTTTATAAAGTTGTTGTGCACCTAAAGGTGATTTCGGAAGTAATCCTTTTGAAGAAAAACCGTTTTTGTCATAGGCACGAAGATTTCGTGAAAAAATATTTTTTGCCTCGTTATACAGCTTGTAAATAAGAACTTTTTGTTCTTCATCAAGTGTTGTTTTCAAGCCTTTAAATAAGTGCAAAAGTTTACTGGTGGAATAAAACGAAATGAAAAACGGCTGTGACGGATTATCGCTTACGTTTTTTATACAATGAGCTTCACCGGGCTTGTGAAAAATAACTTCCCCCGGTAAAAGATGCATCTCTTTGTCCCCTGCCGCCACAACTGCCTCACCGGATTCTAAATATACCATTTCCCAGAAGTCGTGAATTTCGTGAGAATCAAGATATTGTTTGGTAAGCTTCATTGTTGAAAAATAAACGATTTTTTTTATATTAACCGTTGTTGCCATAGTTCGGTTTATGTATAAATTTCTGCGTCTTACAGGTATCACTTTAATCACTCCTCAATTGAATTATATAATGCAAAAAGGTATGTGTCAATAAATATACACATAAATTTTAGCAGTGAACAAAATCGTATCTTTTGCGAATGATTGTGTATTGTAAAATATGCTTTGTGATAATAAAATGAATTTAATAAAAAATATAAGGAGTTGTTTGAAATGGTGAAAAAACTTAAATATGCAGTTATAGGATGCGGTACTTTCGGTAATCGTCACATTGAAGCATTGTCACTTATGAACAATGTGGAAATTGTGGCACTTTGTGATATTCATATAGAAAAGTGTGAAGAAAGGAAAGCACAGTATAACCTTGAGTCAAATTGCTATACCGACCATGTTGAAATGCTTGAAAAAGAAGATATTGATATTGTAACTGTTGCTTCGGCAGACCAGGCACATAAACAGGCTACTGTCGATTCACTTAAAGCAGGGTGTCATGTAATGTGCGAAAAGCCAATGGCGCTTTTAACAGAAGATTGCGAAGAAATGATAAATGCTGCCAATGATACAGGAAAGCTTTTGATGGTAGGTCAGATATGCCGTTACACACCGGGCTTTGTAAAGGCAAAGGAATTAGTTGAAAGCGGTGCTATCGGTGAGCTAACTTTTGTAGAAAGTGAATATGCGCATGATTATATAAACACAAGAGGTACAGACAACTGGCGCGTTACTCCTGAACGTGAACCTATTATAGGCGGGGCTTGTCATGCCATAGACCTTTTAAGATGGATTGCAGGTGACCCTGTTGAAACAACAGCGTATAGTAACCACAAAATGCTTAAGGACTGGCCTGTAAACGATACAACGGTAGCAATTTTTAAATTTCCGAACGATGTTATTGGTAAAGTGTTTACATCAATCAGTTGTAAAAGGGATTACACAATGAGAACCTGTCTTTACGGTACAAAGGGCACAATTATTGTTGACAACACATCTCCCGAGCTTACATTGTATCTTGAAAATGAGGAGGTTTGTGAGGATAGCGGATTTAGAAATGTGGCAGATAAGTCGGTAAAGCATATGATAAAAGTCCAGCTTAACAATCACAATATTCCTGAAGAACATAAGCAGATGATTGCTGCAGTTACAGAGGGCAAGCCTCTTATAACTACGGGACGTGAAGGTGCACGCACCGTTATGGTTTGTCGTGCAGTTGTGGAATCTGCAAAAACAGGTGTGCCTGTAAAGATAAATTATACAATATAAAATCAAAAAGGGGCTGTCACTAATCATAACTACCGGCTTAGCCGGTAGTTATGATTAGTTATTTAATATTATATTTTCTACAACCGGAACAGACATTGCAAGACTGTTAAAAAGAAATACTTTTGCTTGTACCGTATCATTACTTAATATCTGTGAATAATTCTCAACTTTTGAAGTAACGCTAAGGGTTTTAATGTCACACATTTTGCCGCTTGTATCATAACCTGCTATTATAAGTACAGGCTTTGTACTGTAATCATTATCTCCTTCTTCTACACTAACAGTAACTGTTTTGTTGTTCATCGTAGCTGTAACATTCCAGCCTTCAACAGTTACAACAGCAGGAACAACTGTCATGTTAAAGTACTTTTTCAAAGTAAACTTTCTTTGAGTATTTGTATCGGAAATTGTAGACAATGCTGAAAGAGTAACAGGTATTTTAGCTGTTACATTCTTAAGAAGTACACCGTCTGCAGTCATCAGATTACTGTCCGATGTTTCCCAGATAACATCCGGAATTGAAGGTACAGTAACATTACCTTTAACCGCCAAAGGCAAATCTGTAAGTTTTGCAGGCAGTTTGTTTATAATGTTGTTAAGTGCCCCGATTCTCGTATCATTTACATCCTGTTCAATTTCATAAATCTTTACATTGTTAATCTGGATGTAAGATCCAACGTCATTTGCCTTCATCATATTAAAACGGAAGTCAGGCAAAAAGCCGTTGTTTATATTTAAATTGAATGGATAATTAATCGCCCCTGTTGCAGGTACATCGTTTATAAATATTGTATAAGTATTTGCAACAGTATCAACGGCAATTCTTAATTTCCACTTCTGGTCAGATGTAAGTACCTGATTTGCAAGTTTATTTACATCGTGTCTTTGTCCGTCTGCCTGAGTATTTTCATATCTTATGGCATTAAGCTGATGATTATACAATCTGAATTCCGCAGCCGTATTTATGGCACCTGTCAAAAGGTTACCGTTGTCATCGTTCTTTACAAGGCCGAAAGCAAATGTGGAATAGGTTTCATTAATATTACCTGAAGCATTTACATTCTGTGTGGTAATTTTATGCTGAAGCTCCATTTCTATTGCATACTTACCTGATACAAGGTCTGTTGCGGTAACGGTAGAGTTGGCAGAATCCGTGGATATAATTCTTGGGAATCTTACAAAACCTACCTGAAGCGAAGTTCTGTCTGTGGAATCACTGAGCTTCTGTTCAAATCTCAATCCACCACCTGTTACAAGGTTGTTTACAGCATCAAAGTAACCGTTTTGTTTATGTACAATGTATGTTAAAAGTTCAGGATTAACAGCCGAATCATAAACAACGGTACCTGCCGCATAGTCTGTGTGCAAGCCGTCATCAACTGAATTTGTAAAGTTAATCATACCGTTTGCAACTGAAAACTCAACTGCCTTGTCCATAAACTTAACGGATGTTGCAAGTGATGTGCTGAAAAGAAGGTTTTTAAGTATTGATTCTTTACCTTCTGTTGTTTCAATGTTCATCACCTTGTTTGAAACATTAAATGCAAAAGTGGTTTTTTGTCCGTTTGCTGTTTTGATAAGTTCCGTTGAATTATTCTTTACAAAGGAGCCGTTAATCATATAGATTGATACAATGTTGCCCGATGTATCCTCCTGTACCAGCAATGTGTTGGCATCTGTGGAATATGAGCCTACATTAACTGTAGTCTGTTTAGTTTCATCATTTACATGGTAGTAATAATAATTACTCTGTGCACCTGTTGAAGTATTTTTAACTGTAAATGAAAATGCATTGACTTCGTTTTCATCAAGACCTGTTGAAAGCTTTGATGTGGTTACATTAAAGTTTTCACCCTTTGCCCGTGGTATAATAACCGTACTGAATACGGTATTGCCTGTTTTGTTTTTGTAAAGCATAGCCTTCTGACTGTCTGTAATCTGACCGTTTTCTTCAGAATATCTTGTACCGCGGATTTCTGTTTTGCTGATAGATGCCGCATCTACGGGAACAAGCATTACATTTGGCTGATTTGAAAAGTTACTCTTAATTGTTTTGGTCGAAGAGTCTATGGTCATATTTGCACCGGGGTACAAATGCCAGTTTTGCGCATATTCATTTGTCTTTGTGGCATCTGCAGGTACAATGTAGTCTGTTACAATCCAGAATTTCTGGTCTTTTAAAAACATTACGCTTCGTTGAGCATTTTTTGCCTGCTTGTATGCAGGTGTTGAATATTCCACAAAGTCGTAAAGACTTGTTGAGTCAAAGCAAAGCTCACTGCCGTCTATATCATCCATAGTTTTATATGAATTATTAAAAACGTCTGCCGAAATAGTTCCGTTGCTTAAATAGTTTACACTATCGTTAATTGTAACAACATTGTGTTGCTGCGGACTCTTCATATAATACCAGGAATTACCTGTCTGTACACCGCCGTAACCCTGGTCGGTAAGCAGATATTTACCGTAAGCGAACATTGAAACCGAAAGTGCATCCTTGTGTCCGTGTGAGCCTGTCATCTTGTTTGTAAAGGACATTGCAAGAGCATTCTGTGACCAGTCGGAACGCATATATGTTCTTAAGCCTGCAGGATAATGAGTTGTTGGATTTTCAGGCATAGACCCCGATGCACCGTCAGTTGCCATATATGTAATTGAAGGGTCATCCTTAAAGTATATGTTGTACCATGTATCATATATGTACTGTGTATCGGAATCATAAGTATCGTAACCATCACCCATGTTGAATCCGCCAAAGTACGGTCCGCTTTGATAAAGCATTGAATGAACCATGTTGCGGATAAGTTCCTTTGCACTGTTGTCAAAAGGCAATGGCTCTTTAGTTTTTGAATATGTTGTATACGGACCTGTAAGAGTATTTAAAATTGTAACGTGGTAGTTTTGTGAAAGTTCTACGCACATACCGTCTTCAAATACAAGGCCGTTAAGAACTCGTTTGTATTCTGCTTCTGTTTTTGTTTTCCAACTGTCGTGACTTGAAAATTCCGGAAATTTAGCATACATTGCATAAACTGCTTCTGTGGAGAAGGTTGCCCAGTTGTTATCCTTTTTACCGTAATAATGATCTGCATGATAATCCGTAAGCATCCACAAATGCTTCATATAAGCCGTGAATATTTCAGGTGTCATATACTTACTGTCTATAAGTCTTAAAACGTCATCTGCCACATTTGAAATGTGTGTAGACATATCAAGCTGATTCATTACATCAGGTGCAAGACCTATGGAATTTATAAGTCCCATATACTGCCTTATATATGTATAGGCATATTTCTCGTAATATGTTTCCCCACCCTTTGTTTTGTAGAAACTGTATGCATCGGCAAGCATACCCGTTTCCACATCACGGTGATAACCGCAAACCTTACCTTTTATTGTTGTGTCATTGGATGTTACATAGTCCCAACAGTACATATCATTACATGAAAAATACATTGTGTCGGGGAAGGTATTCCAGCAAACTGTACTTTCATCCCATCCTCCGTCACCTATCCAGTATGCAACCATAAGTTTGTTTTCGTCTGTACCTGTGTGATGTGCCTTTATTTCAATCCACGCTTCGGAAACATTTGATGAAGATGTTAGTCCGGAAATATCAAATCCCAAATAAATTCTCTTTGTTCTGTCTTCAAAGTCTCCCCAATCGCCTGCTTCTTCAGCATAAAGCATTTTTTCATCACCAAAGTTTGTGTTTGCATACTGTCCTGCCTGTAAGGTGGCATCCTTTGCAAGATTATATGTTGTTGTACTCCAGCCGGATTTAACCTTAAGTACAGGTGGATTTGAAGATTCACCGGAATAAACCTCTGCCTGATTTCTGTATTTATCTACAGAAGCAAGCACCGCTGTAAATACATTTGAAGAACCTTTAGCCTCATTTATGTAATCAGTCACATCAATTTTAACTGTTCCCCAGTTTTTCGGAACATTGAATGTCCCTATTGCAAAACTGCTTATAAAGTGTGTTGCATAAGCATTTCGTGACATCAAATCATATAATATTGATGTGTATTTTTTTGTCCAGTCGGTCATATCCGTAATCTGATTTACTTTTTTAGAAGCAACAGACTTGCAGTATGCCAAAAGTTCACTTTCCGCAGTTGCATAGTCGCCTGCCTTAGCAGCCGCTTCCACCTTTGACATTCCCGAATATTCGGAATATCTGAAGTATGGCTGAGTTGTCCATGTGTTTGTTGCAGAATCCCAAACACCGAAAAATGCACTGTCGGAAATGTAGTTAGGGTCTCCAGGCATTGGGTAACCATCTTCTTCATTACCTCTTGCGGGCATTGTGTAATATTTTTCAGTAGTTGAAGTTGCACCTTCAACCGGATTTATTATAGTTGTGTTTACAAAAGCATTTGAAGTAGCTGTAACATTAAAAGCGTATTTAATTGAGAATGTTACTGTTTCACCACTGATAGTTTTACCATCAAAAGAAGTTGAAAGAACAACGTTTGTAGGACTGCTTTCTGATGTACGGGTAATTCTGCCCGCTCTTGACATAACGCTTGCATCAGAAGTTGACCACGCAAGACCTGAAATGTGTGTTGGCAATGTTACATTATTTGTAACGTTATTTACATCCACAACATTTATATTTTCAAAGCCTTTCAGTTTGCTTACTGTATCCGCATCATATGTCTGTGAAATGTTGTCGGATGTTTCTACTTTTACAGATGTGATTTTTACGTAGGCTCCGCTATTCATACGCTGCATATTTGTAAGGGTGATCAAATCAACATAACCCTTTGCAGCCTTGCCTGTATTGGCATTCATGGATATTCCCTTTTTTTCAGCACTTCCGTCCAAAGAAACGGCAACAGTATCCGAAACTGTATCAACCTTAACCACCAATGTCTTTTCTGCACCTGCACCATTTGTGGTTGAAATAGTACCGCTGATTGTAGAAGAACCTGCACTGCTGTGATTTAACGGTGTAATATTGGAGTTTTTAAGACGTATAGTTGTGTAACCGTCAACATTTAAGGTATAAAAAGCTCCGCCGTTACCTGTTGTAACTGATGCAGACTGATCGTTTTCCGCACCCTGATCTATTATGTACTTTATGGTAATTGTAACATTGCCTGTTGCATACTGTCGGCTTATTTCAAGGCCTTTTGATGCATCGGCAAGTACGTTGCTGTATACATCCTTTCTCAGCATACCGTCCGCATTACCATTTTTACCGTTTGAGGAATTGTAGTAGGTTTGCTTTGTTTGCCTTAACTGCACACCGTCTGAAACCTTTTCCATAACTGCATAGCTTGGCTGTTTGGAATAATACCAACCTCCAAGGTCAGTGGAAGCTGCAAAACTTTCTTCCAAGCTTGCCGCTAAGGCTGTGACAGGTAATATTGTTAAAACAAACAAAATTACAATTACAACGCTTAACCCTTTTTTGAAATTTACACTCATTTATATCTCCCCCATGTGAAATTAATATATAATTACAACCCTTTAGCAAAATAAACATTTATTGTGCGACTTGCTTAAGTCTACATTCACATCTTCGAAAAATCACAGTTATTTGTCACGATAAAGATAGCTGTCAGCAAGAGCAGTATTGATTTAACAGTGTCATAATTATACCTTATACCCATAGTATAACATAAAAAAACACCCGAAAAAATATAACAACTGTATTTTTTTTACGACATCGGACATTTTTTTTACAACATCAGTCGAAGCAAATTGGTTGCATCTCATTCTTCATCCTTCAATATTTTATAAAGAAGAGTAATAACCGCAAAAACAATATGAAAATTCCGAAAACAAGACTTTTCGGGCATAAAAAAACGATAGAGCAACTGATAAATTGTATCAATTACTCTATCTGTTGTGGCATTGGACATAACACCTTACATTATTAAAGAGTAAACTGTAACTATTTTAAAACAGTTTTATTAATTCACATATAACCTTTGCAGCCTCTGCTCTTGTTAAATTATCCAAAAGACAAGGGGACGGTTCTATTGTCTTAATGGATTTTTTCAACAATACTATTACTTATCCCCGTTAGTCTGCTTATCTGTCTTATTGATAATCCACTTTCTTTTAGCCTCTTTATAAACTTATCTCGTTTTTCTTGAGGCAATTCCTGAAATTCCGTCGCATTATAAGACTTTGAAACTTTTTTAATTATCTTTATTGCATCACTATCATTTATCCTAAATTACTTAGGGTCTATATCCAAACAAACTTCATCATTCTTTTCAGTGTTAAAATCTATAAACTTGAGTGTATAACAAATTACACTTTTTGTAAAGTGTTTCCACACTTTTTTATATTCATTTTTACAAAAAATGTCGATATAATAAAAATACAATAAAAATTATAAAAGGAGAGTGGCACAATGAAAAAATTAAACATTGCTATTATTGGCCAAGGTAGAAGTGGCCGAAATATTCACGGAAATTTTTTTAAATCCGAGAATAACACAAAGTATAACGTTGTTGCTGTAGTGGATATTGATGAGGAAAGAAGAAACCGTGCATTAGAAGAATATCCGGGTTGTGAGGTTTTTAGTTGCTATACAGAACTATATGGCAGAACTGACATCGACCTTGTGCTTAATGCTTCAATGTCTATGGACCATTACAAAATCACAAAAGATTTGTTGGAAAACAAATTCAATGTAGTTGTAGAAAAACCTTTTGCAAGAAACAGATACGAATGTGATACTCTAATAAAAATTGCAAATGAAAACAATGTAATACTTGGAGTGTTCCAACAATCACTTTTCGCTCCGTTTTTTGTAAAAACAAAAGAAATTATTGCCGGCGGAAAGTTAGGAGAAATCAAACAAATAGACATTACATACAACAACTTCAGCAGAAGATATGACTGGCAGACATCTCAGGTTAAAATGGGTGGTAATATATATAATACAGGCCCACATCCAATTGGCTACGCATTGTCATACCTGGATTTTGATCCGGATTTCAAGGTTGTATTTTCAAAGCTTGACCATGTTTTATCAAGCGGTGATTCAGATGACTATGCTAAAATCATAATTACAGCACCTAATAAACCTGTAATAGATATTGAAGTAAGTTCAAACGACGCATACCCTGCATCAACACTTAAGATTTTGGGTACTTTGGGTACATTAAAAGCTACACAAACCGAATATGAAATGACATATATTATTGAAGGCGAAAGTCCTGAACAGGAACTTATTCTTACACCACTAAAGAACGAAGAAGGTATACCTGTTTATTGTAAAGACACCCTTGTAAAGCATGAAGAAAAAGGTGAATTTTCAGGTACTGCTTTTGATGTTGGTACAATGAAATTCTACGATATGATGTATAATAGAATTGTCAACAACGAAGAACTTGAAATCAAGCCTGAATACGCTGCAATGGTTATAAGCGTTATTGAACAGGTTCATGCAGAAAATCCTTTGCCAATAAAATACTAAGGGGGGCTTAACGTGAAAAATCACGTTAATCCTCCGGCGGAATTTATTGCACCGCCGACCTTTTGTGCCTAAGAGGCACAAAACGGCGATGTGCATAATTTCCACTACACGCCTTATCTGCCCACAATGAGTTGCGTGTGTTTTTTAATTACTATTTGTGGGCAGAAAGGCTATGGAAATTAATATGTATAAAATTGCAATACTTGGTTGTGAAAACTCACACGCAAAGAATTTTTTGAATATACTTAAAGAAAACGAAATGTTTTCAGATGTAGAGGTTGTAGGTGTATTCAGTGAAGATATAGAAGCTGCAAACAAATTAAAGGACGAATTTGGTGTAAATGTTGCAAATTCATATGACGAATTTGTGGGAAAGGTTGACGGTATTATCAACACTGCACGTAATGGTGCTAATCATTACAAATACCTAAAGCCGTATATTTCATCAGGTATTCCTATGTATATTGACAAGCCCATAACAAACACCGAAGAAGATGCAAAGGAATTTAAGGCAGAGCTTATAAAAAACAATATAAAAATTACCGGCGGCTCTACACTTAAACATCCTGATGGTATAGCTGAACTTAAAAATGCCGTAAAGGAAAAGACTTATGGTAAAGTTTACGGTGGATTTTTAAGGGCACCTGTAAGCTTGGAAAATGCTTATGGTAATTTCTATTTTTATTCACAGCACCTTGTACAAATGATGGGTGAAATTTTCGGCTATTACCCAAATTCTGTTAAAGTATTTAAAAACGGTGATGTTTTAAACTGTACAGTAAGATATGACGAATATGATGTAAACCTTATGTTTGTTCACAATAACTACCAATATCTTGCATCAATAAGCTGCGAAAACGATATTGTGTTCAGACCTCTTACAACAGAAGGTTGTCCTCTGAAAGAATTTACAGAG
Organism: Clostridia bacterium; assembly: GCA_045541135.1. Taxonomy (GTDB): domain Bacteria; phylum Bacillota; class Clostridia; order Monoglobales; family Firm-18; genus CAZNKU01. Next base: position 42,950 of record JAZQIO010000029.1, read on the forward strand.
TACTATAACATTCTAAAAGGAAACGAACAGCCTCAATCATATGACGATTTCTTTGCCCCTGTATACATTATTAATGCATTGGATCGTTCATTGAAAAGCGGTAACGAAGAAACAGTAAAAAGAGATGTGTCAATTTAACATTACCAATAAAGAGAGGCAGGATTTTTATGATTTTCATAAAAGATTATGATGTAAAAATTGCCGTTCCTGAAAATGCAACTGAAAGAGAAAAATTTGCTGCAAGTGAACTTCAAAAGTATATAAAAAAAATATGTGGTGCAGAGTTTGAAATTTCATCTGACAATAATGAGTTCCGCGGTCAGACTATAGCAATTGGAGGACCTGAAAGAAATACCGTAACAGCAAGATACATAAGTGAAGCTGAGTTTGACAGTATTGTTCCCGGACCTGAAGGGCTTTTTATAAAATTATATGAAGATTGCCTTGTGCTTGCCGGAAGTTCAAAAAACACAAATGAATATGAACGCGGTACGATTTACGCTGTATATGAATTTCTTGAACGCTTTTTGGGATGCTCCCTTGCCGCATATACTAAGGATGGCGTCAGCGGTGGCGAATATATTCCCAAACAGGAAGCTTTTGAAATAAAAGACATTTTTTATTCCAAGCCCTGTTCCGATGTTTCTTACAGATGCGCCGTTGCACAGTATTCCTCACACGGTAAGGCGGTAAATTACGAGCTTGATATTAAATTCCTTGACTGGCTTTCAAAAAACAGATACAATTACATTTATACCTGGAACACTGTTTACGAAAATTTCAAGAAAAACGGTATGCTTGATGCCGCAGCGAAAAGGGGTATTCTCTTTAAAGTAGGCCATCACGATGCTATTGATACCCTTCTTCCTCAAAGAGGAAATAAATATTTCAGTGAGCACTATTTCAAAACGCATCCCGAATACTATAAACTTACAGAGGATGGCACTCGTTTTGAAATGGTAAGCCATTGGGGTCAAATGGTGCTTTGTTCAAGGAATGAGGATATGATAAATCAAATATCCGAAAACCTTATTTCGTGGTTATCACAAAATCCTCAGGTTAAGACATATGCAATTCTCAATAAAGACGGCAGAGCGCCACAGTGTTGCTGTGAAAAATGCAAGGATTATACAAAAGATGAAAATTATACATATATGATTAACTCTATTGCAAAAAGAGTCAAGCCTGCTCATCCCGATGTAACAATAAATATGCTTGCATATTCGGATTTATGGAGTCCTCCGGAGAACATGGTTCTGGAATCAAATGTTTCTGTAACGGAAGCTGTATGGCACAGAACATGCGATGAGGAATCGGGACTTCGCACTATAGGTAAGCCTGACGGAAGCTGTCTTGCAGGAACTGACTATGAGAAAAATCTTCTGGAATGGAAAAAATCAGGGGCAAGCATTTCTTACTACGATTATTTTATGGGCGTATATCCCGGAAGACAACGATATATCCCTATGGCTGACGAAATGCAGGCAATGTGCAAACGCTTTACAGAAAAAGGAATTGACGGAACGGAAACTCAGATTGAGGTATATAATCTATGGAATAATATATTCAACTTCTATACCTACGGAAGAACGGCTTACGACACCGAAAAATCCCTTGATAATAACCTCTCACTTTTCTGCCGTATTTTTGGAAAGGGCGGAGAATATATTGCAGAGAATATCCGTTATGCGGAAAGCGTTCTTGATGGTCAATGCGAAATAATGACGGCAGGAATATATCTTATGAAGCATATAGACAAAGAAAAAATGTACAATGGCTTTGAAAACGCACTGAATGCTGCAGAAGATGAAGCTGCACGTAACAATGTACGTCTTATGAGAATGGCATTCCGTTATTCTGATTTGGAGTGTAGGGAAAAATACGAGAATGACGAAAAAGACTATAAAGCGCTTAAGCATTATGATATTCCGGAACGCGGTGAGCTTTTGTATATGAAAAAACACTTTGACAGTTATGACAGTCACGGAGGTTACGGAATTATGATTCCCGTCACCGGCGATGACAACGGCTTTACCCCGGATAAATGGTATTTGTTTGAATAAATCAAACAGATGTACAATATTTTATCCCAAAAAACAGGGTTTTAGCAGTTATTAAACAAAAGAGTATCAATTCAACACTACCAAATTACAAAAAGGAGTTGAAAATATGAATATAGCATTTGCAGGTTTCAGACACAGTCACATTTTAGGTCTTTATTCCTCTGTTCTTGAAAACGACAAAACAACTTTGATTGGTTGTTTTGAAGAAAATGAGGATGCAAAAAAAGCTGCAGAATCAAGCCACAACGTTGAATTTAATTACAATTCCTATGAAGAAATTTTAAACGATTCAAATGTTGATGCCATAGCGATTGGAGATTATTATTCCAAAAGAGGCAAAATGGTGATTTCTGCATTACAAGCAGGAAAGCACGTCATATGCGACAAACCAATATGCACAGATTTGGATGAACTTGAAGAAATTGAAAAGCTTGTTAAAGAAAAAAATCTTCAGGTATGCTGTATGCTTGATTTGCGTTATATGCCTCAGATTCCAAAAGTGTGTGAAATAGTTAATAATGGTGAAATAGGCAAAATTATAAATGTTTCATTCACAGGTCAGCATTGCCTGGATTATGGCAACCGTCCGGGTTGGTATTTTGAAGAAGGCAAGCACGGTGGAACAATAAATGATATTGCAATACATGGTATTGACCTTATCAGATTTATAACTAAAAAGAACCTTACAAAAATAAACTGTGCTAAGGTTTGGAATGCTTTTGCAGATAAAGAGCCTGATTTTAAGGATTGCGGACAGCTTATGGCGGAATTGGACGGAATATCACTTATGGCAGACGTTTCTTATGCTGCACCAAAATTTGATGGTATACTGTCTACATACTGGGATTTTTACTTGTGGGGAAATAAAGGAATGCTAAACTTTAATCTTAAAACCAACGAAATCCGTATCTATAAAACAGAAGAAAAAATAATAGAATGTGAAGATTGTAAGCCTGATTATTTAAATGCCTTTATTAAAGAAATAAACGGTGAAAAAACCATTATGAATACTTATGATATTTTAGAGTCTCAAAAACAGGTTTTACTGATACAACAATTTGCAGACAAAACCACTGAACAGTAATAAGAAAATAGTCATTTAAGATGACTGTTTCAGCGTGTCGAAGAACCGGATTTTTGTTTTATTGAAAAAAAGGGGTTTTCTTTATTTTTTTTTTATTTAAAAAAAAAAAAAAAAAATTTGTA
>JAZQIO010000030.1:0-25547 GCA_045541135.1 Clostridia bacterium
AAGGGTGCTTATGAAGGCTTGAGATATTATTTCAGAAAATTCGACCCTACTCACACAAGAGAAGAAGAAATTTTTACAAAACTTGGCTATATCGATATTCAACATATGGCAAAGAGAATTAAGGCGGACGTTACAATGGCAACAGGCCTTATGGATACAATATGTCCTCCTTCAACACAGTTTGCTATGTACAACAAACTTACGTGCAATAAAAACGTTGTTATTTATCCCGATTACGGTCATGAAGATATTATAGATATTAAAGACAAAATTTTTGATATTATGGCAGAACTTTAAATATATTGAAACTCTGTACTGATACAAACCATCATCGTTAGATAAAATACAGAGTTTCTTTTTTATTCAAAGATAGATATAAATAAAATATATCTTACCTATTATTTAAGTAAAAATTTGTATTAAGTCTACGTTTTTTTCATAAAATAAATGCACTGCTTAGTAAATCAATCTTTACTATAAGCAGTGCATTTTATTATATATTCTTTCAAAAAAATAAATATTATTAACATTTTTTATCATCAAAAGCCGACCAAAAATATTAGTATAAAACGATCTGTTTCATTGAAGTGACAAGACAGAAAAAACCTTGTATTTATTATGAATACAAGGTTTCTTTATGGTTGCGGGATCCGAATGGCAAGGTAAGCCTTACCAAATTAACGCTAAATTCCCCATTTAAACGATAGCTTTTTTTGAAACGATAGGAATGTATATATTTATATCAAAACTCAAAATTAAAGGTGAATTTTTAACGGCTGTGCATCTGCGGAACATCAAATGCACCCTCAACACTAAAACAAACGCATAAAACAAGGATTTTTAGGCATAAAAAAACGATAGAGTAACTGATAAATTGTATCAATTACTCTATCTGTTATGGCATTGGGCGTAATGTTTAATACAATGAACCCCGTACAGTATTAAAGGGTGCATTATAAACATAGTACAGAAGTCATAATATCTTAATTAATTTTAACATAACAATACTCCTCATACTATATAATACATTCTATTCTTCTCTAAGCTTTTTATAAATATCTTCAAGGAAAACTTGCATAAGTTCTCGTTTCCTTTCGTCATCATCAAGAAGCAGAGAATAAAACTCCTGATTGTGCTCATAGCCTTCAATCAAAGCATCTTGTACAGCATCAAAATAAGCAAATTTGAAATCTCGTAAAGAGTTGTTTCGTGCACTGTCACGCAAATGCCCGTTTTTAAGCATAATAGCTCTGCTTCTTTTCCGCACAGATGACAAATTCCAAATACTTTATTTTTCAATTTCTAGATTCACCACTCATTTACTAAGCACTAATAATATCCTCATAGCTTACAAGATTTACATTACCCATCTCCTTCGCCTTATCAATACAACCTTTTGTAAAACCTGATTTAGAGAACAAATAGTAATGTTTTGTTTTATATGAGAACAAGTTGCTGCGCTTTACAAGAGTTTCTAAAACGCCAAGGTCAACCTTTTCGTTTGTCCATTTGCATTCTGCGAAAAGAGCTGTGTTTTTATCTTGTTCACCCATAATATCAATTTCAGTTTGGCATTTTTCTTGCGGATCATTACCCCACCAACGACCAAGTGAGTTAAACTCTACCGGACAGTTGTCGGAAAGAAGCTGTTTCCAAAGGTATTGTTTGCAGATTTCTTCAAAAACCTTCCCCATATAGTCAGAAAGCTGAGGTTCAATTCGCTTATAAACCAAATCTGCAGCACCACGGGCAATGATTGAATTGTTATCAAGCACAAAACGATACCAGAAACGGAACATATTATCCTCGATAGAGTAAACCGATTTACGAGAAAACTTCTCCCCGTAAGGGGTTTCTTTCTGAACAATGCCAAGATTCATAAGGTTCTTAATGTAGTTAGTACAAACATTTGTATCTTCGCCAACCTTACTTGAAATTTCCGACATTCTTGATGAACCTGTTGCAATCGCAGTAATAATAGCTGTATAAATTGCAGGCTCACGCACTTCTTGTTTTAAAAGGTTAGTCGGTTCTTCATAAAGAAAGGAAATCGGATTAAGATATGTGTTTTTGATATTATCTTCAACACTTAACTTATCGTCCATCTGCAAAAGATACTGCGGTGTGCCACCTGCAACACCATATATAAGTGCTTTATCCTCATCAGATAGATTTTTAAAGTATCTGCAGGTTTCTTCAAAGTCAAATGGTAAAAGTTTCATTTGAGCTGTTCTTCTTCCATAAAGAGGTGCCTTATACGCAAGTACATGGTCTTCCATATATGACATAGAAGATCCACAGAGAATAATCATCAATTTTGATGTATCTTTATATTTATCAATTAAAAGCTGCAGAGTAGATGCAAGACTCTTTGATGAACGAGCCACGTACGGATATTCGTCAATGGCGAGAATGATTCTTTCATTTTCTGCAAGCTTGAACACAAATTCAAGTGCAGCCTGGAACGAAAGGAAAGAGGACTCAGTCTCAAATCCGCTTGCAAACTCCATAATACTTTTTGAAAAGTTTTCAAGATTCTGCTTTGCGTTACTTTCAACACCCATAAAATAAATAGCCTTTTTTTCATTAATAAACTCGTTTATGAGTGCAGTTTTACCAACACGACGTCTGCCATAGATAACCGCAAATTCAAATTTATTCGATTCATAAAGTTTTTTTAACGCCACAAGTTCACGTTCTCTGCCTATAAACATATTTCTACCTCCATTTCAGGTTAATTAAATCATATCACAAAAAATAAAATTAGTCAAGTACGATTCACCAATTCATACTTGACTAATTTTTAAATAAATTTCACTCTCTAAAAAGACAATTTCTCTTCGTATATTAAAAACCAAAAACAAAATTGAAAAGAAAGAAAATAAAATGTATGAAAAACTACCAAATTGACACGTGTAACTAACACAATGAGCAAGAGAAAAATTCCGAAAATTCGCAGAACTAAAAGATGGGTTTTGATAGTAAAAACGGAACTTTTTTCAACTTCCAAGGTAGTCCCAACAACACCAATTTGACAGTTTGACACCAAAATCTCTATATTTTCTTTATTTAGTTTAAATTATATATGCGTGTATATATATTATTATTTATATATATTATTTTTTCGTATGTAACGTCATAAAAGTAGAAAATTTAATGTCAAAGTGTCAATTGCCTTGAAATATAAGGAGGTTGGATTGACAGATGAAGGAACTGACATTGTTAGCGTGATTTTGAAATACCTAAAAGGTATACCTTGTTGTTCACTCTGTGGATGATATGTAAAAAAACATAAGTGTTCCTCATAGTTCCATAAAGTTCCCTTGTATTCCTTGTCAAACTGTGATATTATTATAATAGCGAATTATATAAAAAGTGTGTCTTCGTGAATTCGCGGAGGCATATCTTACGGCAAACAACAAAAAAAAAATGCAAAAGTGTGACCTAAAGTGACCTTGAATTTTATGGTTGACAGTGTTATGATTATAATAGTGAAATAGTCATTGAAGCCTTCGTAGTTAAAACCTACGAGGGCTTTTCTTATGCCTAAATGCCGAAGAAATTAACACTTGTCGCAGTATGTCGCAGGTAAAATAGGTTATCTCTATAAAGAAAGTATTTTTTAAAATAACCTAAATTACCTGCGACAACGTGCGACAGATATAAAAACATATAAGTAAGACAATAATTCTGTGATAAAAACATAACAAAAACAAATTTTGTGAACACACAAACCACTACCATTAAGTCAATATCGACATATAGGATATTTTACATTTTTCTGACCCCCAGGGGGGGATAAAATCTCTACGACCTTTGCCTCCAAGAACGGGCGCCTCCCCTCACGCACAAATTCGCGAAAGTTTTTAGGGGAATAAGCAAAAAGTTTTTTCAAGTGTAAAAGGATGAAAACAGTTATAAACAAAAAAACAGCTTAAATTCATGCAGTATATTTGCGGCATAACCGTTGACTTTATCCTCCATTAGAGTGATATATATAGTACTATATATTAATACAAAGGAGAACTATTATGAGAACAGTTGAACAGGTAATATTTCAAAATTCTGAAGTTCCGAAAAGTTTAAAGGTTGCAGCATATGCACGTGTATCAAGCGGTAAAGATGCTATGTTACACTCCCTTTCGGCACAGGTAAACTACTACAGTAACCTGATACAAAACCACAGTGGTTGGACATTCTGCGGTGTGTATGCAGATGAGGCTAAAACAGGAACAAAGGATTCAAGAGAAAATTTTCAAAAGTTGTTGGAAGACTGCAAAGCAGGAAAGATTGACCTTGTAATTACAAAGTCAATTTCAAGGTTTGCACGCAATACAGTAACGCTCTTAAATACCATCCGAGAGCTTAAAAATTCAGGTGTAGATGTGTATTTTGAAGAACAAAATATTCATACAATCAGTAGTGACGGTGAGCTTATGCTTACTATTCTTGCATCCTATGCACAAGAGGAAAGTTTATCGGCAAGTGAAAATCAAAAGTGGCGTATACGAAAGAATTTTGAACAGGGAATACAAAGCACCTTCTCACTCTACGGTTACAGATGCAAAGACAGAATCATTACCGTATACGAACCTGAAGCAAGAGTTGTAAAGCAGATATTCAAGATGTACTTGTCGGGCATTGGAAGTATTAACATTGCAAATCACTTGACAGCACTTGGTATTCTCTCACCAAGTGGTGGTGAATGGAGTTCAAGAACAATAGTTTCAATGCTCAAAAACGAGAAATATACAGGTGATATGCTACTGCAAAAGTATTACACCAAAGACCACCTTACCAAAAAGGATACAATAAACAAAGGTGAACTTCCGCAATATTATGTTGAAAATTCTCACGAAGGAATAATATCAAAGGATGATTTTAACGCGGTACAGGAAATATTAAAATCATTGTGCTCCCGAACAATCAGTTGAAATTCATATTTGTAGATAATTCAGAAGTAATTACCACTTGGGAACAGGCATCAAGGAAAAACAGTTGGACTGATGAAATGAGAGAAAACGCAAGGCAAAAAACATTATCAAGAAAAAGAGGTGAAATACCATGTCAAGAACAGTAACGGTTATACCACAAAAGATAAATCCCGTAACAAAAATGTCTTTTGAAGTGAAAGCAAAAAGGCGTGTAGCAGGTTATGCCCGTGTATCAACCGACAGCGAAGAACAACAGACAAGCTACGAAGCACAGGTTGACTACTACACAAGATACATTCGTTCAAATCCTGAGTGGGAGTTTGTGAATGTATATACGGATGAAGGCATATCTGCAACCAACACCAAAAAGAGAGAAGGCTTTAATAAAATGATACAGGATGCTCTCGAGGGAAAGATAGACCTTATCATAACAAAGTCTGTAAGCCGTTTTGCCAGAAATACCGTAGACAGTCTTGTAACTGTACGAAAGCTAAAAGAAAAAGGTGTGGAGGTATATTTTGAAAAAGAAAACATTTATACTCTTGACAGTAAAGGTGAACTTCTTATAACAATAATGTCATCCCTTGCACAGGAGGAAAGCCGTTCCATTTCCGAAAATGTAACATGGGGACAGCGTAAAAGATTTGCAGACGGCAAAGTAACCTTGCCGTACAAAAACTTTCTGGGATACAAGAAGGGTGAAGACGGACTGCCGGAAATTGTTCCAAAAGAAGCTGAAACTGTGAGGGATATATATAAAATGTTTATAGAGGGCAAAACCGTAAATGCCATAGCAAATTATTTGATGAGTAAAAACATACCATCTCCAAGTGGCAAACAAATATGGAGAACCTCTACCATTGAAAGCATACTTACTAATGAAAAATATAAAGGCTCAGCCATATTGCAAAAGAAGTTCACTGTGGACTTTCTGCAGAAGAAAAGGTATGGCATTCAAACAGTAAGTACAAAAGAACAATATGGCAATGCAACAACAAATTCAAGGGTGAAAAGAAATGGATATAAAGGTTTATGTGGAGGTTAACGCCTCCTTCAACGAAGACGGCTTAATGATTCCCAAATCTCTCGTATGGGAAGACGACACAACATATCACATAGACAAAATTACAGACATAGGGCAGGACTCCACTTTAAAAGACGGAGGTCAAGGTGACAGATATACCATTCAAGTAAACGGCAGACAAAGTTATTTATTCTTTGAAAGGTCAACGAACCTATCAGGTAATGTTATCGGCCGTTGGTTTGTAGAAAGAAAGGTTATATAAGACAACAACGCTATGGATTAAATCCATAGCGTTATTTGTATTTTACTGAAACACCACATTAACTGTATAAATTAAGTAAGGGGGTTACTTTAGAATGTTTATTATGCTCATGTAAGTGTTTCACGTAAAAACTATATAATTTTTATTACTTAACCGGAGAAACGTATGCAGAATTATTGATTGCATAATTAGCTACTAAAGGTTTAAGTTCAGCCAAACTGTTAAATGTAAATATATGGTACTTGACCTAACACAATAGTATAAGTTCATTTGAAAGTAATGTTACATTTGTTTCAACTATTGCACCCAATGGTATTGATAGTTTGTCCACTAATTTATGCGTTGTGAATCAGAAAACATAACAAAAATCCTTTTTAAAATTCTGTATCAAAATATTTTTTAAACACATATTTAAATCCGTGTTCGGCATAATCCTTAAGACATTCATCAAATATAGGGCTCATACCGCCTTTACCTGAAAGGTTAGGTCTTACAGCTGTGTCATATGGCATAGCTTCCCACTGCATCAGGTCTTTTATTCTATCGAATGCCTTTCTGCCCTTTTCGGTAGACACAAACATTTTTGAAAGCCCTGTATAGGGATTAATTTTACAGTCTGTATCTTCTATCTTCCAGTAATCACCGATTGAAATATCTGTATAACGCTTCATATAAGCATACGGGCAAGTATTACAGCTTGTTCTTGTATAATGCTTACTGCTAAACATTTTTCTGTAAGGGTCATCATTTGTAGGTACAATATATGTTTTTGATTCATCCTCAAACTCTATACGTACAAACTTATTGCCCCAACCGTCTGTTTTATCTCTGAAATCAAAGAATTTAACCTTTGACCCGTTCTTTTTTTCAAGAATGTCAATATATTCAGCAAACATCTTTGGAGGTGTGCTTCCGTAGCATATCAAGCCGACAGACAAAAGATTGTCATAATCTTTTCCAAGATAACCGTAAAGTCCTGCAAGCTGGCAAGGTGTACCGCTGTACAAAACCTCTCTGCCTTCATCAAGATATTTTTTAGCTTCTTTATATGTATATCCGGGATTACTCTGGACATATTTGGAACATCTTATTGGCTCCATTTCCTCAGGTGTTTCAGCCTTTATGTGTTTTACAACCATATTTTCATCATAAGCTGCACCGTAAACAACACCGCCTCTTGAAAGTACATCCTTTGCAAGCAAATAAAACATACCTCCTGACGTACTGCGTGATGTTGCTTCCTCATCACCCTGTGAAGCATATATATCCATTTCTTTATCTGCAAATGTATCAAGTTTGAAACTACCGTCATTATACTGACATTTTTTCTGACACAATCCGCATCCTATACATTTTTCCTGATCTATAACAGGATATAAATATCCGTCTTCTGCATATTCCATTGTAATAGCCTGTTTCGGACACACATTCATACAAGCTGCACAACCTGTGCATTTACTTTTATTTTCATAAACTCTTTCCAATGTCATAAAAATCACCCCAAAGCTTATTTCCATTTAATATTAATTATTCCATTTCTATATCCCTCAGTCATTGCCAAAATTGCAGGACCAAATGAATGTCCGTCATCTCTTAGTGGTGCAACATCAACAAGATACGCTTCTAATGTACCGCATCTTTCAGGTGTATCACCCGGGCACAGACACCCATGACAACATTTTTCTGTTGAAAAATCTTCGTTTATACAATACTTACAAAGTCCTTCAAGTCCTTTTTTAAATGCAGGCATAAACTTTTCTTTATCTAAAATCCCCAGTCTGATACCTGCACCAAAACCATAAAGGAAAAGACCTGTTCCGGATTCTTCTTCCCACGCATTAGGTTCTGCAATGGATTGTCTCCAAAGACCTCTGTGATCCTGATATTTAATCAGAGCTTGCGAATGTGCAACAAAACGTTTAACCGCCTCGTCATAATATTCTGAGTCCTTTGGTAAATATTTTACCAATTCCGTAAGACCGATGTATCCCCAGCCGTTGCCTCTGCCCCAATGGTCATGAGATATTGTTGTTTTATCTCCCATAAAGCCTCTTGTCTGGTGAAGAAGTCCGTTTGAGTTATCCATAAATACATCGTACATCTTAAAGCACTGATCAACTGCAAAATCAATATATTTTGGTTCATCAAGCAAAAGACCTGCGTAAAGCATATATGGTGTAACTGCAAAAATTACATCTATCCATATTTTTTCATCTTCCGGACACCAAGGCATACACAAAATGCCGTCATGACTTTTTGGGGCTATCAATGTTTTTTCAGCATATTCACGTACCAGTTCTTTGTGTTCTTCATTAAAATATCCCTTTAACAAAAGCCAAGGTTTACCCATACCGCCTATGCAATAGTTATCAAAATTATAGGGGAAATATATTTCCGGTGTTTCAAATTCAAAAGGATACTTTTCAAGTTCATCTGTAACCTGCTGCATCCATTTTTCATTTTTTGAATAGTATGCCCCCTGTGCTGAAGCATACATAGTAAGCAATCCATAATAATGATGAAGAGCCGAACCATTATATGTTACGTTTTTACCCTGTTTTTTCTGCATTTCTGCTGCATGTTCCCAAAGTTTCTCTGCCAACAAAATTGTCTTCATGATTTATATATCTCCTTAACTTCATTTTCATACGGAATAGAACAGGATGCTCCTGCACGGCTTACTGTAATTGAAGACGCAACAGTAGCAAAACCAATGGCCTCTTCCATCCTCATATTTTTAGAAAGACATCTGCACACAGCTCCTATAAAGGTATCACCTGCGGCAGTTGAATCAACACTTGTAACACGTCGTGCATCATGGAAAAACACCTCATCCCCAACGGTATACGCACATCCGTTTTCTCCAAGAGTGATAATTACATTTCCAACACCAAGATGTTTGATTTTATCAATAGCTTCTATACAGCTTTCACGATTTTCTATTTTTACCCCTGTCATTTCATAAGCTTCATGTTCATTTGGAACAAGAATATCAACATAGCTGTAAAAATCTTTTGGAATATCAATATACGGTGCCGGGTTAACAACTACCTTACAATTATGCGCTTTAGCCAACATCGCTGATTTAATTATGGTTTCAATCGGTATTTCATATTGTAGAATCACATAATCAGCTTCGTCGAAAAGTTGTTCGTTTTCTTCTACCATTTCTGGAGTCACACACTCGTTTGCCCCTGAAGTAATAATAATACAGTTATCACCACCACAAACTGTAATTACAGCTGTACCGCTGGGAATATTTTCAATAACCTTGCCGCAAAAATTAACATTATTGGATTTTAAATTTTCTAATAAATTTTTGCCGTTTTCGTCATTACCAACTGCACCGAGAAATTTAACATTTCCTCCAAGCTTTGCCACGGCAATTGCCTGATTGGCTCCTTTACCTCCGCCCTGAGACGAAAAGCTTTTACCTGATACCGTTTCACCAAGCTTTGGAATAACATCCGTAAAAACAGTTAAATCCATATTAACACTGCCTATTACAAGAATATTTTTCATTTAAAATCCTCCTCATTCGTGATTTTTTCGAATAAATCAGTAGCTAAAACATCTCGGTTTATAAAATATATGTATCTGATTTTTTTGTTAATTGTTCCATTATACTTATAATCATAGTCAGGAACAGGGCAGTCAATTATGCGAGATAACATAAATTTATCATTATCATTCAACAACCATGCAATCGCCGTAACATCCCATATGACTCGGGAATTACACATATTTTCAGAATTTTCAAAACATTCTTCAACTATATCATACAAGTAATCACACAACTTGTTTTTACCCTTTATATGATATTTCAATTCTTCGCCTGGTATTGCAAATTGACTTACAACGCCCATACAAGGCAATTGAACAAGAGGTGCATCGCTCATAAACACTACTCTTGCCGCCGCAATATCCTGTTGCATATTAAATTCTTTTGTATCATGAAAATGCAAAGCATGTCCGCCAAGCCACACTATAACAATATTCTCTGCTATTGTCGGGTCAATAAGAAGTGCAGAAGCAATATTTGTTATCGCACCTATTGTAATCACATACAAAGGATTTTCCGGACTGTACTTTTTTGCACGCTGTACAAGGTCTTCAGCAGCATCTGATATAACGGGAGTTTTTTCATCCTTAAGGTACATATTTGAGCCCTTAAATGTATCATCAATATATTCTTCACAACCTGTCAGAGTAAGAATATTAATAATTTCCGCAAAGCTTTTCTCCATTCCTATTTTAGGGTCTGATACGTTTTTTGTACCTGAAAAAGGTGCTGCATAAAGTGCGGTAAGATTAATTTTGTCCTTTGATGCCAAAAGATATGATATCGCAAACTGATCGTCAATTTCATTAAATGCATCCGTATCAATAACTGCATCGACCTTGCGACTTGGCACTTCTAAATTTTTGTTATAAATATTTTGCTCCATTAATAAATTCTCCTGACTTTTCTATTTAAATATTGGATTATCTGAAAGTAAACGTGTTTTTGGGTATAAGGATACAGGTATAACTTTAATTTCAGACGGCTTTTCTGTTCCTAAGTTTACAGTATATTCATTGTCTCCCTGCAGCACATTGATACTTCCGACATTCATCGATACAAACTGCTTTCCGTTCCATTTTGTCACAACAACTGCAGCATCGACAGCGGCGTCGGTTGTGTTACTTATATCCAGTACCGCATAATAATTACCCATACTGTTTTCAAAGTACGAATCTGTAACTTTAATATATTTACCATTCACTTCAAAACCTTTGGTAAACGGATATACGTTGTTGTCAGAGTAAACCTTGACATAATACACCTGTTCTTTAACTATCGGCTGTGCGGTAGTAATTGTAAGAACTTCATCCGCAAGCTCATAATCAAAAATCTTTATTTTGCCAATACTGTTATAAAGTTCGACATTTTCCACAGAATTGGCATCAATATTTAATTCTACGGTATTACGGTTTAATGCGTCGGCATTTATTGAAGTTATATCTCCGGTATAATAAACCGGTGTAGCAGAAATATTATCAACACAGAGTGGCAACTGATTGGGCTGTACTCTTAATTCATCCACAAATTTTATGGGATTTGAAGCCTTAATTACCCCGCTTTTTTCACTCAACAGCTGTTCTCCGCCATCGGTATATTCAAAGAAGCTGATATCTACAGAACCGTCTCTTACGTGATGCAAATCCAATTCCAGTCTGTACCATATATTCTTTGAAACCTTTCCAAGTTCAACATTACCCTCCGTAAAACGAGCATTCAAAGTTCCGTCTTCATCTAATATTATAAAAGTAGTGGGAACATTATTGGGAGTTCCTCTTGCGTCATTTGGTCTGACTATTACAAAAATATCATTTTTGCCGATTTCTTCATAACAAAAATCAAATTTGAACTTTGCATCATAAGCTTTTGATGTATTAAAGGTCGCATTAATTCTTGAGTTTGCAGGTGCACCTGCAGGTGAGTAAACATATTTGCCGTTATTTCCACTTATTACCTCAAACCGGTGGTCGGTTGAGGCATAATTGAAGCTTGTAAAATCATTATGAATTCCTGCCGGAACATATGTTGAAACAATACCCACGGGACAATCCTCATAATTAAGCACATACGATCCCGATTCTATAGCCTCCTCAACATATACAACAATTGTTTTAGATACATATTTCCCGTATTCAGGATACAACCTTACCTGAAGCTCGTGCTTGCCATAACCCATAACGTCTCCGCTAAGGGGCAGGCTTGCTGAACGTTCTGAAATTTCCGTTTCGGTTATTTTATATCCGTCAACATACAAAGCCGCTTTTTCATAACCGTCCACATTTACAGATACATTCACATCTTCTACTTCAGAATTATAAATTTTTGCACCGTCAGTATAATTGTCAATATTTACCTCAAGCACTTCTGCATCCACACTGCCAAAGCCGTATCTTATTTCATAATTGGTAGTCATACCTGTAAAATCATAATACTTTCCCGTGCTGCTTTTGGTGTTATTTGTTGTGCGGAAAAAAAACTGTACATAATCCGCGTAATCATAATTACCCGATACAAGATTTAAATTTTTAATCCATGTACCGTCAACATATACACTTGCAAGATTTGCCTTTGGGAAAACCTGAACAGTTACCTGTACGGGCTGATTGTTTATAAACTTATTCTTTATCGCCTGACGTCCGCTTGTTATTGATGCAGCAGGCTTTATAGTGTAAACCGAACCATCAAATATTGAAAATGCACAGGTAACATCACTTACACCGGGCATATCATACTGAACGGTCATATCAATAATATAAGGTGTATCACCAATATCATTTTTGATATCTATCAAAGACTGGTCAATATTGTACCAGCTGTTTGCAGTAGGTGTTGACGGTGACTTAATAGTCATGGCATATCCGTCATCTGTTTTAACAACGCCCTTTGTTACATTTCTCGAAGTTCTGATGCTTATGCCCAAATTATTGTTATCATAAGTTGTTGATTGTTTTTTGTCATATTTTTTATACAGTTCATTTGTTTTTACTGTTTCAATATAAACTGTCTTTTCAGTAACATTATCGTCTGCAACATATGTAAGAGTACATGTATCGTCTATGTAATCACTGTCCGACAAGCTGCCACAGTTCAGTGCAGGGTTGGAAATATTGTTTTTCCATTGACCAACCGTAATGTAATCTGAAGGCAGGTACAACATTTGGCCATTTTCCAGATACACAAGATATTTATAAATGTTAAGATAGCTGTCGGCAGATGTATTTACTCCTGCTGCCGGCTCTATAACATACGATACATCAGCCTCTGCCGATACATAAATAAAAGAAGCAGGAAGACACAAAAAAACAGCCAATAACAGAGAAATTATTTTTTTCATAATCCTTGTTCTCCTTTCAGCGGCATATTAGGGACAGTTTTAACTGCCCCTATAATACCTGCATGTGTTTTAGTTCTGTTTCAACGCTTTAAATTCATAGAAATTCTGTGCATTAGTAGTGGTGTTACCGCCTGTGTTAAGTATTTTAACGTAGCGTGCCTTAGTTGGAGCGATGGCAAACAGCTGACATGTTCCGTCGGCACCATCCACTGCATAGGATGTAACATCTTTGGCAACAGTGTAATTTGCTCCATCCTCGGACACAAGAATCTGATAGTAGAAGGTTCTGTTTGCACCCTCCCACTGAGCTGCCGCAAAATGAGTGATTTCCTTTGATTCTCCCAAATCCAGAACTATGTAATCACCAATATCTGCGCAACCCCAACGTGTTCCGTATTCACCATCACAAATAGCCTCTGCCCATACAAGTACCGAATGATTAGCATCTTCCGTAACATTTACAATTTCATATTCACTGAATGTTCCTTCAGGATACTGGTCCATAGTTCTTGTAGGTGTACCGTATTCATAAGGTACGTACAAATCCTGATAAGTGCCCGGATTTTTAGCACTGTAAACCCTTATAACTTCTCTGTTTTCTTCATGTATAATATCATAAGTCAAGCTTTCGTTCACAAGATTAACGGAAGTAATATACGGCTTTTGTGTACCTTCTTCATAGGTAATTGTATTAAATGTAGATGTCAGACCGTCTGATGTAGTGTAGCTTGAGAAGCTGAACACTTCGCGTTCCGGCAATTTACCATCAGGTATAGTCCATTGATTTACAGGTAACAACAGTTTGTCTGCTTCGCTCATTCCATTTTCATCAGGATTATACATCTTAACGTGAATATAATTTGTTCCGCTTGTATTGAATTTAATTACAAGTTTTTCATATTTTTTGCTGACATCTTTGTCACCAAGGTCATGTTCAGGCCACATGGTCTTTGCTTCTGTTACAAAAAGTTCGTAATCTGTAAGGTCTGTATACAATTCAAATATCTGTCGTTTACCGTCTTTTCCCATTATAATTGTATTTTTGTCTACAATTTCAAATTCATCGGCAACGGTGTGCATAAACCAATAACCTTCTGTATTTTCCTGTTTAACGGTAAATTCATCACGTATTATTGCAGAACGTCTGTCATCAGCAGTAGTTATACCTCTTTTATAGCTTGTAACATCTTCGGAATATACATCTGTCAAATCATAAACTATAAATGAACCACGTTCTTTTGATACATAATTTTCTACCTGGGCATATGCTTTTTTAGTAGTACTTCCAAAAAGTTTTGTAAGTCTTTCGGTAGTAGGATTAAACATCATACCGTTATGCCCTTCAATTCTGTCAAGGAACATTTGCTGCGGTATTTTATTTATAAGGTTTCTTGTCTGATAATCTTCTGTTCCAAGCTCCGATGCCCATGCTACACCGTCATTAAAGTACACGAATGTTCCAACGTCTTCATGTGAGTGGAAGGAATCCGGTACACCGCCGTGTGTGGCAAGATACAGTGAATGTTTATCGGTTGTACTGCCCTTTGCGGTAAAGATATCCATACCGCTTGCCAGATAATCAAGAGGAATAAAGTCTATTGAACCGCCCTCCATGTATGAAATTATGTCATAAATATAAGTTGTACGGTACATTTCATCCTTTAAACGCTGTTTTCTGTATGCGTACCAGTTTGGGTTGTCATACATCCGGGCAAATATACCAAGAGCCTGTGATTCAAAATAGTTTGTTCCCGTACAGTCATAATTCGGAGTATCGTGCATAGAATACTGACCTGCAGGGTGCATCATGGAAATTATCCAAGAACTAGTGTTTTCAAGACCCGGTGATTGTTCAATACCATATGTATTTCCAAATACTTCTTGTAGCATCCAATAGCCCATACCTGCGAACATATGCTCTTTCCAATATGACGGAGAGTCTGCTGCAGCACCGTCGGGCATCATGGACTGTAGAAAATATTCTGTACCTCTTATTGAAAGCTCTGCAGTTTCCCACGTAATTTCAGGTGCAACTTCTGCAGTAGCCGCAAGCCATATTAGTGGACCGGCAGAACACATGGCGTTGAAATTCGACATATTATATAACCATGATGCCTGGCTTCCGCTTTGCATAGTCAGTTGTTCATATGTAGGCAATACTGCAAGTTCAGTTGTCTTATCAACTATACGTTGTCTTTGTTCGGGAGTAAGTCCCTCATGACACCAGTCATACAGATATGCCATAGCAGTAAGAATACGCCCCATATCTATTTCGTGCATTTCGTTCCAGTCCTGCCACTTTTCTATTTCCTCAAACTGTGCAAATGCCGCATCAACATACTTTTGTTCACCTGTAAACCAATATGCACATGCAAATGCTTCAATTCTGTCGGAAAGGGGCAGATATACATTGGCATTAAGTCCGCGTATAGGTCTGTCAATATTAAACCACGGCAATGTCTCAAGATTACCGTCTGCATAGTTTATACGGTTTCTTATCATCGCATCCAGTTCTTCATCCTGTGTTCTTAACACTTTAAGATCTTCAATACGCTCTTTGGTTATTCCAAGACGAGGATGCTGATTTTCCTTACCTGCATTGTTAGCGAAAAAGTCTGCCTTTAACTGCTGTACATCAGGTCTGTCAAAGTGCATATACTTTGCCAAGGACAAAAGTGTGGTTTCCTTACCGTCAGAAACGGACATATCGTTTGCCCTACGTTCTGTATCCGGATTAATGTTAAGAACATCATCAGCCAAAACCAAGCCCATATCCTCGTAATAAACAACATCCAATCCCAGTACCTTTTCGGCAAAAGGTCCAAAGGATGCAAGCAATTCACCCTGAGCGGATACAAGGTTTACTCCAATAGAGTACTCTTTACCCTTATACTTAACTACATCGTCGGACAAATATTCAATATCATTTTCATTAATATCCAATACCTTTGACATTGTTGATTTTGTCAGATAGATATTTTTAAAATCCTTGTTTGCCTTATCAAAGAAGAATGTATCTTCA
The DNA here is from genome assembly GCA_045541135.1 of Clostridia bacterium. GTDB lineage: Bacteria > Bacillota > Clostridia > Monoglobales > Firm-18 > CAZNKU01. The sequence continues at coordinate 16,139 of JAZQIO010000030.1, forward strand.
ATATACATTTTTCCCGATGTGCCGTAGTAAGTTCCCCTGAAGCCGCTTACAGCATGTTTTCCCTCAAGATATTCTTCATACAAAGAATCATCCGGATAAGCACTTTTAACATGTGAACCATCCGGAGAATATGGTTTATCAAGTCGGTTCCACATTACACCGTCTATAATTAAGTTACCATTTGTGGATGTAGCGGGAATTGTAAGGTAAGCACCGTTCAAATTAAGCATTTCTTTATTTAACGGAACAGTAGTTTTAAGTCCGCCACCTACATATATGTCCACTTTTTTATCAGACATATCAAAGGCACAGGTAAATTCTAAAAACGCTCCCTTTGTAACCGTACCTATTTTAACACCGTTAGAAGTAATAAGCTCACCTTTATTGTTAAGTGTCATTATTACCTGATTTATACTGCTGAATTTATCACCATTCAAGCGTTCACCATATACTCTGAATACTTCAGCTTCCGAGGGCAAATCGTCGGAACTTAGCTTCATAGTCATAGAATAATATCTTGAACGCAAACATCCGTAATTGGTTAAAAATTGCAGTGTAACCGCATCATTACCTACTTTTCTTATAGTAATCCAGTCATTTTCTCTGTATGCGTTGTTCCAATCCAGTCTGTTAAGGGAAATAATATCTGCATCCTGTGCACCTACACCTGTATATGTAGTGCCATTTATTTGTGTGCGGAAGGTATCGGTTTTATAATATCCTGCACTTGCCCCAGAAAATGCGTAGCTGCCGTTAAGATTTTTTTGGTTCATCAATGTGAAATTATATCGTTCTGTTCTAAAATCAGCTATATCGGAACAATCTGTATTAAATACTTCTGCAGGAAAATCTATAATGTCATTTCCTGTATAGAAAAAGAAATCGTCAAGATATATGCTGCGTCCTTCGCTCATATTAAAGGGCACAAATTGAACATGCTTTATAGGTATGGTAATATCGGCAGAAATTTTATAATCTTCCGCAACAAGCTTATCATTTACATATATTGAAAATATTTCTTTACCAAAATCAACAACAAGGTCTATTTTTGTAAACGAAGTTTTACTTACCGTGCCTATTTTAGTTGTATTATTTGCATATATAACACCGTTTCTTATTGCATAAGGTGAAAATGCAGAGCCTGACATTCCGGCAATTCTTATTGCCATATCCAATGGTTGTTCACCCGTCATATATGAAGCTGAAATCACGTATTGTTTCTGATCTTTTGATGCAAAACCGTTTGCATTTGTTATGCCTCGGTGTCCCTCAGTATTGCCTCCCCCGAACCATAATGCCTTGTTACCATCTGATATGGTAACAACACCGTTTGTAGAGTCGTATCTTCCTACAGTGTCACTGCCGGGAAGATTAAAGCTTGCCGGCTTTACTCCGTCAGCGTATGTATCAAATCTCTCTGCTATAAAAATTGTAGGTGCACTGTCAGCCATAACTACATTACCTCCCGGCAGTATTGTAAATATCATAAAAAGGCAAGTGATAAAAGAGATAATCTTATTAATTTTCATATACAAACACCCCCGAACAATAGCCATAACTTCCAAGAATTACAATATAGCTTGCATCAGTACCGTAATCACGGTAGGATTTAAAATCGTCCTGATAGCCTTTTCTTATCTGCTTTGCTTCACGGTCAATATAAACTATATTAGTAGAATCTACAGAATTAAACTTCAGATTATCGTAATTAAAATCACCTGATTTGTAGCTGATATCCGCATATGAAATCATATTGTCCATATACTCATATACTACACCTTTTCGCATACCGTATGATGCAAACAGCGTGGTATCAAAAATTTCATCATCCAATGCTTTAAAATTTGTACCGTCGAATACGGGATACATTGCAATAATCCTCTCATCAGAATAATCCGTTTTGATTTTTACTATATCACCAAAAGCAACTACTCTGCTTGGCATCAAGTCATAATCCATATAATAGGTTTTTAAGAAACCTTCCTTTGTCATTAATGTAATTTTATAGCACTCTGTGCCTTCGCTGTCCAAAGCTCTTGAAACAGAATTTACAACCCACATATTTGATACTCTCTGTGCATACGCATTTGTGGTTTTTCGGCAAATAACAGCGCCTGTCATTCCTACCTCATTTACATCATACAGTTCTATTTCTGTCGCTGTGTAATTTTGATTTTGAACTAAGCAATCATAGGTTCCCACATATGATTTTTCTTCCGGGTCTTCTGCGGAAATCATAAATACATTAGCCTTATTCATAAAGTATGCTTTTGAACCGTCTGTAGGCTGTAACACATAAGACCCACTTCCTGTAAAGTATTTAGCCGCTGTGGGCATTGTAGATTTTGTCATTGAGTTATATACAGATGGTTTTTCAATCGGGTAAAGCTGTTCAAATGTTGTCAAATCCATTGCTGTATCAATGTATTTTATTTCCCCGCTGCATAGTCCAAACTTAATAAGGGTTTCATCGAGCGAGAATATTTCGTCATAATCCTTACTGTCTGTCCAGATACCATCTACCATAACCCTCTTGGAAAGCTTATATATATTTACTGCACCACTGTCATTAATAAGCTTGATTTTGGATTCAGTATCAAATCCCGTTGTATCTTTATCGGTATCAAGTACATAACCGTATCTCATAATATTTTCAAGCCCTGAATATGCTACAATATCATCATTTATACCTGTGTAATAAACTCCACTGTAATTACTGTTGAATTTTTTATTGTAATAAAGGTTATAGTAATCGGAAACCTCATAAAGCTTATCACCAAAAAATACGCCGTCACTGCCGTATGAAGTCGGGCTTTTATCTATAAATCCGTTACACACCATAAGTTTTGCAAGAGAACCGTCAGCCGACATTGCAACTGCAACTACAGACCCTACATTTATACTTTCAAATTCAACGAATTCCTGTGTATCAAAATCCTTGATTGTATATGTAACATCTTCAAGCTTCAAGGAATTTTTTACAGAATTTGCATCTGCAATATACTCTGTTTTAGCATCTGTTTCACTTACAACTATATACTTATAATCGTCAAGGAAAAGTACATCAATCAAACCGTCGCCATCATTATCCACTAATTTTATAAATCCGTTTGCGGAAGAAAGCTTGTCCGCAACTACATTTTTGTCACTGAATTTTTTCCCGTTATATATAAAGGAATAGGACAACGCTAATTTATATTTACTCTCTTTTCCAGTTGTTTCATCTTCAAACTCTATTTTCCCATCATTAAAACCCGAATAATCATCGGTAGTATATTCATATACACTATTGTCACACGGTCTTATGTATATAATTTTATTTATATCCTGTTCTTTATCATACTGCCAATATGCAATGACTTTATAACCCAAATAATCATCACCATAGATATCAGTACAGAAGCTTTTACCGTCAATAGATATCATTTGACGCGGAAATTCCTTTGTGTCTGATGTTAACGAGGAATGCTCCGTTGCATTAATTATACCGGTTATCTTATGGACATCATAATAGTGCCCCATAAGAGTTTCTTCGGAACTGTATGTGGTCATAATACCTGTTCCAATGACTTTATTTATTTTTGCATTCATCATATTTTCAACAAAAATCATCAGTTCGTCCTTGGAAATTTCAATATCATCGGTCATTGATAAACCATCTAAAAGTCCAATGTTGTCAGCAACAGCAAGATAGCCCGTAGGATATCCGCCTTTTGATTGTGCAATATGTTCATATCCCATTGCGGTTACGGCAATTTTAACAGCCTCCGGATATGTTATTGTGTTATTTGGTCTGAATCCGCTGTCTGATGCAGATATCCATCCAAGCTTGTATGCCTGTTGTATATATATAGCATAATTGTTAGAAGACGGCACATCACTGTATATTTGCACGAAATCTTCTGCCGTATCCAACTTAAAGACCTTTGCCATAGCTCCTACAAATTCAGCACGGCTTACTTCTTCCTTTGCAACAGTAATATCTCCCACAAGAGTCTGTACAAAATCCCCCGCACCTTCATCCCTTGTGTTTTCTGCTTTATAATCTGCACTGACAAAAGGCATAGAACCAAAAACAAGCAGCATTGTCAAAAATATTGATAATATTCTATTTTTCATTCCTGCACCTCCTATTTGCCGATATAAGCAAGCATATTTTCAATTAATTTCACTGCCTCTGCACGAGTCAACGTATTTAAAGGATTAAAACATCCGTCACTACCATTTACAATACCATTAGCCGCCATAGATGAAACGTATGCTTTTGCATAGTCGGAAATATTGGTTTCATCGTTAAAATTCTTCTCTCCATCTATCTTAATTCCGCAACCTGCAATGGTTTTATAAATAATAATTGCCGCATCCTGTCTTAATATATTGTCAAGAGGTCTGAACATTCCGTCATGTCCCTGAACGATATTGTTTGCATATGCCTGCTTAACACAATTTGCATACCAGGCAGTATCACTTACATCACTGAAGTTGATACCTTCTGTACCGGTTGTTGCAAGTTTAACAGTGTTTGTAATCATTTTAACAAATTCGGCACGGGTAACTGTACTGTCCGGTCTGAATGTTCCGTCCTCATAACCGTTTACAATTCCACGATTATACATATTATTTATACTTTCACATGCCCAGTGATTATCTGTATCCGTAAAATAAATTTTACTATCCTCAGTAACATGTACTTCATCACTTTCGGAAACAGATACATCATCACCAATTACAAAATTTATATCGGGTGTTACCGAAGAACCACCGGCTCCACCTCCACCGCCTCCGGAGCCTCCACCACCGGAGTTTCCTGCCGGCTCACCTTTCTTCCACTCATTATATCTTGTATCTACTGCATCATTCCAGATTTTCGCAGCTTGTTCAAGATTTTCATAATCAGCAGCATAAATATCAATCAATATTTTGTCGGTATAGTAATCATTTTTAATTTTATTGTATTTATCAAGACTTATATTTATCTCATCTGCATATTCCATAAAGATTTTGCCGTGTTCTTCGTAACCACCGGCTGTATTTAACTTTGCTAAAATGAGATTTTCAGCATAATTCATAACATCGCCTTCATAACCAGTTTCGGACTTTATCAGGCTTTCAAGCTCTGTTTTTACATCTGTTTCCAAATTATTGTATTCATTAACATCAATGGCAATCAATGCACCGTAATTTTTAATCACATCATCAAGAGTTGTCCCATTTTTTAATTCTATCATGGCATAGGCAATGTTGTACTGCTTTGTAAATGAAGCAATATCATAGCCGTTTGACGGCTTAGACGCATAAATAACATTGGAAATGTATGAAACATAAACATCGTAATCAGATGAAGATGAATCCATTTCAATACCCAAATCAGACGGATTTACTGCTTTTTGTACACCGTTGTCGTTATATACATATTCACCCTTCAGTATCATAGCAACTTCTGCAGGTGATGATGCCTTATTAATAAAATCCAAAACAAAATTTGCCTTTACTTTGCTAAATATCATAAATGGCACACTTGCAGAATTTTCATCAGCATCAACATACGCAATATATTTGCCCGTATTAAAATTTTCATTCAAAACAATATCGTAAATATATTCCCCGTTGTCATCACTTACGATATAGTCAACAAGAGTATTTGAATTGCTGAACAAAGTAGATTTGTCAGCACCGTCCGGCAATATAGTAATTAATACACCTTCTGCGTATTCATTTCCTGTATTTCCGGAAATTACAAGCCCGAAGGTTTCTGCATCAAATTCCGGATTATTAATTTTTAAATCTGCACTGACTGAAAACGAAAATACAATTGTTATTAATAAAAACACACTTAAAATTTTAGCTTTCATACAAATTAGCTCCTTATTTTTAAAAATGCCCAAAAGCCAATAACAAATATGTAATGTATCGGGCTTTTATTATATAAAGGGGGTTATAGAATACTGTTCAGATACATTTGTCATTGGCTTTTATACAAAATATTAATCTTTATACGGTTCTGCCATAGGTTTTGCACTTTTTAGTGAATCGAACATAAACACCTTATAGGATACAGCTTTTTCAGTAGGCGCAATATCGGAATTCAACTCTATTTTTCCGTCTCCTTCTTCCTTACTCAATACGCCGGGAACAACATCAAGCTTATCTATCGCACCATTGGAATCATATGAAACAACGATAGCATCAAAGGAAATATCATCACTAAGCTGTGCCCAGTTTATGTAATCAATTATTACAAGTTTTGAATTTTTATCATACTCTACGGTAATGTCTTTTCCGCTTCCCATTACTGCTTTTACATATACACCATTAATTGACATATAATAGTTATCAAAATTACCGGACACAATACTGTTATCTGCCTTGTATTCTTCTGAAGTTATCTCATCACCGGTAGAAATATTAACAAGAGATACATTAGATGTTACCGCTTCACTATCCCATATCTTCGCCGGGCTTTCGTATACGCTCTTTGTCAAAGTAACAATTCTGTCTTCACCAAAACCCGAAGCTTTCAGGACATCTTCCAACTGGGTATCAACGTAATTGACAACACCGTTTGCTACATTTTCATAATAATCCGCCTTTTTACCGTCGTCGTAGTTAATCGACTGGAAAACGTTAGAGGAAAGAGTGTCTCTTCCCATAGTAACCCAGCTACCGGGAATTTCTACAAAAGCATCTTGGTCTTCTGAAGCTATACCCATTGTTTTATTTGTATTTTTACTACCGAGGCTGTAGTTTTGATACCACATTAATCTCATACCCGCACCGTTCCATGTTTGATATCCCGATGCCATAGCAGCAATATATGCCTCTGTAACAGTAATTGTTTTGTGATACAATCCATCTATATAAATAACGATATACAAGGTTTCATCATCATTGGCTGTATCCGAAAATGCAGTTCCCTTGGTATTTCCGTTAGCATTACCCAAAATACTTCCGTCAACAGAATCCGAATACATAAAAAAGTCTATTTTATGGGGAATTCCGTTTTCACTGTATAGATTAGCATAGGACATAACCTGTGTACCGCCTAAATATGTATTTGCACCGTCCTTTGTAGTACCGCCGTTATCTGTATCAGACGTAAATCCGTATGTAAATCCCAAGCCTGTTTTGGAGGTAGTATAAGCATACATTGTAAGATGCTTTACCCTACCGTATGTGTAACTGCCATCAGCATTTATTTTTCCTGCAATAACACTATCAGTATTACTTCTATCAAAAGCACCTGCAGTTACACTTTGTGTTCCTGAATAAGCAGCAAATTTTACAGGAACAGCAGAAGCACCTTCTGCCGAAACATAACCGTCAGCATAATTAGGATGTATGGTAGATATTAAACGAATCCATGAATTAGCTGTTGGAAGCCATGTTTCACCTATTGCAAGACTACCTTTATGTAAATCATAATTTACAAATGTTTTTCCTATCTTTTCAACGGGCTTTATTGTTGCAAAATTGAATGAAGAACCTGTCCCTGCTTCGGCGTCATAATCCGGACTGTATATAGTCCAGTCACCGTATACCATAGTTCCCCACATAGTGCCGGTTGCATCGCTCAATTTATAATCAACATTATTAAGTCCCTTTTCTTCATCATAGGTTATTGTTACACCGGTTACACCTGTATGTTTAGTAGGTGCACTCTTTGCAGGACCCGGCCCACCATTATTTGTTCCCACATCAACAGTTGTATTGGCACTAACACCTACCGTAAAGATAAAGCATAACACCAAAATAAACGAAATCATTTTTTTCATTCCAATTCAACTCCTTCAAGAAATCTCATTTCTTATTGTATTTTATCATAGTAACTTGTAGGAATGATATAACGAATCGGCTTATGTTTTTTTGTTTTTATACGTTTTTCTATTGACACAATCAAATATACAATATAAAATGTAAATATAAACTTCAAGTGGGTGATTTTAATGAAAAGTAAGATAAAGTACTATTTTACCTTTAAAAGAAGTTCAGACGATTATGTCAACAAGCATACTCACAACTGGCATGAAATTGTATGCTATACATCCGGATACGGAACAACTGAAATCGGAGATACATTATACAAATACCAACCTGGAAGTATCGCTATTATACCTCCGAATGTTCCCCACGACGAGACTCACAAAACACAATCTGATATCGTATGTTTAAGTTGTGAATATACCGTAAATCTGAATTTGTGTGGAGTATTTACCGAAGATTTTTCTGATATCCTGACGGACATAGTTTATGAAATAAAAAATCAACAACCGTATTTTGAAGAATTTTTAAACATCTGCATAGACAGAATTATATACAAAATACTTAGAGATAGGGAACCTGATAAAAAAAATCGTAATGCCTTTTCTTACGCAATAAATTATATTGATGAAAATTATTCACAAAACATAAATATGCAGGAGCTTGCAAAATCACTTGGATATAATGACGATTATTTCAGACATGCTTTCAAGAAAATATTTTTGACTTCTCCTAAAAATTATTTAATAGATGCCCGTATCAAACAGTCAAAAAAATTACTACTTGAAACCGATATGAGTATTTCCGACATCGCGTTGTCATGCGGTTTTTCAAGTTCTTCACAATTTTCATTATTTTTCAAAAAAATTGTTGGTTACAAGCCAACAGAATACAGAAAAGCAAACATGAACAAAATGAATGTTAGAACTTAAGCGAACCTATACTGTTCGATTAAGTTCTATTTTTTTAGATAATATCAAGGTTTTGGACATTTATACCAACACTCCAACTAAATAAATTTGTTTCTTACATCGAAACATTTGGTTCCAAAATCAAAATTACCTTATAAGAAAACTTTTACACCTTAATGGAAAAACCTTTACAGGCTAATAAGAAAACTTTTATTCCAAATTCAAGAAATTAAGAGCACTTATAAGAAGCTAAAATTCATAGACAGAGAAACAAAAATACTGATAAGAAAACCTTTATACTAACAGGAAATCTTTATTATAATACAAGTTATTCGCCAACAGAGTTAACAAGATTTTAACTAAAAAATCTCGTTTATACCCTATCCTACCTAAACAAAGAAAAGCACTGTATAGCAAGGCAACACTTCCCAAAGCAGTGCTGAATTTTCTTTTAAACGATAGCTTTTTTTGAAACGATAGGAAAATAGTTATTTCTAATAAAAATCAAAATCAAGGGTAAAAATCAGGATGATAATAACATACAGAAAACAAAATGAACCCTCATACCCAAAATATCCGCTTGAAATGAGGCTTTTTTAGGCATAAAAAAACGATAGAGTAACTGATAAATTGTATCAATTACTCTATCTGTTATGGCATTGGACGTAATGTTTAATACAATGAACCCAATATCGTAATAAAGGGTGCACACCAATTCTTTAATAACATAATAAATATCA
>JAZQIO010000031.1:0-10505 GCA_045541135.1 Clostridia bacterium
AGATTTTCTATGTTTGCTCCAATAAAAATAACATTTTCAAGATAGTCAAGTTTTCTGATTTCCTCAATCATTTTTTCAATATAATGAGGTTCCATTTTATTCTTTATTTCAAGAACACACTTTTTACCGTACTTTTTGCAATAATAATTGGTTTCATATTAAAAATCTCCTTATTTTTTGTATTCATTTTATATAATATATTAAATCAAAAAACATTCAACAACAGCTACGAATAATGATAATTCAATCACACTTTTGATTGTTATTGACCGAATTTTCACGATTGTACAAACATAGGTTTATGCACTTTGATATTTTTAAAGATATTACAATAATTCTTTTAATTTTTGCGCAACCTCTTTTCCTAAAGAGACAAACGCATCCGTAGTATAATGACAGTAATCACGGTATTTTTCACTTCCCCAATCTCGGGTTATGACATTTAAATCATTAATTATCACATCATTATCCTTTGCAACTTTTACCGCAATTTCATTATAACGGTCTATATCCTGATTACTTCTTGGGTTAACACCAAGAGAACCATCAGGATTCATGGCAGTTGTAGTTGCAAAAACAATTTTTGCATTAACAAACATTAATTTTAATAAATCAATAATCATCTTTATATTTCTGGCATATTCCTCTGTACTTGTAAGTGGAATTTCATATCCATTCCAATGTGCCGCATCCCAGTGTCCGCAATTAAATTGTACAACCTCAACACGAGTTGTGTCATCAAACATTTTTTGCCATTTTCTTAAGTTTGTTATTACAAACTGTGTGTTACGGCAATTTTCATTAACATAAAAAACCTCTGCCACATCAGAAAGTTCATTTTTTACCGTTTTACAATATCCAAGTCTTATTGAATCGCCTATGAGAAAAATATTTTTCTTGGTTTTACTGCACTTAAACTCAACATTGCTGTTGCCATCTTCTATGTAGTTCATTCCAATCACCGCTTTTCATATCTTTGTTATAATCTTTCATATATCTTACAATGTTGAGTATTTATAAGAAATCTGCCCTTATAAAAGCCACAGCATTCCACTTCATCATCTGCAAATGGAGTATCATTCATATTTTCACAAAGAACATATTCCTTTTTATCAAGGTCAATTACACGAAGCTCGTTAGGATGTTCCTCATTACCACAACCATAAGTAAAATATATTTTATTGTCATATATTGTACCGCCCTGAGTAAAGAAAACATTGAACGGCAATTCGTACTGGTCAACAATATCTGCAGGATATAATGTAACATCTCCTGATTTTGGATCAGGTAACTTAAATTTTGTAACTATATAAACATTATCCTCTCTTGCAAGGTTACGTCTTGTGCGATAACGTGCTGAAAACATATAGTACCATCCACCCTTGACATCCACCAAGGATGCAGGCCATCCCCAACCGGGCTCCTGATACTTTGTGTTTTCAATACCGTCATTTTTATAGTAAATATTCTGTACGGTTTCTGATGAGTAAACACCATCTTTTAATTTTATCTGTTCTACCGCACAGTAACCGATATAACCCTTTTCATCACTTTCGCCGCTGTTCCCGGCAGTAACATACATTAAAGGAAAATCTTCACCCTCAAGCTTTTCACCAAACATTGCATCATTTGCATGGTTTATATAACGCTTGTCTGAATTATCATCGTTATATGAGCCAAGTTTAAAAACAGCAAAAGGCTTGCCTTCCTTTGTATCAAGGTTATATGCGGCACAAAGTCCTGTGTGATACAACACAAAGCCTGTGCTTTCATAAATTGCAAAGCCCTGTACGCTTCGTTTTATTCCGAGATACTCTTCTGTAGGGTTTTCAAATTCCATAAACAGCTTATACATTTAAAAGACCTCCCTGCTTTACAATTTCACTTCTTACTTTATTAACATCAATTTCACGTACATCTTTATCTTCTTCAAGTGCCAAAGCAGCCGCAATACCTGCAGCCTGTCCCATACCCATACATGGAGGCATTACTCGAATTGCTCCTGCCGCTTCACTTTCAGCAGACACCGAGCGTCCTGCAACCAAAAGGTTGGAACGGTTTTCTGCAACAAGACAGCCATAAGGAATACCGTAGTATTTGCCTTCCGGAATTGCAATATATTCATTACTCTTAGGACCGAATCTTCCGTGAACATCTACGGAGTTTGCCGCAAGAAGTATTGAATCTTCAGGTACCTTACATTCCAATATATCATCAAGTGCAAGTGTTTTCATACCGTGAATATGTCTTGTTTCACGAATACCCAACGTACTGCCTGTCTGCAAAAGCTTTGCATTTTCACAGCCGGGGATATATTTTTTCATAAACTTGAATATTTCATCAACCTGCTTACGTCCTTCAATTTCTCCCAGTGTAAGGCTGTCGGATTTTGTACCGTCAACACCCATAATACGCGAAGTGTTTATGCTCCATTCATCTTCGTCAACACCGCGGAACAAACCAATAGACACACGGTCAAGTGTCCAGTCCCCTGCTTCCTTTGCCTTTGAAACCCACCAGTGCATCGAACGGTAATTAACACCGTCCTTGCGGTAAAAGTTATCCAGATTAGCTTCAATATCCGCATCAACCTTTTTGCTGTCTACATTACCTATTCTAAAGAACATTGTAGCAGGCTGAATGCGACCTTCTCCGTTTCCTAAAGTATATGGCACGCCTGCCGCAACAGCACAGTCACCGTCACCTGAGCAGTCAATAACAACCTTAGGCATTATTGAACAAAGACCTTCCTTTTTAGCAACAATTACCTGCGAAACCTTATCTCCATCTACAACAGCATCAACGAATGATGTGTGATACATTACATTAACCCCTGCTTCTTCAATCATTTTATCTGCAACAAGCTTAAGACTTTCTGCCTTGAAGGGTGTAACGTGTTTATGTCCTATTGTTATGTATGAAGTAAAAGCAGTTGATGCTTCAACCTGTGACGGATGAATTGCACCACCAACTTCAATTAAGCGTTCAACAATTTCTTCAAACAGACCGCGGATAAGCATTGTGTCACCGCCACTGTCATAGCATGTCATAAAAGGTGCTACCAAGCCTGCAGTAGCCATACCTCCGCAAAAACCGTTTTGCTCTATAAGTGTAGTTTTTGCACCTGCACGTGCCGATGCAATAGCGGCACAAAGTCCTGCAGGACCACCGCCTATAACCAGAACATCTGCTTTTTCTGTTGCAACATTTTTAGAATAACTGTACAATTTAATATCCTCCCAAAATCTTATTGACAAATATAAATTACCACTATATACTAGTATTATATCATCGAATTTTATACATTTAAATATTCATTTGTGACATCATAATGTACATTTGTGACAATTAAGGAGTATATAATGATAAATAAGATAAAAGAAAACCTTTCACAGGGAAAATATACCGATAAATTCCCGATTAATTCCTCTACCGCCTATGTTGCAGGCGAGCTTGGCTGGACAGATTATTTTCTTAATAAACAGATAATTTTTTCCCATAGAAAAGGATATATTACAGAAGACCTTCATTCACACAATTATTATGAGTTAATTATCTATACAGCCAGTAACGGAATGCAGTATATTGCAGATAATCAGTACCTTTCAGTAAACCCCGGTACAGTAATACTTACTAAACCCATGTCTGTTCATCTGTACCGTCCCCTTGCTAATGTCACTTATGAGCGTTATGTAATTTATTTCAAACCAACATTAAATATTTTTACGGACAATTCAATTATGGACTTTCTTGAAAAGGGCAATGAATCGAACATATACATACCCCAAAGCCGTACCATTTGCCAATATGCCGAAAAAGCAGAGCAAGAGCTTTTAAACACAAACTCTCCATACGCTGTTGCAAAGGCACTTCTTCAGATATGTAACTTGTTTATCAGTTTATCCGAAATTGAAATTGATTCTTCAAATACCAACAATTTACATATACCGGATTACCTGTATGAAATAAAGGAATTTATTGACAGAGAATACACAAACATCAACACCATTACAGAGCTTGCAGAAAAATTCCACTACAGCCGTGAATATATTACACGAGGTTTCAACAGCTACTTCAATACACCATTGTATGAATATATTCTTAAACGAAAGTTACTGCATTGTTGCACCCTTCTGATACATGGAGAAAGTGTTGAAAAATCAGCCAGATTATCAGGCTTTAACAATCTGTCAGGTTTTACAAGAATGTTTAAAAAATATAACGGATGTACGCCGTCTGAATATAAAGAGAAAAACAAACAATAATTATATAATCAAAAAATGCACCGTCGGTCAAAACCGAATCAGTGCATTTTTTAAAATTAACGTGACATACTCTTAAGTATCTTCTTTCCTTCTTCTATTATAAATTCAGCAACGCCTGCTTTGAATCTTGAGCTTCTTGCTTCATATCCTCCTTCGTCGTATGAATCCTGCATAGGGAAATAACCCTGACTACCATTAGAAAGACAGCAAGGAAGTATCATATCGTAGCCTTCTGTTGCCTTAAGTCCTTTACCAATACCTGAGAACGGTTCACCCGGGATACCTATAATTGCAACAGGGCCTATTGCCATTCCGGAAAGACGCATATCAAAAGCATCAGGTCCGTTTTCAAGAATTACCATTCTGCGTGCCTCAGCAACAACTGTTGTAAGCATCATTCCTTCGTATGGAATCTCATTATCTTTGCCGGCTTCATGAAGTTCATGTATACGATGAGCCTCGGGAACATCCTTAGGATCAGGTTTGTTGGATGGAACATTTATAACCTTCTGTTCGCTGATTAATGTGTCAACATCAACATATTTAACCTTATCAAATGCCTGAAGAACACCGCCTGTAACAACGCGAGCTATGTATTCAGCATGGGCATAGCCTCTTGAAACATCGTCAAAGTCCATAAACATACCGTTTAAGTCGCCGTCTTTTGGATGAACGTTAACGTGGTTTACATCACCCTGTGCACCGTTGAAGAAAATGCATTTTGTGTTATCGAGGATTTTTTCAACATCTGCTCTTAAAAGTCCGGGCCAGTCTGCAGAAATTTTGCTGCCGCCTACGACATCGGGATGATTTGCAAAGTTAACAAAAACTAAAGTTTCTGCACCTTCACGGTCAAATCTAATAACATTAACGCTTTCGTCAGTTTCGCCAACGGGACGTACAATATCAGGATTGTTTACACCGGGGTTGGTCTTAATGCTACCATCCTTCATAACATAACGGCGTATAAAAGCAACATTTGGAGCAACACCCTTACCATAGCCCATTTTTGCATCCTTAAGGTCAGCTACGGCAAATTTAGCAACATCGGCAATTCTGCGTTCAACAAAAATACTGTAGTCTCTTACAATTTCCTCTTCAGACTCAAAATCAATATTCGGCCCTGTATGAGTATGAGTTGCGGAAAGAATAATATTTTCCATTGGAACACCCGTAGCATCACCGGCAGCTTTTCTGCATCTGTCGGAAATTTCCTGTGCCATACCGCAATTGTCAATAGAAATAAGCAAAGTTTTTACATCACCGCACTGAAGAGCAAGTGCATTAACCTGAAGGTCATCCAATATTGCTTCAGCAAATCTTTTCTTAAAATATCCGCGGATTGAAATTCCCATTGGTGGATTAATATTTCCGCGAGCAAAACCGGCTTTCAGATTATTCATTTTAAAACCTCCAATAACATTGAATTAATAATAAAAATATCTAAACTGTATTTTAACACTTTTTTCTTACATTTACAATACTTAATTCTTAATTTATAAAAACATAATAAATATACCTTTATAAAATTGAGGCTACCACAAACTGCGATAGCCTCAAAACTTGTATTATAATAAATTTAACAATTCGGAATTATTTCCAACAAAAAATTTAGCAATTTTTTAACCTCAACACAAAAAGGAAATGTAAAAAAGTCCAGACCACAAAAAGAGGATAAAAATATGCCGTTTTGGGACATGTTACATTGACAAAATGAGCCTTTTTTGTTATCATAGTCCTGAAGGTGATAAATATGGAAAAATATTATCTAAAAACAGTTCCCCTGCTAAGGAAAAATAAGGAAAACATATATAACTTTGAGAACAATTTATTTCTTTTAGATATAATATTTTCATTCTATTGTGACAGAAACTCAATAAATAATGATTACACTCAAAAAATGCATGCCCATTCTTACTATGAAATGCATATTATTTTAGAAGGCGAGGGCATATTTGAATTACCAAGCAAAAGGCTGCTTTCTTTGAAAAAAGGAGATTTTATTATTTTCCCTACAGACTATAAGCACAGAATAACCTACGAAAGTAACAGATTCAGTAAAATCTCTGTCTCCTTTAATTTTTCACCAAAGGAAACTCCTGAAAAAAACTTTTATCAGGTTGCAAAAAAGCATATTCAAGACCCTGCGATTATTGGGTTAAATCAACAAATGTCAAACCATTGCGATACAATAATTTACAATATAGAAAAAAAGCCTTATGATTACACAAGCATTATCTTTTTTTCAATGATACAGCTTATCATAGAAAGTTTCAGGCTAAAAGTAGGTGACGCAGAAATTGAATATGCTGAATTTTTCACCGATAACAGAATAAAAGCAGCTACTGATTTTATAAAGGAAAATATTAATGCATCACTGAATGTTCAAGATGTTGCCAATCACGTGCATTTATCAGCAAAGCAGCTTGTAAGGCTGTTTAAAAAAGAAACAAGCACAACACCCGGAGAATATATCAAGTCTCAAAAAATAGCATGTATAAGAGAGATGATTGCAAACGACATGAACATAAAAGATATTGTGTATGCAATGGGATACTCAGATTATACCTCGCTTATAAAATTCTACAAACGTTATTCGGGAGATTCTCTCGCATCATACAAAAAAACTTTGGCGTATAAAGAAAAAACAGCAGAATAGTCAATGATTATATAAATTCCTTAAGCAGACACTTGAAATAACAAAAATTAAATCGAGCTTAAAATCATAATGGTAATAACATACAGAAAACAAAGTGAACCCTCATTATTAAAACAAGTGTTTGAAATGAGGGTTTTTGGGCAAAAAAACGATAGAGTAACTGATAAATTGTATCAATTACTCTATCTGCTATGGCATTAGGCGTAATGTTTAATACAATGCACCTCGTACAGTATTAAAGGGCGCACTAGCATCGCCATACATCAACTGCAAATCCCAAAAGTTTTCCATACAAAAAGCACTTGTACTTTGAAGATACGGAATATTTTTAAAAAGCTATGCTTTAAGTGGTTTTATTCTAAACAATCGTGTGGTGTGCGGAGGCATTCTTTCCAAGACGATTGTTTCGGCATCATTAAGATTCTCTTTAGCCCATACATCGCGTATTTCCGACGTCCCATCAAGATAAACTTTAACGTCGCCAAAATCTTCACCAAGGTTAAATACTGCAATTGCATAATCTCCGTTATAAAGCTTCTTTTTAAGAACATCAATTTTCTTCTTTTCGTCATCAATCATTATATACGGCTTTGCCGCAAATGCGCCGACATCTTGGTTTATTGCAATAACCTCTTCATTACAATAGACAGAAAGCTCAAAATCGTTAAACTTTTCAAAGTTTGTGCTGATCTGAATTGGCGAAGATGTAATTGCACGAGCAGTATATAAAACGATTTGTTCATCCTCTGTATATCCATAATCATACTTTGCATAATCTTTTGGAAAAACATCACACTGTCCTATATCCAACATATCGAGATCAAAATAATGACCCTTATTTATATAGTCAATAAAATCAAAATACGAATTGTATATTTCAAGGAAGTTTTCCCAGTTACCAAGAGAATCAACATTGCAACGGTAACTGTTACAGTACTTTTCCCAATATTTATGGTATTCTGCTCTGGCTCTGACGCTCACACAAAATCCAAAATCTCTATCAGTTGCCACTAATTCTTTGCGCATAAGCTCTGCATTAACGGGATCTGAGGGTCGCCAATCATATTTTAAATAATCAAATCCCCACTCTGCCCACTGTAAGGCATTGTTTTTCTCTTTCCTTATAATGCCAATACCGCCACGCTCATCACCAAAACGGTCGTCTGGTTCACCACAGGTGCATCCCGGTGGTAATGGATTATGTGTCATTGCACAACCAAAAGCATTAAGCATTGGTGTAGAATATATTCCGCATTTATATCCCATGCTGTGCATACGATCACAAAAGCCCTTCATATCCGGGAACTTTTCATTAGGCATAATTGCGTCATATTTTCCACCATAAACACCTTGCCAACCGGAATCAATATTAATAAAACTATATCCGTATTCGTTAATTCCAAGGTCAGCCATTTTTTTTGCCGCATCTTCTACCTGCCTCTGCGTCACAGTAAAACCAAATGCGTTCCAGGTGGTAAATCCCATCAAAGGAGTCAATTGAACCCTATCCTTATAAATTTCAAGAGTAAGTTCTTTTTTACTTTTTCCAAGCGAGTTTTCCGCAACTAATGTCAGCTTATAAATTCCTTCTGTATCAATTTTGCCGGTTATAATACTTTCTGAAGCCGTCAACCCGTCAGGTAAATTCAATACCGTGTAAGTGATGGGACGTTTACCGGTTACCGGAATTTTAAATAAAATTGGTTTCCCCGGCGACGCACCATAACAAGAAGGCATATTAATTACAGGTGCACCTTCAAAAGGTTTCGCGAGTGCAATTTTTGTATAACTCATAGTGTTTATCTCCTTTAAATGTAAAAACTACTTATTTATATTTTACATTATTGTTTTTTTAAATAATATTTACAAAACATACTTTTATATAGTAAAATCATACTATGAGGAGTGATTCTATGAAAATAATACCAACATTATCTATAGAAAACGAGCAATTATACATAACTTCATACGGATTTGAAGATATATCCAAAAACGCACATTGGGGAAAAGGTTCCCGCGATACATTTATTATCCATTACGTTCTTGGTGGCGAAGGGGTTTTTAACGGCAATCCGGTAAAAAAAGGTGAAGGCTTTGTAATAACTCCCAAAACATCTCACGAATATCATTCTTCACAAAATAACCCCTGGAAATATTTTTGGTTAACTTTTAATGGAACATCAGCACGTGATATATGTAAAAAATATATATTCAGCAATGAACTTAACATATTTAAATTTGATTTTATGGGTAAACTCCTTAACCTTTGCGAAAACATTTTTTCTGAAGATGGGGCTCTAACCGAGGCAAAAGCCTTATCATATTTTTTTACTCTACTTTCCTTTCACGAAAAACCCGCTTTAACCGGAAACCGATATGTTACATCCGCAAAAAACTATATGAACATACACTTTTGCCGTAACATAACTATTACGGAAATTGCCTCTGCCATAGGTATCGATGACAGATATTTATATAATTTGTTTATAAAATATGAAAATATCTCACCAAAAAATTATTTAAGTAACTTAAAATTAAGAAAAGCCAAGGCCATGCTCACGAACACCACTTTGTCTATATCGGAAATTGCCATATCAAACGGATTTTCGGATGTCCTGTATTTTTCTCGCTATTTTTCCAAAAAAGTGGGGATTTCTCCTGGTATGTATAGAAAATCTGTTAACGCACAATAAAAGTCTTAAAACAACGACATCATGATTAACAGTCATGCTTACAGTTGCGGTTCCCGAAAGATCCTTCCTGCTCACTATTTCGCAGAAATCTTTCGACCGCTGCCACATATTCGTCCTCCCTTTATCGTCCACCGGATGCGGTCGGACTCTATGCTACCTACTTCGCAAGCTCAGTCGGTATTCGCATAACTTTTTATTTCGATATCTTTATGGATTTAATTTCAACAAGAAAAAACCTGAAGGGTATCTTCGATACCTTTCAGGTTTTGGCTCCCCAAGTTGGACTTGAACCAACGACATCATGATTAACAGTCATGCGCTCTACCGACTGAGCTATTAGGGAATATTGAGTTGAAATTAACACTCTTTCCTTTTACGGAAATACACCTTATAAGATTAAAGCCGCCGTTAACCAACGACGGCTTCATCTTTTGTTCCGGCAACGTCCTACTCTCCCGGGCAGTCTCCCGCCAAGTACCATCAGCGCTGAAGAGCTTAACTTCCGTGTTCGGAATGGGAACGGGTGGATCCTCTTCGCCATCATCACCGGATCTCTTTTTTCTGATTGCCAACTCAACAATGCAAAAAATCTCGTCTTCACCTTACTCATTCTCTTTTCCTTCTGCTTTTGAGGTCAAGTCCTCGACCTATTAGTATCAATCAGCTTAATGTGTCACCACACTTACACCTTTGACCTATCTACCACATAGTCTACGTGGGGTCTTACTTGCTTGCGCAATGGGAAATCTTATCTTGAGGGGGGCTTCACGCTTAGATGCCTTCAGCGTTTATCCCGTCCGTACTTGGCTACCCAGCTATGCCGTTGGCACGACAACTGGTGCACCATTGGTACGTCCATCCCGGTCCTCTCGTACTAAGGACAGCTCC
>JAZQIO010000032.1:0-6923 GCA_045541135.1 Clostridia bacterium
TTTGATTATCCACGTCTTGACACATTATTTTTAGCATTGCCAATCGCTTGGAAAGGGAAGGTTGCGCAGTATGCGGGCAGACTTCACCGCAATTATCCAGGCAAAGCCGAGGTTCAGGTTTATGATTATATTGATATCCATGTACCTGTTTTAGAGAGAATGTATCAAAAAAGAGTAAAAAGCTACTCGGCAATAGGATATAAAACAAAAATTACAACATCCTCAAATGCTTCACCTGATTTGATATATGACGGTAAGACTTTTTATCCTGTATTTTGCAGAGATGTTGAAATCACTCAAAATGAGATTTTAATAGTTAGTCCATTTATGAGAAAAGCACGCCTGACTCAAATGCTGAAAATGTTATCGCCACTAATAATGAATAAGGTAGCAGTTACAGTTGTTACCAGACCACCGGATGATTTTAAAGATAAAAATAAACAGATTGTCATAGATTGCACAGAGCAATTAAAACAGTATGGAATAAAAGTAATTTACAAATCTGATTTTCATCAAAAATTTGCGATTATAGATCAATCCGTTGTTTGGTATGGCAGTGTAAACTTTTTGAGCTTTGGTACGCACGAAGAAAGTATTATGAGATTTGAAAACAGTGATGTTGCGCATCAGCTCATGGATACGATATTGTAAAGAAATCCCCACTTTTTCGGTTGCTTGTGAAAAAGTGGGGATTTTTAGATGCTATTTCTGTCAAAACTTCTGTCTTGATGTCGACATCTGTCGAATGTATTGTCCGCTACAAACTGAGGTTCTTAATTATTTCTTGCTTTATATTATGTATTTTAGCGGACTTTTAGAAGTTTGTCGAGTGATTTTTAAAAATATCTTTCTATAAAAAATTTTATAGTTTGATAAAAACCATTGACAAACTACTCCTTTGGGAGTATAATATAAAAGTGAATGGAGATGATATGATTATGATTAAGAAAATATATCACGGAAGCAAAGATATAATTGAGCAGCCTGTCTTCGGCTTTGGTAAGACTTACAATGACTATGGTCTTGGTTTTTATTGTACAGAAGAAATAGATATGGCAAAAGAATGGGGCGTAAATTCTGACAGAGACGGTTATGCCAACATCTATGAAATAGAAACGGATTCACTTAATATTTTAGATTTAAATGATGATAAATATATCGTGCTCCACTGGCTGGCAATTCTTTTGGAAAATAGAGAATTTGACGCTCCATCAGGATTGGCTGCTGAGGCGAAAGAATATATACTCAAAAATTTCATGGTAGATTACAAAAACTATGATGCCATTATTGGTTATAGGGCGGATGACAGTTATTTTTCATTTGCACAGGATTTTATCAATGGTACAATATCGTATCGTCAGCTTGGAAATGCTTTAAGGCTCGGCAAACTCGGACAGCAGTTTGTGCTGATAAGTAAAAAAGCATTTGATAGTGTTAAATTTGTTGGTTATGAAGTTGCGATGAGTAAAGAGTGGTATGATAAAAAAGATTTGAGAGACAAAACCGCACGCAGAGAATATTTTGATGTTGAAAGAAACAAGCGACAGCGTGGAGATATTTATATTGCTCAAATAATTGACGAGGAGATGACGGAAGATGATTCACGCCTACGATAAGGTTTATCTTGAAAAGGCAAGAACAACACTTGCCCGAATGCTTGACTTTGCAGTTTATGATTTAAAATATGATATAGAAGAATTTTTCAATATGTTCATAGATTCGGGCATTGCCGCAAGATTTGAAAAAGGTGATTTTCAGATTATTGCCGGCAAATCAGGGGTTGAGCTTGCGTATGATGTTGCGGAATTTGCGGATAAAGATAAAAGAGATATAAAACCTGAGTATACTGCAAACAGAAGCGAAGAATACTGGACAGGATGGGCACTTGCCTATTTTCAATGGGAAACAGGACTTTCTTTTGCTGAAATAGTGAAATTCGTTCCGATAAAAGATGTTATGTCTCTTTATAATCCGTATCACGAAATGGATATAAGACAGTTTGTGGATAAGATGATTGAGCTTTACAAATCTGCAAAGCCTGATACAAATCTAAAAATTATAAGAAACAGATTAAACCTTACACAAAAAGAGCTTTCAGATATTTCAGGAGTACCTGTTCGTACTATTCAGCAATATGAGCAAAGACAAAAGAATATCAATAAGGCACAAACCGAATATCTTGTGATGCTGTCCAAGGCATTGTCCTGTAAGGTAGAAGATTTATTGGAATATGTGTGATTTGAAGGGAGTTATGTATTATGGCGGATGTTTATAAATTCAGGGTAAAATTACAAGAATTAGATAGATATTTATGGCGAGATATTGAAGTTTCATCATTATCTACTATGGCAAAGTTAGGTTATGCTATTCTTGCTTCTTTTCAGGCACAGGGGAGTCATTTGTTTGGTATCACTTATGATTGTTTCAGATATGAATTTGACTATGATGGAGATGTTTTTGACAGCGTAGATGACGATATTGAAGATGTTATTCCACCCAGTATCGCAAAAGTATCTTCATTGAAGTTGAAAATCGGAGATAAAATGGAAATGGAATATGACTATGGTGCAGGCTGGACTTTTGACATTGAACTTATATCAATAGAACCTATGGCAAAAGGTACAGGAACTCATTATCCGTATATTACATACGGAGCAGGTTGGGGTATAATTGAGGATACTTGCCCAGGTGAGCTCATGGATTATATTAAGCAAATTGACAAAACAGGAGTTTTGCCAAAATTTGAATCTTATAGTATGCCGTTTTGCACAGCAGAGTGGGATTATAGAAGATTTGATATAGAAACTATAAATGCTTTGCTTAAAGGCGAAATTCAGCAATTGCAAGATGCTTATGAGGAGTCATATTGTATTGAGGACGTTAGTCCAATAAGTGAATTCAATGATGCAAAATTGTTAGGTTTAGCAAATAAAAGAATGCAGAACTTTAATCCGGAAAACCTGATTTCAAGCGAATACTTGTATAAAGAACTTGGCATTACAGAAGATGATTTAGAAGCAATCGATGAGTTGGAATTTGAATAAATCGAAAATTGATCCAACTCTCCCAAACTGAATCGGATTTAAAGAGCTACCTGTAATAAGCATACAGTTGCAGCATAAACAGTAAGAAACAACGGTATGGAGCACACTAAGCTCTATACCGTTGTTTTAGTTTTAGATGTTAATCTGTCAAAACTTCTGTCTTGATGTCGACATCTGTCGAATGTATGATAGGTAGCAAACCCAAGTCTTTAATTGATTTTTGTTTTATAATGTACATTTTATCGCAGTTTGATAGGATTTTCAAGGCTTTTGTTCAATTTGGATTTATCCAAACAAAATTTTTGCAGCTTGTTCCAATTCTCGTCTCTCTTCTGTATCATCGTAGGAGCATTCTTTATCATCAATGCCTTTTATGGTATTTATAAAGAACAACCCGTCTCTATTACAATAAAACAAAATCTTTTTAACACCACGGATAGGAAACCTTGCTTCTGCATTTCCTTCGGGATAGAGTTTTACCATTTGAATTCTATCTGAGGACAATGCCGCAATAAAAGAAATGTAATGCTGTTTTGTCATATCGTGCTCAATGCGTACATAATAGTCATCTTCTATTTTTTCAATAAAGATTTTGTGGTGTTCATCACTTTCTTCAGCTTGACACGGTGTAAGTGATACACCATGACAATGAATTACAGCTTCGCCCATTGAGTGAATGATGTTGCCGCAAACAGGACATACATAAATTTGTGAACGCAGCATATTGGCTGATACATTTACATTATTAATTGCATTTCCTGAAAAAAGTTCTGCAATTGAGATTCCAAAAACATTTGCTATTGGTTCTAAAAGTGAAATATCAGGATATCCCCGACCTGTTTCCCATTTTGAAACGGTTTTGTCTGAAACATTTAATTTTTCCGCAAGCTCAGCTTGTGTCAAATGATATTTTTCACGTAAGTTTTTTATAACTGTTCCTGTAATATATTGATTCATTCTTTTGCACCTCCCATAAATATTATATATTCAAAAAGACTGTTTTTCAATCTACTTAAAGTATAGAAAAATAGCAGGGACTGCATATTGCAGCCCCTGCCGGATTCGTTTTTAGAAAAGTTGTCCGGGAAGTTTCAGCTTTTCTTTGTATGGAAAGTTTTTATCAAATTCATCAGCTTCTGCTTCATCAACAAAATATCCCTTTGGCGGAGTGTATTCTCCCGTTATATTGTTAAGATAACCGGGTATAAGCTCCTTACAAAGGAAGAATGAAGCATCTGCATCTTCGGGAAGT
This sequence comes from Clostridia bacterium, assembly GCA_045541135.1. GTDB lineage: Bacteria > Bacillota > Clostridia > Monoglobales > Firm-18 > CAZNKU01. Next base: position 4,297 of record JAZQIO010000032.1, read on the forward strand.
CCGTGATATCGTATGCCGAATTCACTTGCATACGAAAAACCACTTTTTCCGTAAAAGTTGATGTTTCCTTCGAAACATAAAGCACCAAACCCGAGTTCTGTCGCTTTTTCAAGCGAATAATCAAGCAGAATTTTACCATAACCTTGTCTTTTTAGTTCAGGTGTTATGCAAATCGGCCCCATCGTTAAAATAGAAACATCTTTTCCGTCATCAGCCTTAATATTTGCTTTCATAAACATATTCTGACCTATAATTTTGCCGTCTTTTTCCATAACAAAATCAAGTTCATGTATAAAAGCATCATCATTTCTAAGCTGATTGATTACATAGTGTTCAAGACAACCTGGTCTGTAAACATTCCAAAATGATTCCCGAACCAAATTTTCAACTACGCGATGGTCTTCTTTTCTTTCTAAACGAATTATTAAGTCTTCTTTACTCATTATTTTTCTCCTCCTGAAATTAAAGACTTTCAACATAGGGAGGCTTGTGCGGATTTGTATTACACAGCCTCCCGACTATGCTACAATATCCAAGGTGTTGTTTTTCTTCAAACAGCAATACTCCTTAAAATAAAATTTTTATATAATCAAGCCTTTCGGCAGGATTAACCAAGTAGATAAATTGAAATTTACTTGATTTCTACATTTTCTACTTTTATCTTAAACATGATGAAATGTTCCATACCAACAGCACCAAATCTCTGCTGTAAAATCGGACATTCTTCAAGCATCCGTCGCTTTAAATCTTTATCATCACATTCTGTTGCAAGTCCGGTAATCCTAATCCATTCTCTGGATGTGGGTTTCTTTGCAACAATCTGTATATGCTCATTTTCTCGCATTTGCTTGTGCGCTTGGTTCATATCATTAGTGGATAAAAATAAATCTTCGCCTACTTCCATCACTGCACCAAAAGGTCTTCCCGCAGGATATTCACCATTGATAGACAAAACAAAGAAAGAACCACTTTCTTTCAAAAAATCATATGCCTTGCTCATAAATAAAATCTCCTTTTTCATTTGTCAAACTGTTCGATAAATTGAAATTTACTTCTCCAATAATTTCAAAAATCTTTTATCATTCATTTGTTCATTCGTAATATAGTTCCCATCAAAAAACAATGCATATGTTGTAATCGGTGTAGGAGCATTTTGTGCTTCTTCTTTACTTTGAAAATGAATTGCTTTGAATTGTATTGCTTTTTCTTTTGCTATATCTGTTATAATCGGAACATATTTCGCATTAAACGGACATTGATTTGTATAATACAAAACATATCCCATTTCATCAACATGAGGGTGCTTTGCGCATTCTTTGAATTTTGGTAATGTGGTATTTTCTGCAAACGGTAAATACCATAATTGAATTCCGTTATCTGCCTCATCGCAAACAGAAAAACCTTTATATTTCAAATATTTAGGGTCAGCTAAAAACGTCTTTTTCTTCGCTGATGACAATATGCACAGTCCATTTTTGCCTTTTGCTTTGCTATCTTCTATACAAGCATTAAGTAAATCTGTTGAATATCCGTTTCCCTTAAAAGAACCTGCCACCCATAAGCAGTCTATATACATATATCCGTCTGCAACAATAGGATTCCATGCATTTTCAGCAGGGATATATTCAATAAAACACTTTCCTCGTTCAATACTTCTCAGGAAAACCAATCCATCATCAAATCGTTCTTTCAGCCAAGCCTTCTTTGATGAAACCTGAATATCATTGTTGTTCGAAATTGCACAGCATATATGTTCATTCTCTATATTTTCACCTGTAACCTTAATGTATTCCATTATATAGCCTCTCTTTCAGTTTGCAGTTCAGCGAATACAAGCATTTACAAATTTCATTGGAACATCCATTCTTTTGGCTACTTGCTCCGGTGTCATACCGCTATCCAAAAAGCGTTTGCAAACTATTTTTATATTTTCGCCAATTTCAATAATATGTTTATCCGGATCATATATTCGTACCACTCGCTGTCCCCATGAGTGTTCTTTGATTGGATGAACATATTCCACATTACATTTTTTTAGTTTTTCAGCAAACTTATCAAAGTCATCTTCTTCAAAATACAGCTCAGAACTATTGCTACCAAACAAAACACTTCTTGTACCGATAAACTCCTGCCAGCTTTCAAGTGTTTGCAGAACCAAACCACCCGTCAAAGTCTTATTTGCACCAAAATCCATAATCACATGAAGCCCTAATATTTTTCTGTAAAATTCCACAGATATGTCAATATCAGTTACTACCAGCATAGGATTTTTAATTTTCATTTTCAATATCACCTGCGAATCCTTATTTGTTTGATTATGATTATACCACATTATGTTAAATCTGTCATTACTTTTATCATAATGAAAAAAGAGGTATAGAGAATATGTAAACAATTCCCTATACCGCGAATTTCTATTCAATTACAAAATAATACAAATAAGCCCACCACTGCCTTCATTAATGATTTTTGACAGTGTTTCCTGTAATTTCTGCCTTGCATCCTCGGGCATTTTGTCAAGCTTTGCGTGTAAGCCTTCATTTACAAGTTCATTAAGGGACTTACCGAAAATGTTGCTTTGCCATATCTTAATGGGGTCGTCATCAAACTCGTTAAGCAGATATTTC
>JAZQIO010000033.1:0-27920 GCA_045541135.1 Clostridia bacterium
TTTTTCATAAAATTACTCTTTTCTTGCTATGAACAAACCTCCCCCGAGCCGTACCATCGTACTGTCTCGGGTCACCCCTTCGGTTCGGTTTGTCCATTCTGAAACATTTTTTCCTATCCCCTCTAAAACAAAATCAAGGGAATGTAAAAAAACAAGTTTTTTTACATTCCCTTTTTTAGTATATAAATACTGAATATCCATTTCCGTTTACTGTAAGGTTTCCGTTTTCAATACTATATGAAATATCGTCGCTTTTTTCGTATAATTTCACATTATCGCTTACAGGTACTGTGACGGATTCGTTTTCAAATAAATCCACATACAAATATGTTTTACCATTGTAAGGTATCGTATATACAGATGTTCTGTTTGTGTTTATATCAAAATATTTTCTGTATGCAATTCCATGACATTCCGAAATATCACCAAACATGAAGTTGGGGTATGCCTTTCGGGTCATTATAAGATTTACTGTATTTTCAAGCTGTTTTGTACGTACTTCGGGAACGCCGTCAAGTACGGGCAGATATCCGCAGGCAAAGCCCATAACATCTTTTCCGTCCGCATTTCTGAAATAGTCATTGATACGGTCAGGAGGACTTGCGGGATTTTCCCAGAATTTTTCAGTCAGATATTCGTTTTTGGGGAAAGGTCCCGGTGCAAGAGTATACGGTGTTGAAAAATCAAATGTACCTTCATCACATACAAATGGCTTTGTTTTTGGAATGTATCTGTAAAGTCCGCCGCCGTATGTATTTAGTTTTTCCTGGAACATTGCACCAAGGCAACGCGATATGTGTACATCCATGTGTTTTTTGATTTTAAAATCAATTACAATTGTGCCGTCATTTTCAATTCGGTATATACGGCTTACGCTTACCATGGTTTTGCCCATTGCACCGTAAAAGCTGTTTGAATAGCCGCCTTTTGGTCTGTTTTTACGTATTTCCTCAACCATTGATGCCGGGTTTACAATTTCGTAATCCTCGTGAATTTCTGCATAGTCACATTCCGTCATACCATATACATTTTGCGGCTTTCCGTCAGTGTATGCTATAATTTTTCGTTTGGTATGACGTATAGACGGTGACATAGCAGATTTCCGGTATTCCACATTTGCGTCTATTTCTTCTGTGTTTTTTCCGTTTTCTATATACGTAAGCTTTTCGGCAACCTGCATTTTAAATTCATACTTACATTCACTTTCACCGATGTTTTCTGATATTACCGTAATAACATCTTCGGAAACATTTATAATTGTCCATTTTGTTCCTTCAACGTCCTGCCACAGTGAGCCTATGTCTGCAACAGTCTTGCCGTGATCGGGTATTAAAAGAGCAACTGCAAAGGGGAAGATGTGATTTCCACCAAGCCAATGACCGTTTATCATAACAGGCGGTGTTTCGTCAGTTGAAGATGCAAGAGGTACATCTATGTGCCATATATCCCTTTTGTTTTTGTGCATTAAGCCTGCTTCGGTAAAGTCGATGGGGCTGTTGAAATATCCGTGTATTTCAGCCGCCCCTCTGAATTTCTGAGTAAGATAGAAATCTTTTGAAAAATCAGTGCGGAAAAGCACGTTGTCCTTGTTTATTGAAACAATCATTTCGAAAACCTCCAATTGCTTTGTTTATAAGATTATATCATTGTTTGATTTTGTGTACAATACAAAAATAGACATTTTTTATACAAAAAAAGCTGATGCTCCGGTTTGACATCAGCTTTCATAAATTATTTAATTTTTAAAAGTACAACATTACCGAAAATTTCCTTGCCTTCATCTATAATAAGTTTGTTGCCTTTTACAGTTGCCTTTGTTTCGTACAGTGAACTTTCTATTTCCATATTAAAGTCAAGGTCGATTTCAAGTTTTTTACTTTCGCTAAAGCAATGATAAACCAAAAGTGCGGATTTACCGTCATCGGCATATCTTAAAACTGCCTGTGTACCCTTTAATTGACGATAATTCACAACATCTGTTCTGTAAATGCGACTTTTGCCGTGTTTTATAATAGGGGCAACCTTTTCGTAGAATTTTTCGGCATTCAGTACCTGTTCCATTTGGTCGTTATCCATACCTAAAATATCACCGGACCAGCAAATTCTACCAAGGAATGTAGACGCAATCATATATGCCATTCTGTCACGGTTGAAATGCTTTTTGAATACACACCATACCTGACTTTGTCTTGGTGGTATAAGGTAATGAAGGTTTGCTGCAACTATCGGAATATCCTCGGATTCGTGTGCATCTGAAAAAGAACACATTGCATGAACACTTAGTGTAAGAGGATCAAGTCTTAAACCGCCTGATGCACAGTCCTCAATTACAATATCGGGGATTTCTCTTTTGATTTTTTTAACATATTCCAAAACTCTCTGTGTGTGTTGGCGCAGACCTTCACCGGGACTTTCGGCACCGTCGCATCCAAGACCGATGTTTGCATTGTAGTCAATTTTTAAATATACTGCACCGTTGTCCTTCATAAATTTTATAAGGCTTTCGTCAAGGATTTTTACTGCATCGGGATTGGAAAAATCCCAAAAACTTTCCCGTCTGCCAAGACCTACAACACCCCGTACAACGTTGCCTTTGTATTTTAGCATCATATTGTGATATTTTTCGTCACCGTATATTGATTTATCTGCATCTACACATTCGTATTCATACCACAAACCGGGTACAAAACCTTTTTTTCTCACTTCGCTGAAATACTCTTTAACACCTTCTGTAAACACTCTTTCCTTATCAGGGAAAAAGTCGCCTACGACACTGTTTTTATACCATCCTGCATCTATAACAAGGTGTTTTACTTTGCTGTCCTTTAACTTGTCGGCAATATCCATCATATTTTTGTGTGTAGGCTTGCCCCAGGTTGTGCACCATTCGTTAAATACTATGGACATATCATCAATTTCACCATATGCATCAACATCACGGCTTTGCATTTTAAGGAAAATATCTGCCATGTCGGCAATGTCACCCTCACATACTGCAACAAGTGCCTTGGGTGCAGTAAAACACTCACCATCTTCAATGTTTTTAAACCACGTGCCGTATGATAAGTCACCAATACCGCAGGAAAGGGACATATTGTATGCAATTCGTGAAAGTTCCATCTGCCAGGTTGCATTGTGGTAAAGCTTCATGCCCCACATTACGCCTGATGTGCGATCTTCAAGTGCAGAAAATGGAAAATATTCTGCAGTTGGACGGCTACCTTGAGAGCCGAATTTTAAATTGTCAAAATTTCCTCCCCAGGATTTTTGCATACCAAGTTCCTGCAGATTTCTGCAAAGGTGTGTGCCCTCTGTTGCCCAGGATGATTTGAAATTGTGAAGATACAAGCTTTTACAATGGTCATATTCGTTGTTAAGAGGGCTTAAATTGTCAAGTGTTGCACTTGTGATAAGTTCAAGGCTTACTTGTTTTCCCGTATTATTTACAAAAGTACATTCCACGCTGAAGCCTTCATCACCGTCGTTATGTGTAAGACGGTGTATAACGGAGTATCCTTCTTCTGCCTCAACAACTGTTTCAACTGTTGTTGAGTTTCCTTCCTTAAGTACTTCCTGACTTTTAAATGCAAGCTTGTAAAATGATTCGCTGAATTTAAAACTTCCCGAAAGCGGTGAACGGAAGTGGTGGGAAAGGTGCAAATGACAAAGTGTACCACCTGCAAAATCCTTGTTGTAAGGAAATTCCTCACCGACATTTATACTTTCGTATGTATCATTTATTTCACCAATTCTGCTGTTTGGTATTAAAAGCATAAAGACATTTTTGCTTTCGTTTAAAATCACATAGCGGACAGTTGTTCTGCCAAATACATAATCTTTGTATGTGTAGTTTTTGCTCATAAAAATCTCCCCTTTTTTACATCTTGATATAAGTTTACAACAAAATAATGCGAATGTAAATAACTTTTGAGCATTAGGCACTTTGCGACATGAAAAAGTTACTTTTTGACATAAAAACACCCAAACATAAAGTTTGGGTGTTAATGATATATCATTGTAATTTGTTTGTGTTTTTAGTGTTTCCGGTTACTATATATTTACCCAGCAACACAAATCCTCCGGTTTGTGCCAAAATAACAATTAGTGAAATTATGGATATGTAATGTTCAAAAAGCTCGATTTTTGCCAAAAAACAAAATATTGCAGGTATAAAGAAAATGTTTTTCGATTTCTCTTCTGTGAATGTCAGGTATATTAATGAAACATATATCATAACAAAGCAGAATAAGAAAAATATGTCACTGCCTTTGTAATAATCGGAATACTCAATAAACTTTATTATTGGTACCAATGGGAATATTACAAAAGGAATAAGAAGAAGTTGTTTTTTTGCTTTGGTAAATACGAAAATAGCAAGCAATGGATATGCTATCATAGCAGTAAGCATAAAACGTAATGTTGAAAATGCGGAATATCCATAATAGTCTATTTCAGTTACTTCTATGAATGCAAAACACAAAAAAATTATCATGGCCGGAATGCCGTATAGGTTGGAATTTGTTTCTATACTTTTCTTTGTGAAAAGTACCGACAAAAATACCAAACCGGAAAAAAGCACTATAATTATAGTAAAGGCAGAAAAGGCAATAAGGTTCATATTTGTAATCTCCTTTTGTATTAAATACCAAGTATTTGTTTTTTCTTTTCGTTGTATTCTTCTTCTGTAATAAGCCCCTGATTCAACATATTTTTGTATGCTAAAAGCTCATCATCCTTAGAAATATCAACTCTTGTATTGGAATTCTGTTGCGTATATACGTTGTAAACCGGTGATTGTGCAACAGGATTTTTTTGTGCATTGTTTTCGCTTACAAGATATTTTCCCAAGAAAAAGAATGATATGCAAAGCAATATTTCCATTATGTTCGTACGGGCTCCGTTGGCAAAACCAATCATTATATAAACAAGATGAAATACTCCCGGCACAAAGAAGGCGTATTTTAAATTCTTTCTTGCAAACATCAGAACTATAAGTGATATCATTGAAAGATAGTAAAAAATCAGCGATATATTAATTTCGGTTGAATAATAATCCCAGTAATCAATATTGTTAAAAAGTGTAATACTTACTATCAGAAGTATGGGTAACATCAAAACGCCTTTGTTTGCTCTTGAAAGTATCAAAATGCCAAGCAAGGGATAGGCTACAAAGCTCAAAATAAAGTTGAATATTGCATATTCCAAATTCATATAGTCTAAGTAACCTAACATACTTATGAAACAGTATGTCGCATAAAACAAAAATATTATTCCCGCAGGTATTCCGTACAAATTCTTTTTTGTCTGTATACTTCTTACTGTGCAGAAGACCATTGAAAAAATAATCGATACCATCGCCAATGAACCAAAAACAAATCCAATGTTATATGCCATATAATGTCCGCTCATATAAAAACCTCCAAGTTGTATTTTTCATCATTTTACCACACAATTATATAAATGTCTATAGGAAAAACGCCCAAGCTATGCCCGGGCGTTTTTCGGAGAGGTTTTTATTATGAATACTATGAATTAGTTGTTTGCAGGAAGTTCAGCAAAGAATGATGTTGGAACATATGTCTTTGAACCGTCGTAAAGAATAGGAGCAGTTTCCAAAACAAGTCTCATTTTGTTGATGCCGCCTTCAACTGTGCCGATTCTGATTGTAGCTGTGAAAGCATCTTTTGATACGATAATGCTCTGTGTTTCGTTTACCCATTCTACTTTGAAACCAAGTGTTTCTGCAACTGTTCTTAGTGGAAGCATTTCAACACCGTTGTTGTCGTATACGATTTCATCTTCGGCTAATGTGATATCCACACCGTTTACCTTAAGACCGTCTTCTTCAACACCCATAAGTGTAAGAGCACTGCTTGGCAAAATAACAACCTTTTCACTTGTAGCATAAGCGGGGATGCTCATTGTCATCATATCGTACCAAAGAAGTACGTCTGAACCCTTCTTAACGTCAGCAAGTGTAACAATGTTTCTTGTAAGAAGTGGGCTTACTTCTGCATTTGAAGGAACTGTGATTTCCTTTGAACCGCCTTCTGTAACAATTACGATACCGTCTTCATTAGTCTTAACTTCTTCAACAATTGTGTAGATTGGGTTACCCATTTCAGTCTTGATGTTGCCGATGATAGCAAAAGCATAAGCCTGTGGAGGAATGCTCATTGTCATAGCATTTGAATATGTAACCATAACTGTGTTTGTTTCTCTTGCTGTAAGATCAAGAGGCAAAACTGTGTTTGCATCGATAATCTGTGTAAGATCGCTTGTGTTGAACTGGATTTCTTCACCGTCTACTGTTTTAACCAGTACGTAGTCGTCAGCTACTTCTGTAACTTCACCGTATGTTGAAAGGTAAGCCGGTTCAGCCATTGTTGCAACTTCTTCAGCTGCAGGGTTTTCTGAAATTAACATTATGTCGTCCTGTGCGAATGCTGTCATTGATGTAAGGGCAGCTATTGCCAATACTAAAGCTAAGATTTTTTTCATTTTTTGTTCTCCTTTTTTCTGTTTGATTTTTTTACTGCAAGCTCTCTTTGAGAGCCATTCATAAGTAATACAATTCAAGTTCCGTTTTTGTTGTGATTTTTTTTAAAAAATTTCCGAAAATTTTTTAAAACCTTAAAAAACCGCGGTGTTATGCGAAAAAATATTTTAGAAAATTTTATTTTTTTCTATAAGTTCAAGAATTTTCATGCCCATAACCCTGTTTCCAAGGTCTGTTGGGTGTACTCCGTCTATAGAATAATCGTATCTGTCCTCCATGTCGAAAATATCCATACCGCTTATAAAGTACACATTTTTATCACCCTTTGCAACCATACTTTCGTACTTTGCCTTTATAACATTCATCATGGCTGTTGTTTGTTCACGTCTGTATTCCACAAAAAACGGGCGTGTCATAAGTATAATTGGTAGATTTGGATTTTTTTTGCGTATTATATCTATAAATCTGCCGTGTCTTTCTGCAAGTGTTTCGGGGCTTTTCATATTGTGGTCAAATTCCGAAACAAACATTGCAAGGTCAAGGTCTGCAATGGCTTCAGCAATTTCGGGCTCACCGTGGCAATTGCCCGAATAGCCCATATTTACAAGGTGGGCATCAAGCTTTCGGCATATTGTTGCAGAGTATGTGGTAGAAGGTCTTGCCACACAGCCACCGTTTGTAACCGAAGAGCCATAAAATAAAATTGGTTTTTCAATTCGTCTTTTATCTACATCTGCACTTACCCTTGCTCCGATGTCAAAACCTATATTTATTTTATCCGGCAGTGAATACAGCGGAAAGTACAATGCAAATTCATGCATATTACCGTCTGTAAAAAGTTCACGCACCATATTAAGCTCAGTATCCTTAACATCGGGACGGAACATATTTATAAAAATCCACTTTCCGTTTTCCTTTATGTAAAGATCAAATCCTGCATCAGAAACCTGTGGCATACCGGGAGAATGCCTGCGTCTTTCATAAGTGACATTAAGTGCAAGGTTTTTAGTATTACTTTTAAAACGAATACAACCGCCACCGCTGGATTTGGAAATTTCCCTTCGGCCTTCTTCGAGCATAGGCATAATCGAAACAGGAAGTCTATATAGTTTTTTATCTGTTTTGTACCAGGGGAATCCTTCAAGTTTAAAGGCCGTATAGGGATAAAATGTAAATTCTTCGTTATTTATTTTGTTTACCATAAAATTTTTATCAAGTTCTTTGTAGTTGTTCACCAAACCACCTCACTACAATTGTATATTTAACGTAGCTAAATGTCAACTTAAAAATACATCTGTTTTTTGAAAGACTTTTTCTTTTTTGGTAATAATATTTATGAGGTGATTATATGATAAACAACGATACAGTAAATTTACTGAAGGAATGTAATGCGGGAATACAGATGGGAGTAAGTGCCATTGATGAGGTATTACCTAAAGTTGAAAGCAAAAATCTTGAAACACTTTTAAATGATTACAAAAACAAGCATACTCAGCTTGGTAATGAAACCAACGGCTTACTTCAGGAACTGGGAGAAGAATCAAAAGAGCCTAACCCTATGGCAAAGGGAATGTCGTGGCTTAAAACGAATGTAAAGCTCAGCTGGGATGAAAGTGATGCTACTGTTTCTGACCTTATTACCGATGGTTGTAATATGGGTGTAAAGTCAATAAGACGTTATATGAACCAATATGACAAGGCAGATGAAAGAAGTGTAGCAATTGCAAATAAGCTTATTGATATTGAACAGGAGCTGGCTGTGGAAATAGCTCCGTATCTTTAAAAAGCTCAGTATTAACACTGAGCTTTTTCTTTTGATATTTTTGATATTCTGTCTACTGTAATCAATATAAGTTCGTTTAGTGAAAGCGATTCTGTACCTATTACTATGTTGTTGCAGTTGTTTGTAGGTATTAACAGTTTTTGCGCGTTTGATGAACCCACTGCCTCTGCCATTTTTGGTGTGACCTCACCAAGCATTGAATCTGCAATGGTTATTCCTAAAGGACCTACTATAATGTCAGCTTTTTTTGCATTTACAATTACGGGATTTTCGCCGGATGCACCTTTGTCTGCACCTGCCTTTAACATAGCGGAGGTAGCAATGCTGTTAGTTCCTATTGCAATAACTTCCTGCTCCGGTAATGCCTTTTTTAACAGAGATATAACCATAGAACCTATTTTTCCACCCTGTCCGTCTATAACTAAAATATTCATATTTTTACACTCCTAACATATTCTCGGCAAACCTTCGCCGTAAAGCTCGCTTACGGTACGTTTTCCGCCTATTGTAGTTACCATTGTAACACCATCGCCTTCAGATGCTTCGCCTATAACTGTGGCATTTTTACCATATTTACATTTCTTGATTATTTCAAGAGCTATTTTCTCCTGCTCTTTTGGTACTGATACAACCAATTTGCCCTCGTTTCCCATGTGCATAGGATTAAGCCCTAATATTTTACAGAATGATTTTACCTGAGTGTCTATGGGTAATTTTTCTTCATATATTGTAATTGCACATTTTGATGCTTCGGAAAGTTCGTTTAAAACCGTACCCAAACCGCCACGTGTTACGTCACGCATACAATGAACTTCTATGTTATTTTCAATAAGCTTGTGTACAATTTCGTTCAAAGGTGCACAGTCACTTTCAATTGTGTTTTCAATATTCATTCTTGCACTTAAAATTGTGGCATGGTGGTCTCCTAAGTTGCCTGAAATTATAATGCTGTCGTTTGGTTTTAAATTGTAACAGCTTATATCTGTGTTTTCATCCACAAAGCCTATGCCTGAAGTGTTAATGTAAAGCCCGCCGTTTCCGTTAATAACCTTTGTGTCTCCTGCTGCAATTATAACGCCTGCTTCTTTTGCTGTGCTTGCCATTGACTTTACAATTTGCTCTAAAAGTTCTGTGTCAAGACCTTCTTCAATTATAAAACCACAGGTTAAATACTTTGGCAAAGCACCACGCATAAGCAGGTCATTTACAGTGCCGCACACAGCCATATGTCCAATATCTCCACCTTTGAATATAAGGGGAGTTACAACAAAGCTGTCTGTTGTAAAGGCAATTTGCTTTGCACCTTCTAAAACTGCACTGTCCTCCATACGGTCAAGTACGGGGTTTGAAAAATGCTTTGCAAATATTTTGTTTATAAGCTCTGTTGTGCTTTTGCCACCGCTTCCGTGAGCTAATGTTATTTTCATCGGTTATCACACCCTTTTGTTTACAAAATAGTTAAAACAGCTACCCTCGGTAGATACCATACATGCACCCTGTGGTGTATCCGGTGTGCATTTTTTGCCGAATAGTCCGCACTGTGTAGGAGAAATTCTTCCACATACTACATCAGTACATCTGCAAGCTGTTGCCTTTTCAGTATCATCAATAAGGTCATAGCTTCCTGCATCAAGGTGTTTATACTCATCACACAGTACAAGACCTGAATTTTCTATAATGCCTAAACCACGCCATGATGCGGAATGTGGCATAAAATATTTGTCCGTTAATTCTCCGGATTTTTCGTTTCTATGTGGCAAAACCGCATCTGTGTAAAGGTTTACAACTTTACTTTTGCCTTTTAATTTTACGATTGAATAAATCGCCTCAATAAGGTCTTTTCCTTCAAATCCCGATACCACAAACGGTAAATTGTACTTTTCTGCAAGCGGTCGGAACATTTCACTGCCTGTTATGACGCTAACATGACCGGGTGCAATAAAACCGTCGACTTCTATTCCTTGAGCGCACAGAGTGTCTATAACGGCAGGCATTGTTTTAAGAGCGGTTAAAAGTTTTATGTTTTTTATGTTGTTTTCAACTATATGTTTTACAAGTAACGCATAAATTGGTGTAGTGGTTTCAAAGCCCACCGCTGCAAATACAAAGGTTGTATCTTCGTTTTCTTCAGCAAGCTTTACAACCTCAAATGGTGAATACACCATTTTTACATTTGCTCCCTCGGCACTTGCCTCACTTAGTGACTTTTGGCTACCGCATACTCTTATCATATCTCCGAACGTTACTACACAGGTGTGGGGCATTATTGCAAGCTCAACAAGTCTGTCAATGTAGGAGGCCACTGTTACGCAAACAGGACATCCCGGGCCTGAAACAAGCTTTATTTTCGGTGATATAATCTGATGTATCCCATTTTCGGAAATTGCCGCAGTATGTGTACCGCAAACCTCCATTATACGTATGGGCTCTCCGTCATATTCGCTTAGAAATTTAATCATTGACTGTAAATCTGTCATTTTGAAATTTCCTCTAATTCTTCAAATAATTTTCGCATTTCGTCGGCGTCCTTTTTGCTCATAACCTGAATTATAAGTCCTGCGTGTACAAGTACATCGTCGTCTACCTTTACATCTATAATGCCCGTGTGGGCACGCACAATATTGCCGTTGAAGTCTACTTCTGCAATTTCGTTATCTATTTTCACAACTTTTCCTGTTGCCGCTACGCACATTTATTTCACCTTCCCTGACATAATATATGCCTGACCTAAAGCTATGCCTCCGTCATTGGTAGGCACTTGTCGATTAATATAAATATTGTATCCTTTTTTACGTAATTTGTCTATACAAATTTCTGTGAGAATTCTGTTCATAAACACACCACCTGAAAGTGCAATGTTTTTTATTTTGAATTTATCACATACTTCCACAACTGCATTTGCAATAGCATGATGAAATCCTAAAGCTATTTCCTTTACACCACCTTTGGATTCATAAATTTGTTTTATAAGTGACAAAACGTCCCATTCTTCGCCATTTGACGGAAGTGTAAAGTTTTCAAACTTGTCAGCTTTTGATGCTGTTATTTCTAACATTGTGGCACATTTACCTTCGTATGTATTATAATCACATATTCCAAGCATTGCACTTACAGCATCAAAAAGCCTGCCCATACTTGAGGAATATACTGTATTTATTCCTGCAACAAGTGCGGCATCTGCAAGCTTGTCTTCAATATCAATTCCTGCATTCCATAAATAACAATTCAAGACATTTTTTGCATTTTTGCTTAATTCATCACCACCAAATGTTTTTATTGACTTCAGGTGGTATTTTCGGTCAAATTCGCCGTTCTTGTACTCAAATACTTCACTGCCCCAAATGTTGCCGTCATTTCCGAAGCCTGTACCGTCAAATGCAAAGCCCAGACAGTCACCTTTTATATTATGTTCTGCTATTACGGACGCTATGTGAGATATATGGTGCTGAACATAGGTTGGTGTTTCGCACAGTGATTTTGTATGTTCGGTACTGAAATATCCGGGGTGCATATCACATACAAATTTGTCGGCATTTATGTTAAACATTTCCGACATCCTTTTTATGTTTACTTTATAAGCATCAAAACTTTCCTTGTTTTCAAGGTCACCGAAATACTGGCTTATATATGCTCTGTTTTCTGCCATCAGGCAAAAGGATGCTTTAAGGTCACCGCCTGATGCAAATATTTTGTTTTCGATTTTTTTATCAAGCCATATAGGTAGAGGGGTATAACCTCTGCCACGGCGTATTAACTGTAAGTCGTTATCTATAACTCGGACAATGCTGTCATCCAGTGGGGTTAAAATGTCCCTTTCGTGATAAAGCACACCATCAAGATATTCTGAGCTTTCGTAAATTTTCAACATTTTGTCATTTGATGTTATAATTGGCTCGCACGATATATTACCGCTTGTCATAACAAGTGGACCGCATTCTTTTGTAAGAGAATACTGTACAGTATTGCACGGTAAAAATGCACCTATGTCATTACTGTTTTCACACACATTTGAAGGGAATATATTTTTACCGTTCTTTTTAACCAATACAATAGGTCTTGCATCTGATGTTAAAGCCTGTTGCTCTTTTTCGGATACAAAGGCATATTTTTTTATTTCTTCTGTATTTAAAAACATTACGGCAAAGGGCTTTTCTTCACGCTGTTTCAGGTTGCGTAGTTTTTCAACTGCTTTTTCGTCAGTTGCACTGCATACGAAGTGGAATCCGCCAATATCACGTACAGCTATAATCTTTCCGTCTTTTATATCTGTAATTGCCTTTGTAAGGGGATTGCCGTTTTTTGTATATTTTAATACAGGACCGCATTCATTGCAGGCAATAGTTTGTGCATAGCAACGTCTGTTGTTTGCATTGTTATATTCTTCTTCACAGGTTTTGCACATATGGAATATTTCCATAGTGGTATTTATTCTGTCATAAGGTAAGCTTTTCATTATACTGTACCTTGGACCGCAGGAAACACAGCTTATAAACGGATGATTATACCGTCTGTTGTTTTTATCATTAAATTCATTAATGCACTTTTCACATACGCCTATGTCGGCAGGTATTACGGGAATAACATCACAGTTTTCACTTTCAATAATTTCAAAAGTATTAAATAGTTGGTCGGGAACAATTTCGGTTACGGTTTTATGAATTTCACAGCCTTGGGGCTTATGAGAAATAAGATATTGAACAAAGCTGTCCAATATCTTATCATCTGCGTTTACAAATATCTCTACAATACCGCCTGTGTTTTTAACATTACCTTTAAGGTTAAAGCTTTCGGCAGTACGCTGTACATACGGGCGAAAACCTACGCCCTGCACAAGCCCGTATACTGTAATTTTTCTTGTCATTCGGTTTCTATGCTGTCAATAGCCATTTCCTTGCCTATGTCTGTTGGAATACCCTCTGTGTTACAGTGTGGGCATTCGTAGTGAAATGGTTTCCTGGGAAACATTTCACCGCAGTTCGGGCATTTTAAAACAGCCTTTACATTCCTTACACATATTTCTGCATTTTCGCAGATTGTACCTTCTGAAGCAATTTCAAAATTCATCTTTACCGCCTCAGGTGAATAACCGGAATTTTCACCGATAACAAGGTTTATACGTACAACCTTGCTGTGGTTGCGTTCCTTCGCAGCCTCTAATGCGTGCTCTATAATGTGGCACGCCTCGTGATGTTCGTGCATTTTAAACCTCCAATATTATTCCATATAAAGTGCATCCTTGCGGCATGCTTCCACACATGCACCACACTTTATACATTCATCTTTGTTGATTTCCCATTTCTTTTCAGCTCTGTCCACAGTGATTGCACCTGCAGGGCATTTTTTCGCACAAAGTGTGCAATATACACAGTTTTCTGCTTTGAATTTTACTTCTCCGCCTGTGTGAGCTGTTTTTACTTCTTCAATTTTACCTTGGTATGTGTCTACGGTTTTTGTACTGCTTGGCTCTGTGTAATTTCTGTCTACGCTAAGACATTTTTTTGGACAACTTATTACACAGTAGGAGCACTGCACACAACCCATACGTTCAATCGACCATGTCTTTGTTGCCTTGTCCACCGTAATGGCGGAGGAGGGGCATTTTCTGGAGCACATACCGCAGAAAATACAGTCGTCTATATTAATTTGAATACTTCCGCGTGTTCTTTCCGTAAATTCGTTTTTAACATAAGGGTATTTACTTGTTACCGGTTTGTGGAACAGGTTAGATAAGGCATGACCTGCAAAACTTAAAAATTTTGACATTTTAAAGACACCTTACCTTTCCGTACAGCTTACGCAAGGGTCGATTGTAAGAATTAAAATCGGCACATCTGCAAAGTCACAGCCCTGTAAAATTTTAACTAATGGACTAAGGTTTGTAAATGTAGGTGTTCTTACTCTTGCACGTTCCAAAAATTTTGTTCCGTTAGCCTTTACGTAGTATATAGCCTCGCCTCGTGGTTGTTCAACACGTACAAATGCTTCACCGTCCGGATTACCTGTGATTTTTGTTACAATATCACCGTCCGGTATCTGTTTAACTGCCTGTCGTATAATGTCAAAAGACTGGAATATTTCGCCAATACGTACTTCGCATCTTGCAAAGCTGTCACAGTTGTTGCTTGTGATAATTTTAAAATCTATGTTGTCGTATGCCGCATATCCAAGCTTTCTTACATCATATTCCACACCGCTTGCACGAAGCATAGGACCAACTGCACCAAGATTTACGGCATCGTCTTTTTTTAGTATACCTATGCCTTTTAATCTTGAAATTACTGATTTGTCTGTAAGGAATACATCTGTAAGCTTTCTGATATCAGATTCCATTTCGTCAAACATTTTAACGAAGGTTGCAAGCATTTCAGCATCCATATCCTTAAGAACACCGCCGACTTTATTAACGGAGAATATAACACGTCCGCCCGTTGAGGCTTCAAACATATCAAGTATTTTTTCTCTCATTCTCCAGCATTGGTAGAAAAGTGCTTCAAAGCCAAATGCATCTGCCAAAAGACCAAGCCAAAGCATATGGCTGTGGAGTCTTGACATTTCGCACCATATTGTACGCAGGTATTTTGCTCTGTCGGGGATTTCAACGTCGAAAATTCTTTCCAATGCCTCACAGTATCCCATACCGTGCATATAACTGCATATGCCGCATATTCTTTCTATAACATATAAATAGTCATTAAAATCTCTTTTTTCAATAAGCTTTTCCAATCCGCGGTGTACATAGCCGATAGATGGTATTGCTTCAACAACCTTTTCATCTTCCATAACCAGGTCAAGATGAATAGGTTCCGGAAGTACCGGATGTTGTGGACCAAAAGGTACTATAGTTCTTTTTCCCATAACCTTACCTCCTTACTTTTTAAACGGTGTTTCCACATCAATTTTATATAGCTTGTTTTGGTAATCAAGACTGATGTGCTGAATGTTTACGCCGAAAAGCTCTTTCATTTCATTTTCATAAAGTGCCGCTGAAGGGAATAGGTCTGAAATACTGGGTATTTCTACATCTTCAGCAATTATTAGTCTGTAATTTCTGAAATCATATCCCTCTGCAAAGGAGTAGGAAAGCTCGTAACCGCCTTCAGTGCTTACTGCACAAATTTGTATAAGACGGTTGTTTTTTCTTCTTTCTTCTAAAACTTTGGTTGTTAAATCTGCGGGATCTATAACTATAAGCTGATAATTTTCTTTCATATCAATTCTCCTTTTCAGACTTTTTCTTTTTGTACTTTTCGTCTAAAAGTGTAACAGCTTTTACAACGCCGTCAATGATTGCTTCAGGTCTTGCGGCACAACCGGGAACGTAAAGGTCTACCGGTATAGCTTTGTCTGCACCGCCTAAGATGTTGTAGCATTCTTTGAACACACCGCCGTTGCAGGCGCATATACCTACTGCAACAACAACCTTTGGGTCAGGCATCTGGGCGTAAATTTGTTCAACAACCTCTTTGTTCTGGGTGTTGATACCGCCCGTTATAAGTAATATATCTGCATGTCTTGGATTGCCTGTATTTATTACGCCAAAGCGCTCTGCATCATAAACAGGTGTAAGACATGCTAAAACTTCTATATCACATCCGTTACAGCTTGAGCCGTCGTAATGCATTATCCATGGTGATCTTCCAATATTAGACATGTTTTTTCCTCCTACTTAAGAATTGGCAACAGTATCTGCAATACAACAATATTGAGAACACCTGCCACTATTGTAATTATCCATGAGGATTTGAACATAACATCCCATTTGACACGGGCACTTGTGTTATCAATAAGTATTTCTATGAAATATGCAATTGCAATTACCAAAATTGCAAGAGGAATACTCCACCACGCGTTATGCACAATGAAAAGACCTATAACACCCATTAAAAATACATTTTCATACCAGTGTGTAATTTCAATTACGGCAAGCATTTTTCCTGAAAGTTCCGTTGTAATACCTTTTACAAGCTCCTGATGAGCATGGTGTGATGTGCTTATGTCAAAAGGTGATTTGCGAAGCTTTATTGTAAGGATGTAAAGAAATCCGAAGAACACACCGGGCAGGTACACTACAGCAGGGATATCTGCAGTAATTATCTTGGCAACATGAAAAGAGCCTGTTGCCATATAAAAACCGACTGCTGTAATCAAAACCATAGGTTCGTATGAAAGCATTTGTGCAATTTCACGCTGTGAGCCCAATACAGAGTATGGGGTGTTTGTTGTGGATGCTTCCAGAACAAGGAACATAGCTGCGGTTGTTAATGTAAAGAATACCAAAAGCAGGTCGGCTCCTGCAAAGAACATTACACCGGTAATGATTACAAGAATCAAAAATCCCCATACAAAAATGTACTGCATATTGTTGATTCTGAGAACATCTTTTTTTATAAGCTTGTGCACATCATAAAAAGGCTGTAGGATTGAAGGTCCTTTTCTGCCTTGCATACGTGCTGTCAGCTTTCTGTCTATGCCATTTAAAAGGCCGCCTGCAAAAGGGGCTAAAATAAAATATAAAATTGCACATATAATACCGGTTGTATTAAAATGCATCATAAAGCACCTCCTATTGCCATTGCGATTGTAATTATAATAATTGCAGCACTAACAAATGCTGTGGGGAACCATAATCTGGCATTTGAAAATATTCCCTCCATATACCAACCTGAAAGATACAGCTTTCTGTTGTTGTGGAATGAATCTTCAAAAGTTTTATTGTCACCCATATTGATACCGCCAAGATAGTTAAGTGAATTTTCAGCTTTGATATGCTTTGTAAGAAATATCGAAACCAAAGGTACAGCAAAAATAATTACAAGCATAATTACAACAATAATCATATCACTTAAAGCAAGAACACTTGTGCTTTCAAGGTGGAACATACGTTCAATAAGCGGTTCTAAAACAGTTTTTGCAATAAGCGGAAATGATGCACAAAGCACAATTGTAAGTACAGAGTGAAGTTTCAGAGAAAACCACTGTCCACTTGTTGTTATATCGTCATATGTAGTTGTGTGCGGAGTGCACGCAAGAACCTTACAAAGCCATTTTGTCCAGTAAACCATTGTTGTGGCACTGCCAAAACAAATAAAACATACAAGAATAATGTTTCCTGAATCTATGAAAGATTTAAGTGCCGCCCATTTTGAAACAAGCATACCAAAAGGTGCAAGGAACATTGCACATATACCTATAATCATAACAACAGCAAGCTCGGGAAGCATTTTTATAAGACCGTGCATATCTTCAATATCACGACTGCCTCTTGCATTTTCAATTGCACCTACAGCCTGGAAAAGCATTGATTTTGAAACTGCATGGAACATCATAAGAAGTATGCCTGCCCACACTGTTGCTTCCGTTCCGCATCCTGCACAGGCCGTTATAATACCCAGGTTTGAAATTGTTGAATACGCCAATACCTTTTTTGCATCGCTTTCACTTATTGCAATCATACTTGTTATAAGGAAGGTTATTCCGCCTATGTATGCAACCATTGTGCCTGCAACATTACCGTTAAGAGCAGGAGCAAGTCGAAGCAACAAATATACACCTGCTTTAACCATTGTTGCACTGTGCAAAAGTGCTGACGTAGGGGTGGGTGCAACCATTGCGCCCAATAACCATTTTGAAAATGGCATCTGAGCAGATTTTGTAAGACCCGCAAAGGCAAGAAGTATAATTATAACCACAAGGATATTGTATTCATCCGTTGTAATTGAATCATGAATTTTTGTAAGTAAATCACTTAGGTTTACAATATGGAATTTAAGATGAGCTATAACAATTGCTATTGCAAATCCAAGACCACCTAACAAATTCATCCAAAGAGCACGGAATGAGTTGTTTATCGCTTCTTCGGTTTTTGTGTAGCCGATAAGAAGAAATGAAGAAATACTTGTTATTTCCCAGAAAAAGTATATCCATATAAGATTGTCTGAAAGTACAAGACCAAACATTGCACCTATGAATACAAAAAGCATGGGAAAGAAGAATGTTCGTATGTCTTTGTATTCAGTGTGGTGGTGATGGTATCTTCTCATGTAGCCAATGGCATATATGCATATAAGACAACCTACAACACCAATTATAATACACATAATAACAGTAAGTTTATCTGCTAAAAGGTGGAATTTTGCCTCCGAAGGATGACTAAGCTCCAACCATGCTATCAGCAAAGTTTGTGAAATTGATAACAAAGAAACATAATATTTTTTATGTTTAAAGCTTAATGCGACTATTAAAATCATCAGCAAAAATTCAATAATAAGCATAAGCTTGTCTGCTGCCGGTGCAGATTTTAATATGTACGTCGCTTCCGAACCGTTTATAAAAAATCTCACTGCAAACGTAATAACAGAGGCAATGATTATTCCGCAACCGCCGTATGCAAAAATCCTGCGTGCGTTTTCGGATTTCATAAAACGCAAAAAAGCCGCAACTAAAAACGGAAGTAAAATCATTGTCGCCTGAAGAGTGGTGTTGTTAATACCCATTCATTACACTCCTTTTAAAAATCTTCATACAAAGTTTATTATATCATAGCTTGAATAAAAGTCAATATTTAAATAGGTAGAAAAAATTGGATTTATGTAAAAAACATTTTGTGCATTTGTTTTGTATAAGTGTTACCGCAACTTGCATACAGATTAAATGAGGTGATTTATGTGTTTATACAACTGCTTTTAAAACAACTTTTTGTGCTTATGGGCTATATGGCCAATGTGAATTCTTTCCCTAAGCAATTGGGTAAAAAAGAGGAAGAAGAATTGTTGCTGAAATATAAAAACGGCGACCAATCTGCAAAAAACAAACTTATTGAGCATAATCTACGTCTTGTTGCACACATAGCAAAAAAATACACAAGTGTTTTCAAAGACTGTGACGATGCTGTTTCAATAGGCACAATAGGACTTATTAAGGGTATTTCAAGTTACAATTTTGATAAAAAAACAAAGCTGTCCACATATATTTCGCGGTGTATAGAAAATGAAATACTTATGGCGGTACGTTCAGGCAAGAAAATTCAAAATGAAATATCTATAGATGAGCCGATAGGTACTGACAGTGAAGGCAACAAAATAACCTTCAATGATATTTTAAGCAATGATGAGGACGAAATACTTGATACTGTAAATCTTAAGCTGGTAAAAGGGTCTTTGGCGAGAATTATGAACAGAGTTCTTGATAAAAGAGAAAGAATTATAATAATTTTGCGTTACGGACTTGCGGACGGCAGAGAATATACACAGAAAGAAATTGCAAAAAAACTTAATATTTCCCGTTCATATGTATCCAGAATTGAAAAACATGCGCTTGAAAAATTAAATGAAAATATGCAGGGACTTGAACTTTGAATTACTTACGGCGGCAGGTAGCTTTACATATCTGTTGCCGTTTTTTTGAATTTGACAGTACGTTTAAACTATGATAAACTCTAAGTGATCCGGAGGAGAAATTTATGGAAAAAATTAAAACTTTATTTAAAAATATATTAAAACATAAATTTTTAAGCTTGTTTCTTGTTCTGGTTGTGCTGTTATGTTCGGGATATATTGCAGTAAAGAACAATATGTCTTTAAAGTATAGCTTAAGCAATCAGCTAAACCGTATTTTACCGGATGTTTTCCCTGAATACAGGTTGTATCAGAATAATGTTTTATGTGAAAATTTTTGGAATCTGGATTTTGAAAACAGCGACATAAGAGAGATAAGGGTTTTTAAAGGCAGAAGTACTCTTATTAACCACTCACGTGGATTTTCTCTGGAATTTCCTGCAGACGCACAGTAGGATTTTACAGCAGCGCAGGAATATATAAATGTAAAGTGTAATAACTTTACTGCTACTGTTTCAAAGGAATTTTCCACAAACGGTAACGGCGTTGAAAACAGCAGAGCATATGTAAAAGATGCCATAAACAAGTATCTGCTTGACGAAAAATATCTCAGCGAAAATAATATCACGATTCATGAAAATACAGAAAGTAACAGAAGTGGGTTTCCTGTACAGGTAATTGCCTTGACACGTACTCCCGCAGAGGGAAGCAATGTTGAATATAATACGTATGTGTACTGTTATGTTTACACAGAAACAAATATGTTTTACCGAATAATGTTTAAAAGTGCAGTGTATGATGATTCTCTTATGAAAGAGGTGTACAATACGCTTGAATCCTTGCGTACAGATGTAAAAGTAAAGGACATTTCAAGTACTTTTACGGATTTTAAACCAGAGCTTCCGGAAAACTGGACTCAGGAAACAAGGGCACTTTATAATGAAATTGTGTCTTCAGAAAAATGCAAATGGGGAATTTATACACCTCATGCAATAGAAAGTAATAATCTTGAGGATATAAAAATTCTGGAAGAAAAAGCCGGAACAAAATTTGAAGGTGTATTGGAATACGCTTATCTGTTTACGGAAATTCCCGTAGAGGGTATGAAAAGTGCATACGCCGAGGGTAAGGTTGTAGAGCTTACCTTGCAGACTTCTACGGAAATGAATAAGGATCTTAACGGTAAAAATCCGGTATTTGATGTAATTGACGGTTTATGTGATGAGAAAATAAGAAAAATGGCAGGGGATATAAGGGATTTCGGACACCCGGTGCTTTTCAGACTGAATAATGAAATGAATTCTGACTGGACAAGCTATAGCGGAGCAGCATGTATGACCGATCCTGAAATTTATGTTCAGGCGTGGAGGAGAATTTACGATATTTTCGAGGAAGAAGGAGTAAACAATGCTATATGGATTTTTAATCCCAATGACGAAAGCTTTCCTCCAAACGGTTACAATACATCCATTGCATATTATCCCGGAAATGAATATGTACAGATATTCGGTATAACAGGATATAATACAGGCACCTATTATGCAGAATTAAATGGTGAAAGATGGAGAACCTTTGATGAAATATATTCTGCAATATCACAAAATTATATTGGAATATACGGTCAGTTTCCGTGGATTATTACGGAATTTGCATCAAGCTCTGTAGGTGGAGATAAAGTTCAGTGGATTAACGATATGTTCCGGGATATTAAAAATTATCCCAATATCAAGATGGCATTCTGGTTTAACAGCGCAGACCTTGATCCTCGGCCGGAAACCTATAAACATCTTGCAAGACCCTATTGGTTTGACGAAACACCCGAAACAACAAAAGCGTTTTCAGAAGGATTGAAAAATTAATGTTTTATGTATATTTGTTAAAATGCATTGATGGCAGTTTGTACTGCGGATACACCACCGATGTCAAAAAAAGATTTGATAAACACAAAAGCGGCAAGGGAGCCAAATATACAAGGTCGCACCCGCCGCTTGAAATTGTGTATGTTGAAGAATTTGCCGATAAATCCTCTGCCCTTAAAAGAGAGCGGGAAATAAAGGCAATGACACGCAGTCGGAAGGAAAAGCTTGTAAAATCACATTATTGTGATACCAATGTATAGCCTTCCGGAATTTCAAATAATGAATAGTCTACATTCTTTGAATACTCAATGTATCTTGTTGTAATTGTGCCTGTAGATGATGAAGCAATGTTATACAAAAGATCATTGTTTTCGTCAAAGCAATAACGGTATGTTATAGAGTTGTCCGAGTATTCTTCATAATAATAGTCACGACCGTTTATTTTTATGGTACCGGTTTTGAATTCATCAACAGGGAAACTTATGGTGTTGGTATAAGGTGTAGACTCATATTCCATATAATGTTTAAAATCGGGATACAACAGATAATTTTTTTCAGGAGTTCTTAATACAACCTCGGAAGAGCTTGTATAGTCCTTTTCATCGTAGGAAGCTAATATTTTGTTGCTGTAAAGGTATCCGTCCGAAGAATATGCACGTATATGTGTTTCGTAATACTCTGAGTATTGACCGCTTATATTATCTACTATTGAGTATTCTACTTCATTTACAAGGTAGTAGTCATCCTGATAGTGTGACATAAAGTAATTATATACCTTAGAATCTGCCTTTGAAACAGTACCTGTCTCGGATACTTCATCATATGTTTTTATCATTTCTTCCGGAGTAGCTTCGTGATTTACCTGAGGGATTGTGTTGCTGTTTTGGGTTGACGGTGATGTCTTCCACACTACAAGTGCAATACATATAGTTGCAACAATTATCACAGCGGTTATTACGGCAATAATTATGTTAGTCATATCATTTTTTTCATTTTTTTTGCTTGTTGAAGTTTTCTTTTTATCAGACATATTTTTAACTCCTTTTCTAAGTTTATGTTGTATATTATAACAAAAATATTCCCTCTTTTCAATAGTAATTTGTAAAGTTGAAAAACTGCCGTTTTTCTTGACATTTACGTATTTTTAATGTAAAATTATTCTTATGTTAAGAAAGGATTGAATTAAAATGGATAAACAGAAAAAATTTGTAGAAGAAATTACATCTATGGATGTGGATTTTGCAAAATGGTATACAGACGTTGTAAAAAAAGCAGAGCTTATTGAATATTCAAGCGTAAGAGGCTGTATGATTATCCGCCCCTACGGTTATGCAATATGGGAAAATATTCAGAAAATACTTGACGGCAAGTTCAAGGAAACGGGACACGAAAATGTGTATATGCCTATGTTTATTCCCGAAAGCTTGTTGCAGAAGGAAAAGGACCATGTAGAAGGCTTTGCGCCGGAAGTTGCATGGGTTACTCACGGCGGCAGTGAGCCTTTGCAGGAAAGAATGTGTGTTCGTCCTACATCTGAAACACTTTTCTGCGACCACTATTCAAACATTGTTCATTCATACAGAGATTTACCAAAGCTTTATAATCAGTGGTGCTCTGTTGTAAGATGGGAAAAGACAACACGTCCTTTCCTTCGTTCTGTTGAATTTTTGTGGCAGGAAGGTCATACAGTTCACGAAACTGCAGAGGATGCTATTGAAGAAACACAGAGAATGCTTAATGTGTATGCTGATTTCTGCGAAAATTATCTTGCTATTCCCGTAATTAAAGGTCAAAAGACAGATAAGGAAAAATTTGCAGGTGCTGAACAGACATATACTATCGAAAGTATGATGCACGACGGTAAGGCTTTGCAGGCAGGTACTTCACATTACTTCGGTGACGGCTTTGCAAAAGCTTTCGACATTCAGTTTACTGACAGAAATAACAAATTACAGTATGTTCACGAAACTTCATGGGGTGTATCCACAAGACTTATCGGTGCAATCATTATGATGCACGGTGATAACAACGGTCTTGTACTTCCTCCGAAGATTGCTCCGCAGCAGCTTATCATTGTACCTATTGCACAGAAGAAGGAAGGTGTACTTGACAAGGCTAACGAGCTTCTTGCTAAGCTTAAAAAGGTTGTAAGCGTTAAGCTTGACGATTCCGACAAATCACCGGGCTGGAAGTTCAGCGAATATGAAATGAAGGGTGTACCTTTAAGACTTGAAATAGGTCCTAAGGATATTGAAAATAACCAGTGCGTTTTGGTAAGACGTGACAATCAGGAAAAGATTGTTGCATCTCTTGACAATATTGAAGAAACAGTTACAAAGCTTCTTGATACAATTCAGCAGGATATGTTTGACAGAGCTTTGGCTTTAAGAGAAAAGAACACATATAAGGTTACAGACTTTGAAGAACTGAAAAAGTGTGCAGAAGAAAAGACAGGCTTTGTAAAAGCTATGTGGTGCGGTGACCTTGCGTGTGAAGAAAAAATCAAGGAAGAAGCAGGCTTGTCATCAAGATGTATGCCTTTTGAACAGGAACATATTTCCGACAAATGTGTATGCTGCGGTAAACCTGCAAAGGCTATGACTTATTGGGGTAAGGCATACTAAAATTGGTTGGTGAATTTTTATGGGAAAGTTGAAAAATAAAAATTATATTGGTCTTATCATAGCTGTAGTTATAATTTTTCTTTTCGTTTTTGCAACTGAAAAGATGTTTTATGTAATTTCAATTTTCAAACCTATTATGGTTGGTATTGTAATTGCGTATCTGCTTGATGTTATGGTAAGGTTTTTAACCGGAAAACTGAAAATGAGGCGAGGATTTGCTATATTTATAGTTTTGGTAGTAGTTGTAGCTTTTGTTGCAGTTTGTATTTATTTTGCTTTACCCTTCTTGATGGATACAGTAAAAAAACTTATAAATAACATAAGTAATTTGTTAGTTGGTCATAACAGTGGTATTAATCAGCTTGTGGATTATGTTTCTGCCAACGCCAATATTAAATTTGAAAGCTTTGACGCTATAAAGTTTGACGAATCATTACTTGGTTTTATGAATAAATTTATACAGAGCTTTTACAGTATTGTTGTAAGCAGAGTTGTAGAATTCGGAAGCAGTATGTTAAATGTACTTACTTCAATAATGATGGCTATATATATGCTTGCTGAAAAGGAAAGCCTGCTTAACTGGTTCAGAAGATTGATAAAAGCATCTTTTTCAGAAAGTCGCGGAGACTATATACTTAACGCCTTTACAATGGCGAATGGGGTATTTAAAAAATTTATAATCGGTAAACTTATTGATAGTACTATTATAGGTATTATGTGTCTGATTATTTTTAAAATTTTCGGAATTGAATATGCCGTTGTATTCAGCATAATCATTGGTGTGGGTAATATGATTCCGTATTTCGGACCTATATTTTCAGCCATACCTGTTGTTGTAATTTTGCTTATTATAAATCCGAAAAGTGCACTTATAGCACTTATAACCATAGTTATTGTACAACAGCTTGACGGCAACGTAATCGGTCCTAAAATTTTAAGCGATAACATTGGGGTGTCTGCTTTCTGGATTTTGTTTGCAGTTACAGTGTGTGGTATGGCATTCGGATTTATAGGTATGATTGTAGGTGTACCTTTGGTAGTGGTTATAAAGAAGCTTGTTGAAGATTATGTAAGCACAAAGCTTGAACAGCGGGAAAAAGCTAAACAAGAAATAGAAAACGGAACAGAGGTAGAAGTTCAAAATGCCGAAAAACAAGAATCAAAAGCTTAAAATTTGGTTTTTATATCGTATATTGTACGAAATGACAGATGAAAATAATCCTATGACTATGGCACAGCTTTTGACAGAGCTTGAAAGATACGGGATAACTGCCGAAAGGAAATCTATTTACAGCGATATAGAGTTACTTGTTAATGCAGGTGTTGATATAATTTCCGAAAAACGCGATAAATATGTTTATTATATGGGTAGTCGAGATTTTCAGTTGCCGGAGCTTAAGCTTTTGGTGGACTGTGTACAGGCTTCTAAGTTTATAACTGCCAAAAAAAGTGCGGAGCTTATCAGAAAACTTGAAAATCTTGCAAGTAAACATCAGGCAACCGAGCTTCAACGTCAGGTTTATATTTCGGACCGTGTAAAAACTTTTAATGAAAGAATTTATTTCAATATAGATTTTTTACACAATGCTGTAAATTCAAATAAAAAAATAAGCTTCAGATATTACAGTTACAATATATCCGGTGAAAAAAAGTTTAAAAATAACGGCAATGAATATGTAGTAAGTCCGTATGCAATGACATATTCGGATGATAATTATTACCTCATTGCCCATTATCCGAAGTATGACGGTGTTACACATTTTCGCGTTGACAAAATGACGGATATTAAAATACTTGACGAAAAAACCGTAAGTGTGAGAGAAGTTACAAATGGCGATTTTAATGTTGCAGACTATACAAAAAAGGTTTTTAATATGTACAGAGGTAAAACCGAAACAGTTACCTTTTTGTGCAATGAAAGTATATTGGGCGTTGTAATAGACCGTTTTGGTGACAGGGTACATATTCGTAAGGAAAGTGATGAAAAATACTCCGTTACCGTAAAGGCGGACATAAGTCCAACATTTTTCAGCTGGGTATTTATGTTGGGTAACAAAGTGACTTTGGTTTCACCGGAGAATGTGGTGGAAGAATACAAAAAAACTTTAAAGGAAAATATGGATAATTATTAATAGGAGGACTTTATGTCCTCCTATTTACATTTTGAATATGATTCCTGCAACGGCTCCAATTACAATATATAAGAGTATGTTATTTTTCTTTTGGATTTTTGAAAGAGCAAATATTCCGACAAATAGAATAATGTGCTTTATGCTTATGCTTTGAAGTATTGTTTTGGCATCAGGAATTATAAAAAGTTCCCGACCAAGCTGCAACAGTGCAACAGTTATCATAGCTACAACAGCAGGTCGTAGTCCTTTGAATGCCCCTTCAACATAAATGCTGTTACGGAATTTATCCAGTATGGAAGAAACAATCAGTATAATTAAATAACTTGGCAAAACCATTGCGATAGTTGCTAAAATACCGCCAAAAATACCGCCGATGGAGTAGCCTGCATAGGTTGCCATATTTACGCCAATTGGTCCGGGAGTAGCATTGCCTATTGCTATCATGTTAGAAAGCTCGGAAAGTGTGTACCAACTGTACTTTAAGGATATTTCGCGCAAAAATGGCAAGGTTGCAAGTCCACCGCCTACTGCAAAAAGTCCGGTTTTGAAAAATTCCCATGCCATAAGAAGGTAAGTTATCATTGTTCATTACCTCCTTTTTTTATGTTCTTTCGGCTTATTGTGTAGATTATACCTGCAACGGCACTTATAACAACTACAAGCACGGATGAAAGTATGTCGAAAAATGACAGTACTAATGCAAATAAAAAAACTATGTAGTCAAAAGGCTTTTGCACACTTTTTTTCCACATTGATATTATTGTATTAAGAATAAGCACAATAACTGCAACACGGATTCCCGAAAATGCACTTTGGACAAACCAAAGGTCAGCAAAGTTATTGATACAGGTTGCAATTAACGTAATAATTACAACTGATGGAAATATAACCCCTACAGTTGTGAATGCAGCACCAATAATCCCCTTTAGCTTTTTACCTACAAAGGTTGCCACGTTCACCGCTATAATTCCCGGTGTACATTGACCAATTGCATAGTAATCCAAAAGCTCATCTTCTGTAATCCATCCACGTTTTTCGATGAGTTCACTTTTTAAAATTGGGAACATTGCATATCCGCCCCCAAAAGTAAATAACCCAATTTTTGAAAAAATAAAAAATAATTGTATTAAAAATTTCATTAAATCACCCGTTGACTATGATACCACATATTTTATTTTAAATCAATACGCATGTATTGACAAAAGTTTTTTTGTGTTGTATAATTTGGTTAGCTAAAACTAACTGAATGGAGATGTACATAAAATGTTATTTGGTAAAAAATATGAATACAAAGTATATGTTGACGGTATGTCATGTGGACATTGTTCTGCAAGGGTAGAGGCTGCTTTTAACGAAGTAAAGGGTGTATCTTGTAAGGTTAACCTTGAAGAAAAGGTTGCAAACATCACTTCAAAGCACGAAATGACTGCCGACGAAGCAAAGGCAATTGTTGACGGTGCAGGATTTACTTTTGTAAAATTTGAATAATACTTTAAAAGGGAATGTAAAAAAAGTCCAGAACGCAAGAAAAAAACAAAAAGCAAGATATTATCAATAAAATAATCGAATTAAATTTATGAAAACAAGGTAGAAAAATCGAAATTGTTCGATTTTTCATAAAATTACTCTTTTCTTGCTATGAACAAACCTCCCCCGAGCCGTACCATCGTACTGTCTCGGGTCACCCCTT